>NZ_JBQENM010000020.1:0-122255 GCF_052044795.1 Ensifer sp. 22521
CTTTAATCGGCTACGATTAAAGGACAAAAACATGCAGTAGGGTTCAGGCGGCGGCGCCCGCCGCCCTCGTCCGTGGCGCTTCGTCGAGAGCATCGTTCGCCTCGAGCGCTACCTGCTCGAAACCGACGAGATCCAGGACCGCGGTCACCAGCGGCGAACGGTTCATTGTGTAGAGGTGGAAGTCGCGAACACCGCGTCGGGCGAGATCGACGATCTGCTCGGCAGCGATATGGGTCGCCTCCTTGAAACGCTCGACCGGCTGGTCTTCCAGATGCACGAGCCGGGTGACGATCGCCTCCGGCACGCTCGCGCCACAGAGGCCGGCAAACTTCTGCACCTGCGCCAGATTGTTGATCGGCAGGATGCCCGGCACGATCGGAATGTTGATACCGGCGCGGCGCACCCGTTCGAGATAGCGCTCGAAATCGTTGTTGTCGAAAAAGAACTGGGTCAGTGCCCGGTTGGCTCCGGCATCGACCTTGCGCTTCAGCATGTCGATATCGGCGGCCACGTCAGGGCTCTCCGGATGCTTCTCCGGATAGGAGGAGACGGAAATCTCGATATCGTCGCCCCGCGCGCGGATCGCCCGCACCAGGTCGGTGCTGCTCGCATAGCCGTCCGGATGCGGCTGATAGGCGCTGCCGATGCCGCCCTGCGGGTCGCCGCGCAGCGCCACGAAATGGCGGACGCCATAATCGATGTACTCATCGATGACCGCATCGACTTCCGCCTTCGGTGCGCCGACGCAGGTCAGGTGCGCGGCCGTATTGGCAAAGCCCTTCTCCTCGACCATCCGCCGCACGGTCGTCAGCGAGCGCGCCTTGGTCGAGCCGCCTGCGCCGTAGGTAACCGTCACGAAGGCAGGACCGAAGATGGAAAGATCTCCCGCCGTCTGGAAGAGTTGCACTTCCATTTCGTCGGTCTTGGGGGGGAAGTACTCGAAGGAGAGCCTCAGATTGCCACGCTCGGCCGGATAAAGCGTCTGTGCCGTCATTCTCAAACTCCCCCTGCATGGACGCGCGGCCGCGGCGTTTCATTCTCATTCACGGCGCGCCGGTCGCGCGCCAGCCAGATCGTCACCGTCAGCTTTTCTTCCTCGGCCCCTTCCGGCGAAAGGTCCGTGGTCTTTTCGAGCACCAGGCCGGCCTTGGCGAGCCAATCGGAGATTACCTGATGCGAGAAGCCAAGGCGCGCATGGGCGTGTTCGTCGCGCAGATGCTCGAGCCCGTGCGGCGCAAAGTCGATGATGACAAGACGACCGCCCGGCATCAGCATGCGTGCAGCTTCCGCAATCGCCGCCTCCGGCTCGTCGAGGAAATGCAGCACCTGGTGAATGGTGACGAGATCGAAGGCGTGCCCGTCGAGCGGCAGGTTGAAGATATCGCCGTGGCGGATTGACGCCTTGGTAATGCCGGCGCGTTCGAGATTGGAGCGCGCCACGGCCAGCATGTCGCGGCTGGCATCAACGCCGACGCCGCGACGATAGAGCCCTTCGAAGAGCTGCAGGATGCGCCCGGTGCCGGTTCCGAGATCGAGCAGGCTCTCGACCGGTTCGTCGCCGACCATCTCGCGCAGCTTCGCCTCGACATCGCGCTCGCTGACATGCAGGCGGCGAAGCTCGTCCCAGCCGGCGGCGTTGCGGCTGAAATAGGCCTGCGCCTTCTCGGCCCTCGCCTTCTTCAGGGTGGTCAGCCGCGCCGCATCGCGCGAAAGCACCGCGTCGTCAGCGGACGCCGACGCCAGCATGGCCCGCACGAGCCCAACACGGGCACCCTCCTGCCTGAGACGGAAATAGGCCCAGGCGCCTTCCTGATAACGGTCGATGAGCTCGACTTCGGCAAGCAGCTTCAGGTGCCGCGAAATACGCGGCTGCGATTGCCCGAGAATTTCGGTGAGATCGGTAACGGTGAGGTCGCCGGCGGCAAGCAAGGCGACGAGACGCATGCGGGTCGGCTCTCCTGCCGCCTTCAGCACGTCCACCAGCGCATCCAGACCCAGTTCTTTCTGAACAGCCATCGCGATCCCCATCAACACATAAAGATATGTTTATGTGATTTGCGAGGTCGGTGCAAGCGGATTTGCGCGGAAAGGCCGAACAATGACGCTTGCGGAACAGGGCATGCAAAGGAAAACGGGCGGAGCCTGCGCTTCGCCCGTTCCCGTACAATAGACTTTCAGTTCCAGCGTTCGCGGCGCTGCCGCGGTGCGCTGGGCGCCGCAAGGAAATGCGGCGCCTTGGCTCTGATCAGCGCGTCAGGCGCTTGTAGGTGACGCGCTTCGGGTTGACCGAGTCCGGGCCGAGGCGGCGGATCTTGTCCTTCTCGTAGTCTTCGAAGTTGCCTTCGAACCATTCGACCTGGCTGTCGCCTTCAAAGGCGAGGATGTGCGTTGCCAGGCGGTCGAGGAACATGCGGTCGTGGCTGATGATAACGGCGCAGCCGGCGAAGTTTTCCAGCGCGACTTCGAGTGCTGCGAGCGTCTCGGTGTCGAGGTCGTTGGTCGGTTCGTCGAGCAGCAGCACGTTGCCGCCGGCCTTCAGCATCTTGGCGAGGTGAACGCGGTTGCGCTGACCACCTGAGAGGTTGCCGACCTTCTGCTGCTGGTCGCCGCCCTTGAAGTTGAAGGTCGAGCAATAGGCGCGCGAGTTCATCTCGTACTTGCCGAGCTTGATGACTTCGGCACCGCCGGAGATTTCTTCCCACACGGTCTTGTTGCCGTCGAGCGCATCGCGGCTCTGGTCGACATAACCGAGATGCACAGTGTCGCCGATGCGGATCGAGCCGCTATCGACCTGCTCCTGGCCTGTGATCATGCGGAAAAGCGTCGTCTTACCGGCGCCGTTCGCGCCGATTATGCCGACGATGCCGCCCGGCGGCAGCTTCAGCGACAGGCCGTCGATCAGCAGGCGATCGCCGTAGCCCTTGGTAACGCCCTCCATCTCGATGACCACCTGGCCGAGACGTTCGCCGACCGGGATGATGATCTGCGCGTCGCCCGGACGCTGGTTTTCCGCCGCGTTGACCAGTTCGTCATAGGAGCGGATACGTGCCTTGGACTTGGCTTGGCGGGCCTTGGGGCTCGATGCGATCCACTCCTGTTCGCGGGCAATCGCCTTCTGGCGGGAGGCCTCTTCACGGCCCTCCTGCTGCATGCGCTTGGCCTTGGCGACGAGATAGGCCGAGTAGTTGCCTTCGTAGGGAATGCTGCGGCCACGGTCGAGCTCGAGGATCCAGCCGGTGACGTTGTCGAGGAAGTAGCGGTCGTGGGTGATCATCAGCACGGCGCCCGGATATTCGCGCAGGTGCTTTTCGAGCCAGGCGATGGTCTCGGCGTCAAGGTGGTTGGTCGGTTCGTCGAGCAGCAGGAGGTCCGGCTGCGACAGCAGCAGCTTGCAGAGCGCGACACGGCGCTTTTCACCGCCGGAAAGGCTGGTGACGTCGGCATCACCCGGCGGGCAGCGCAGCGCTTCCATGGCCATCTCGACCTGGCTTTCGAGATCCCAGAGGTTCTGGCTGTCGATGATGTCCTGGAGCTTCGCGCCCTCTTCCGCCGTCTCGTCGGAATAGTTCATCATCAGTTCGTTGTAGCGCTCGACGATCGCGGTCTTCTTGGCAACGCCTTCCATCGCGTTCTCAAGCACCGTCTTCGTCGGATCGAGCTGCGGCTCCTGCGGCAGATAGCCGACGGTGGCACCCTCGGCTACCCAGGCTTCGCCGGTGAATTCCTTGTCGAGGCCGGCCATGATGCGCAGAACCGTCGACTTACCGGCGCCGTTCGGGCCGAGGATACCGATCTTGGCGTCCGGGTAGAACGACAGATGAACGTTCTCGAGAACCTTCTTCGCGCCGTAGGACTTATTAAGTCCGGCCATATGATAGATGAACTGACGTGCCATAAGGGAATGCTCCGCAGGGAAAGGAAATTTGCCCGCTATGTAGGCGAATTATAGGAAGGGGGCAATGAGCAAAGGCATTCGCCTCGGCTTGTCCCCCCACCTATCCCATGCGGCAACCCTGCGCCTCCAGCACATTCGCTGCCGAAGAACAGTGCCTGCAAAGCGGGTCAGCTTCGCCCGGCCGTATCGGCAATACCCTTGGCGCATTTGAACTCGGTCGGCCCCGCCGCCTGGATCAGCGGTGCGAGGCTGGACGCCTTCATGACGTCGCCGGTCAGCCCGATCGTCAACCCGGTGATGATGCTGCGCCCCTGAACCGTCTGGCAGCGCATGCGCACCCGGTCGCCGGCGCCAGTGCCAAAACTCTGGTCGAAGGCCTGCTTGATCGTCGCCTCGTCGAGTTCGGAGCCGATGCGCTGACGGAACAGCGCGCCGACCGCCGAGCGGTTGAGCTCCTCCAGCATGCGCAGCTGCGCCGAGAAATAGTCGTCGATCGAGCCGCTCTGGCAGGTGCCGCTGCGCAGCCACTGGTGCCGGTCGAGGCCGGATTGCACGCCGGGCATGGCGATCAGCAGCCGCGCCGCCGTGTCGTCTGCCATGGCGAGTTTCGGCAGTTCAAGCCAGCTGCCCTTGCGATCCTGCGCGCGCACCTCGGCCGTTACCCCGCAATAGCTTTTGCGCAGGGGCCAGAGGCCATGCAGCGAGAGATTGGTGGCGTCGAAACGCTCTGCGGTCTGGCTTTCGCATTCCTTGCGTTGCGGCCGCGTTTCGCAGAAGCCCGGCTGCCAGCTCACCGCCAGCACATATTCCGTGCGGCTGGTCGCGCCTTCGGAACCCCCTTGTTCCGACATTTCCTCGCCGGCAGCAAAGGCGGCCGGCGCAAGGAACAGCGCCAACGCCGCCAGCAGTCCTGCCATCGGACCCGATATCGCCTTACAGAAACTAACCATGATATCCTCCTGCGGAAACAAAACAGGAACGAATATCGCTCAAAACGGGAAAATTGCAACTCTTAATTAAGATGAGCGCACATTCGCGTGTGACCTCATGCGCAACGAGCAACAAGCGGCGATTGCCTTTGCCTTGCAAATCGATTTGATATCGAATTGGTCTGTCGTTGTTGCCGGGGGAAATCGTGTTCGGGCAGGTGAAGACACATCAGAGCCCGACCGGAGCCACCTTGAGCTGGCGCCATTTCCCCGCGACCGCTCATGCGCGCGGCATCCTCCTCATCAGCCACGGCCTTGCCGAACATTCCGGCCGCTACGCCCGCTTTGCCGAAGCGATGGCCGCGTATGGCTTCCAGGTCTATGCCCACGACCATCGCGGCCATGGCGAGACGCGCGCGCCCGACGCCCCGCTCGGCATGTTTTCGAGCCGCGACGGCCTCGACAAGATCTTCGCCGATATCCGGGCTGTGCGCGAAATCGCGACCGCCGCCCATCCGGGTCTTCCGGTCATCCTCTTCGGCCATTCCATGGGCGGGCTGATTGCGCTGAACGCAGCCGAGGCTGATCCCGGCCTCTATGATGCGCTCGCCGTCTGGAACTCCAATTTCCGTCCCGGCCTCGCCGGCCGCGGCGGCCAGATGATCCTGAAAATCGAGAAGGCGCTGAAGGGTTCGGATGTGCCGAGCCCGCTCCTGACCAAGCTTACCTTCGGCATGTGGGGCGGCGCGATCAAGGATCGCAAGACCGATCTCGACTGGCTCTCGCGCGACGATGCCGAGGTCGCGAAATACGCGGCCGACCCGCTCTGCGGTTTCGATGCGACCGTCTCGCTCTGGCTCGACCTTTTCCGGCTATCCTTCGGCGGCGCCCGGCCCGACCGGCTGACGCGGCTCCGCAAGGACCTGCCCATTCATCTCGTCGGCGGCAGCGCCGACCCGTCAACCGAGATGGGCAATGCCATTCGCTGGCTCGGCGCCAAGATGAAAGCGGCCGGTCTGACCAACGTTACCGTCACCGTTTATGACGGCATGCGCCACGAGACCCTCAACGAACTCGGCCGGGAACAGGCGACGGCGGACTTCGCCGCCTGGTGCTTGGGCGCCATCGCAGGCAGGCGCTGACCGGAAATATCATGGCCGACATGTCTCTTCAAA
Source organism: Ensifer sp. 22521 (assembly GCF_052044795.1). Classification (NCBI taxonomy): domain Bacteria; kingdom Pseudomonadati; phylum Pseudomonadota; class Alphaproteobacteria; order Hyphomicrobiales; family Rhizobiaceae; genus Ensifer; species Ensifer sp. 22521. Next base: position 6,000 of record NZ_JBQENM010000020.1, read on the forward strand.
AGATCGCCACAGACCACAACCGCATCTCCTTCGGGCTGACGCTGATGGTGATCTCGGTGCTCCTGTCGCCGCTGATCGACATCTTCGCCAAGCTGGCGATCGCGACCGTCCCCTCGGCCGAAATCACCGCCGTCCGGTTCCTGCTTCAGGTCGTCTTCATCCTGCCGATCGTGCTCTTCCGCGGCAGCCTCTTTGATCTCACCTGGCGCAAGACCGGGCTCCATGCGTTGCGCGGCGGCCTCCTGGTCGTGACGATGCTCTCCTTCATCACCACGCTGAAGGTGATGGAGGTTGCCGACGCAATTGCGATCTTCTTCGTCGAGCCGATCATCCTGACGATCCTCGGCAGCATCTTCCTGAAAGAGACCATCGGCTGGCGGCGTTACACCGCCTGCGGCGTCGGCTTCTTCGGTGCGCTGCTCGTCATCCAGCCGAGCATGCAGGAGGTCGGCTGGATCGCGCTTCTGCCTGTTGTCGCCGCCTTCGGCCTTGCCGTGTTCCTGCTCGTCACCCGCATGGTCGCGCAGAACGAGGACCCCTGGTCGATGCAATTTCATGCCGGCATCTGGGGCGGGCTCTTCTGCCTCGTGCTGCTCTATTTCGGCGAAGGCACGGGTTCCGGCATCTTCGATCCGGTCTGGCCGCAGGACTACACCTGGTACTATCTGCTCGGCGTCGGCGTCACCGCCACCATCTCCGGCGTGCTCGGCGTCTATGCCTATCGCGCCGCCCCGGCTTCAGTGCTGGCGCCGCTGCAATATCTCGAAATCGTCTCGGCGACGATCTTCGGCTGGCTCGTTTTCGGCGATCTGCCTGATGCACTGAAGTGGCTCGGCATCGCCATCATCATCGGCTCCGGCCTCTACATCATCTGGCGCGAGCGCCGCATACACAAGGACACGAGCGTCGCTCCGGTGTCGCCAGCCATCTGACAACAACAATCAGACTACAAAAGAAAGACCATCGGGAGGAAGATCATGAAAACTGGAGGCCAGCTCGTCGTCGACGCACTCGTCGCCAATGGCGTGAAACGCATCGCCTGCGTGCCGGGGGAAAGCTACCTGGCCGTGCTGGATGCGCTCTATGACACCGACATCGACGTGCTCGTCTGCCGCCAGGAAGGCGGCGCCGCAATGATGGCGGATGCCTGGGGCCGGCTGACCGGTGAGCCCGGCATCTGCATGGTGACCCGCGGCCCCGGCGCGACCAACGCTTCGGCGGGTCTCCATGTCGCACGGCAGGACTCGATTCCGATGATCCTCTTCATCGGCCAGGTGCAGAGCGAGGCGCGCGAGCGCGAAGCCTTCCAGGAGATCGAGTACCGCCGCGCCTTCACCGAAGTGGCCAAATGGGTGGGCGAGATCGACGATCCCGCCCGCATTCCGGAATTCGTCACCCGCGCCTTCGCCGTCGCCACGTCCGGCCGCCCCGGCCCCGTCGTGCTGACGCTGCCCGAAGACATGCTGACCCGCAGCGCCGAGGCGCCGGCCGCCAAGCCCTACCAGCCGGTCGAAGGCCATCCGGGCCCGGCGCAGGTAAAGCGGCTCGGCGAAATGCTTGCCGCCGCCAAGCGGCCGATCGCCATTATCGGCGGCACCCGCTGGACCTCGGAAAGCGTGGCGGATTTCCAGCGCTTCGCCGAGCGCTGGAAGCTGCCCGTCGGCTGCTCCTTCCGCCGCCAGATGCTCTTCGATCACCTGCATCCGATGTATGCCGGCGATGTCGGCATCGGCATCAACCCGGCACTCGCCAAGGAGATCAAGGAAGCGGATCTCGTGCTGCTTCTCGGCGGCCGCTTCTCCGAAATGCCGTCCTCCGGCTACACGCTGATGGATAGCCCCTACCCGCGCCAGACGCTGGTGCATGTGTATCCCGATAGTTCCGAACTCGGCCGCGTCTACCGGCCGGAGCTGGCGATCGCCGCAAGCCCGAACGACTTCGTCGCCGCCCTCGAGGGCCTTGCGCCCGCAGGCGAACCCGTCTGGTCCGAGCGCAGCGAAATCATGCACGCGGCCTATCTCAAGTGGTCGACCCCGCCGGAGACCGGACCTGGTGCGGTGCAGATGGGCCAGATCATGAACTGGATCGAGGCGAACGTGCCTCAGGATACGGTCTTCACCAACGGTGCCGGCAACTATGCCACCTGGGTGCATCGCTTCCACCGCTTCCGCCGCTTTGCGACGCAGGCTGCACCTGCTTCCGGCTCGATGGGCTACGGCCTGCCGGCGGCCGTTGCCGCCAAGCAGCTGCATCCGGATCGCGAGGTCATCTGCTTTGCCGGCGACGGCTGTTTCCTGATGCATGGACAGGAATTCGCGACCGCCGTGCGCTACCGCCTGCCGATCATCACCGTTGTCGTCAACAACGGCATCTACGGCACGATCCGCATGCACCAGGAGCGTGAATATCCCGGCCGCGTCAGCGCCACCGACCTCACCAATCCGGATTTTGCGGCGCTCGCCCGCGCCTATGGCGGCCACGGCGAAACGGTCGAGAAGACGGAAGAGTTCGCCGATGCATTCCTCAGGGCGCGCGCCAGCGGCAAGCCGGCAATCATCGAGATCAAGCTCGATCCCGAAGCGATCACGCCGACGCGCACGTTGACGGATATCAGGAACGGCTGATCGGGTCTTGTTGGCGAAGGTTCAATCACGGCGCGGACGCGCCGTGGCTGGATTCCTGTGACAAGCACAGGAATGAGGGCGTTGGGACCTAGCACCCCGGTCATCCGACGTAGTCAGCCTCCGTGGAAACCAGGCATAACTATGCGGCAGCATCTCCTGGCATTCCCTCATTCCTGTGCTTGTCACAGGAATCCAGCAGCGCCGCGTCGGCGGCGCGGGAAATAGCCACGCCTGCAACCGACCCTATCCTGCGACCCGAGCCGCCTACTCCAGCCATTCCGTCGAGAACGTACCGGCCGCATGCAGGTCGGTCGTCTCCAAGCGCCCCGGCCCGAGATTCTCGAACTTGTGCGGCACGTTGGCCGGCGCCACGACGATCTGGCCGGCTTCGGCGTTGATCGTGCGATCGCCGACGGTGAAGCGCGCCCGGCCGACGCGTACGATGAAGGTCTCGGGATAGGGATGGCGGTGCAGCTTCGGCCCGTAGCCGATCTCGTCCGTGGAAACGAAGATCACCGAGAGTCCGGCGCCAAAGGCGCCGCCCTCGAATTCGCCCTTCCAGACCTCGGGCTCATCCGCCCATTGCTCACGCGAAATCAGATGCGCTTCGGCCATGCCGATCCTCCGTCGTTCGATCACACGAACGCGGCCGAGCGCGATCTATAGAACTGGAGCCTGGCTCAGCCGCGGATATGCTGGGTCTGCTGGTAGACGGCCGTCGAGCGCGCGCCGGAGCGGCAATAGCCGAGCATCGGGCGCTGGAACTCGTCGAGCGCATCGACCATGCTCGTTACCGCGTCTGCCGTCACGCCCATCGGGCCGACGGGGATGTGCTTGGTTTCGATGCCGAGCTCTTCGGCGCGGGCAGCGATCGAATCGAAGGTCGGCTGATCCGGCGCCTCGAAATCCGGGCGGTGGCAGACGATGGACTTGAAGCCAAGCGCCTTGATCTGGTCGAGATCCTCGACGGTGATCTGGCCGGAGACCGAGTATTCGTCGTTGATCTGGCGGATGTCCATGGTCGTCTTCCTCAGGAAATGTGGTGGCCTCTGATGTAGGCGCAGCCCTTCCCCGCGTCAATTCAAAAGCCGCGTGTTCCAGATGCCAGATCAGGCAACTGAGAAGGCGATCGCGTAGCTCCGTGCCTCACCCGGCGGGAGCGGGATCAACTCTCCGGCCGCCGCCAGCTCCGGACGTTTGGCGATACGGTGCGACACCGGCTCGATGCTGATCACATCCGCCTCGCCGCGCTGGCAGCGCCACATCTGCAGGAAGGGCAGCGTGTCGATGCGGAACCGCACCTGGAGATTGCGCCCACCGAGTCCGGCAAGGCCCACAAGCGTGACGTCCGACCAGCCGTCGGAACCGATGGCCGCTGGCAGGCAAAAATGCGCGCTCTCGCCATTGCCGAAGCGCCAGGCGCTCTCCCCGCCTGCAAGCGAAGCGCTGAGGATACGGGTGTCCGGCCCGAGCAGCCTGCCGGCGATGTTGACGTGATACATCATCATCGGCGGAAAGGCCGAGGTCCCCACGTTGACGACGCGATCCTCGAGCACGACTTCGTGCCGCCCCGCATCGATCCGCCACCGCCGCTCGATCCGCGCCTGCCCGCCATCGGCGAGCGCCACCTCGATCGTCGCCGTGCACTCGGCTCCATCGCTCGCCATCTGCGTGTGGCTGACCGCAGTCCCGGCAAGCGACCCATGCAGCGGGTAGCGCGCGCCGTCCGCGCCGCCCTCGATCGGCTCAGGATGGCGGATATGCTCGGGGCCGCAGGTGAAGAGAAAGCCGGCAAGCGCCCGGTCGATCCTGATATCGCCGTCAGAGGGGATCGCGGCACCCGGCGACAGGTCGACGCCATCGACGACGAAGGCGGCGATGTCGAGCGCGGAAAGACGATCGAACAGCACATGATTCCATTGGCCGTCCGCAGGTTCTTCGAGCGTTCTCAGCATGTCCTCTTCCTCAAATCGGCCGTAGAATCACTGCAATCACAAAGCGATGATATCTGAGGAGAGCCACATTTCATTGGTTGAAGCCGAAGTCTGCTCCGCCTAGATAGAATTTAACCGCTTGTTCATGATGAATTCATTTTTTTCACATTAACGTCGAAATCCAAATGTACCGCGCCACATTCGCTACAATGAAAACAGGTTCTCACGTGACGTCAGCGACCCGCATCGGCCTCTCGCTTCTCGCCGCAGCCGGCTTCTTCGCCGTGGATTTGACGGCCGCTTTCGCGCAGGATTATCGCGGCAGAAATCGCTATGGCGACGACGTCATGCTGGTCACGCCCGATGGCGAAATTCTCGACTACGTGCCGCGCGCCGATGAGGTGCAGACCATGCGCGACAGCCGCGGCCGCACGCTGCTGATCGATAGCTGGGGCAATGTGGTGGCGACCGTCGTGCCCAATCGCGGCCGCCAGGATGGCTATGGCGGCTATCGCCGCGAGGGCGACGTCGACATCTATTCGAACCGCCGCAACCGCGACACCGAGCGCGGCTACGGCTATTCCGAGCCTGGCGAAGTCACCGGTTCCATCCCCGACTACCGCGACGTGGTGCCGCCATCCACCGATGGCAACGAGCTGCCGAACAGCCTTCCGGGCCTGATCGACGGCACCGAAGAGGCCGCGATCGATCCGAACGACACCCAGCCCATGCGCCAGTCGATGCCGCCGGCAATGACGGTCAAGTCGAAGTCGCGCGCCGAGATCACCGCGCTGCAGGTCTTCCTCGACCGAGAAGGTTTTTCGCCCGGCGTGATCGACGGCAAGATGGGCTCGAACGTGACCAAGGCGATCGAGGCCTGGCAGCAGTCGACCGGCGAGACGCTCGACCCCAACAATACCGAGGACATCCTCGAGCGGCTGCGCATGAGCGGCGGCATGCCGATCACCAGCTATACGATCACGGCGGCCGATGCTGCCGGCCCCTATGTCGCGTCGATCCCGGAGGACTACGCGCACAAGGCGATGCTGCCGCATATGTCCTTCACCTCGACGACGGAAATGCTCGGCGAAAAGTTCCACATGGACGAAGCCTATCTGCGCGAGCTGAACCCGGGCGTCGACTTCACCATCCCGGGCACCATCATCAAGGTGATCAATCCGGGTGCGAACAAGGCCGGCAAGGTTGCCCGCATCCTCGCCGACAAGGCGCGCAAGCAGGTGCTCGCCTATGACGACACCGGCAAGCTGATCGCCGCCTATCCGGCAACGATCGGCTCGTCCGACACGCCATCGCCTTCGGGCACCGTCAATGTCGAGCGCATCGCGCTCAATCCCGGCTACACCTACAACCCGAAGATCAACTTCAGGCAGGGCAACAACGACAAGATCCTCACATTGCAGCCCGGCCCGAACGGCCCGGTCGGCACCGTCTGGATCGCGCTCTCGAAGCCGACCTACGGCATTCACGGCACGCCGGAACCCTCCAAGATCGGCAAGACCCAGAGCCACGGCTGCGTGCGCCTGACCAATTGGGATGCGACCGAGCTCGCCAAGATGGTCAGCCCCGGCGTTACCGTCGAATTCGTCGATTGACGCCATTGCGTTCGGCTACTGCATGTTTCCTTTCATCGTAGCCGATTGAAGGACAAAAACATGCAGCACTTCAAAGCGCACAGCGAACTTTGCGCGTCTTGATAAGACGCTCGGCGCTGTAGGCCAACCACCGCTGCCGAAAGTTTTTTTGCACCATTTCCCCCAATTGGGTGAGTGACTTCGGCCAAACGGCATAGAAGATGGCATTGCCTGATTGACCATCCACGACAGGCACATTTTTAAAGATGTATCGCCGAAGCGAGACGACGTTTCGGCAAAGATTTTTCAGACGTATACATTTACAAGACCGCAGCTGCCGACGACCCAGCTGCGGTTTTTCTTCATCACCCCCCATCGCACAGCGCCCCGATGCCTCTCGCGCCGGCCTTGCATCATGACTTCATGAAACATTGTCATGAGAATTTTCCCCGCAATCGGCTATCACCGACAGAACCCTGACCTATAGCCGGACGTCCGGCCGCACTTGAAGGAATGCCGCGATGGCGACGGAGCGCACCCTGCCCAACCTCTGGCATGCGACGGCACCGGCCGCGCCCGAAACCAGGCCGCTCAGCCGCGACCTGACGACCGATGTCGCGATCATCGGCGGCGGCTTCACCGGCCTATCGGCAGCGCTGCACCTCGCCGAAAAGGGCGTGAAGGCGACGGTGATCGAGGCGAAGATGATCGGCTTCGGCGGCTCCGGCCGCAATGTTGGCCTCGTCAATGCCGGCATGTGGGTCAAGCCCGACGATCTCATCTCGACCCTCGGTCCGGCCGCCGGCAACCGCCTGCTCACCGAGCTCGGCGATGGCCCGTCGATGGTCTATGCCCTGGTCGAAAAACACGGCATCGCCTGCGAGGCGGTGCGCAACGGCACGCTGCACATGGCCGTCGGTAGCGAAGGTGTCACGGAAATCAGGGATCGCGAAGCGCAATGGCAGAAGCGCGGCGCCCCGGTAGAGGCGCTCTCCGCCGAGCGGGCGCATGCGCTCACCGGCGCCGAAGGCTTTTCCGGCGCCCTGCTCGATCGCCGCGCCGGCACGATCCAGCCGCTCGCCTATGCCCGCGGCCTGGCACGCGCAGCCCTTGCTGCCGGTGCCGAGATCTACACCGACACGCCGCTGACAGGCGCCGAGCGCCAGGGCGAGACCTGGGTGCTGAAGGCCGGCAACAGCGTCATCCGCGCCAAGCAGGTGATCCTTGCCACCAACGCCTATGGCGGCCTCTTCGCCGAAAGCCCGTGGCAGGCGCATACGCAGGAACTGACGATCCTGCCCTATTTCCAGTTCGCCACCAATCCGCTGCCCGATGCGGTCGCGGGCCGTATCCTGCCGGAACGCCAGGGCACCTGGGACACCGGCCTCGTCATGACGTCGTTCCGCATGGACCAGCAGAACCGGCTGATCTTCGGCTCGATCGGCCGGCTCGACGCGATCGCCGAAGGCACGCATCGTGCCTTTGCCGCCCGCTCCGTGCGCAAGCTCTTCCCCTATATCGGCGATTTCCGCTTCGAATACTGGTGGGACGGCCGCATCGGCATGACCACCAACAACCTGCCGGCCGTGCATACACTCGCGCCCAACGTGGTTTCCGTCAGCGGCTACAACGGCCGCGGCATTGCGCCGGGCACCGTCTTCGGCCGGGCTCTGGCGAACCACGTCACCGGCGAGACCTCGGCGATCCCGCTTGCCGAAACACCGGTAACCCCAGACACCTGGCGCACCGTGAAGTCGGCCTTCTACCATGCCGGCGCCCAGGCCAAACATTTCATCGACCGGCGCTTCTGAGCAGCTACCAGAGGATGCACCGGACCGGTCGTGCCGGTCCGTTACCTCGATGACAGCTTTCTTTCTCTGTCATCCCGAAGGAAAGCTCCGCGACCATTCTGGGTCGGTTCCGGCAGACCGGCCTTCTCCGGGCCACCAGCCGGCCGGCCAGAATGGTTCCGGCTATCTGCACCTCTGACCGGGTCAACAACTCGCGGAAGTTACGGCCGTCAGGCACATCGGATCGCGAGATGACGATCAAGCTCCAGCGCCCCAGCCCTTGAGAGTCACTTTGATCGAGTAGCGCGGGCGCTCATGCGCCCCCCAAAACCGATTGCGTTACAAAAGCAGTCGATCTATCCTACACCGATTGCAATCCACAATCAGATGCGTGCGATATTCCATGTAGGGAAGGATGCGGTTATGGCAAAGCTCGTGTTCGGAATGAACCAGTCGCTGGACGGCTACGTCGACCACATGGAGTTTGCGCCGAGCCCCACGCTCTTCCGCCACTTCATCAAGGAGGCCGAACAGCAGACGGGCAGTCTATACGGTCGCGGTATTTACGAGATCATGCGCTACTGGGACGACGAGCATCCTGAATGGGATGAAGACGAACGGGCCTTCGCGACGGCGTGGCGGAAGCAGCCGAAATGGGTCGCCTCGCGCTCCCTGACCTCTGTGGGCCCCAATGCCCGGCTCGTCGACGGTGATCTAGCGGCCGCGGTGCGCAAGCTGAAGGCCGAGCACGACGGCGAGATCGAGGTGGCTGGCCCGGTCCTCGCGCACAGCCTCACCGAGCTTGGCCTGATCGACGAGTACCGGATCTACCTGCACCCGGTCGTGCTCGGTCGCGGCAATCCCTATTTCGCCGGCCCCCGACCGCCGCTCCGTCTCGTAGCTCACGATCCGATTGGCGAGGATGTGGTGAGGTTGACCTACGTTCCTGCTTGATCTCGCTGGCGAAAACGCAGGCCGCCCAGTCCTACAAATAAACGCCCCGGATCATGCCTGACCCGAGGCGTCGTCTTTCAAGACGGAATGCACGATCACGCCGCCGCGCGATAACCCGAACCAGCACTGACCTGTACCTGCCCAGAGGTCCGGAAGGCGCGCAGGCGCATGGCGATGTGCTCGGCCTCGCCCGTCAGCGCCTGGCTTGCGGCGTTGGCCTGCTCGACCATGGCGGCATTCTGCTGGGTGATCTGGTCCATCTGGGTGATGGCGGTGTTGACCTCCTGCAGGCCCGTCGCCTGTTCGGCGGTGCTGGCGCGGATGGCGCCGAAGACGGAGCTGACTTCCACCACCTGGGCGACGATCTGCTGCAGCGACTGGGCCACCTGATTGACCGAGTTCACCCCGTCGTCCACCTGGCCGCGCGACTTGGCGATCAGGCCCTGGATATCCTTCGCAGCGTCAGCGCAACGCTGAGCAAGCGCGCGGACTTCGGACGCGACAACGGCAAAACCCCTGCCCGCCTCGCCGGCCCGCGCCGCTTCGATACCGGCGTTCAGCGCCAGGAGGTTGGTCTGGAACGCGATCTCGTCGATCACGTCGACGATCCGGGCGATGCTGGCCGACGACGTCTGGATCTCCTGCATCACCTCGATCGCGTGGCTGACGATCTCGCCGCTCTGTTCGGCATTGGCGCGCGCGGCAATGACGGTCGAGTTCGCCTGGTTGGCGCCTTCGGCCGTCTGCTTGACGGTGCGCGTCACCTGCTCGACGGCTGCCGCCGTCTCCTCGAGATTGGCGGCCTGCCGCTCCGTGCGCTTGGCCAGATCGTCGGCGGCCGCGGCGATTTCCTTGGCACTCGTATGGATCTGGCTGGCGCCGGCCTCGATGCCGCCGATGGCACGAGAGAGTTCGCCGATCGCGTGGTTGAAGTTTTCGCCAAGCTCCTGATAGGCGACCGGCAGATCGGCGCCGATGCGCGCTGTCAGATCGCCGTCGGCGATCTTCTTCAAGGCGGCGCCGAATGTCTTGCTGATCAGCGCGCGCTCGGCCGCCAGCACTTCTTCCTGGACGGCGCGCTGCTTGGTGACATCGGACGCATCCATGTAGACGGAGATCGACAGATCCATATCGAGGAAGACGCCCTTGACGAGGCTCGACAGCATCGCGCCCATGTCTTCGGCCGAGGTGGTCTGGCGCGAAAACAGACCGGCCTTCGGCCAGTACGCCCTAACGATTTCGGTAATCAGATGTTCGGCGATCAGCGCATAGCCGCCGATGTACCAACGGGGCTCGAGGCCGATGCGCGCGTGGACCTGGCCGATGGTGCAGACCTTGGCGCTGTAGTCTTCATTGAAGTTGGCGTCGGCGATGTTTGCCCAGTGGCCGACCTGCGCGCCCTTGGCACGATCAATATGGCTGTCGGACGAGAAGAAGCGCTTCGTCTCAGGCGTCGCCTTCACCTTGCCATAGAACTTGTCGAGCGCCGGCTTCAGTTCCTTCTCGAGGATCGGCTTCAGCGCCTTGAGGCTCGTTCTGGCGGCATCATCGAGCGCCATGAAATTCAGACGACCGGCAACATCCTGCGTGCCGGCAGCGGTGTGTTCCGTTTTCATGCGCGAACTTCCCTGCATGCTCTGCCGCATGTTTTTTCGATCTGGGGACGAAAACACGCAGCAGTTCGAAGTGATACAACGACCTTGGCACCTTTGGTTGGGCGCGGCGCTGTTGTGGATCATGGAGACAGGATCGACGGCGCACTGCATGTTTCCTTTAATCGTATTCGATTAAAGGACAAAAACATGCAGCACTTCAAAGTGCTACAGCGACCTTTGCGCGTCTGATAAGACGCGCGGCGCTGTAGGCGTCTGAGATCATCGCCGCAGTCATGGCGGCCGATTGCCGATTGCGGTGATCGCGAGGGGCAAGCTGTGTCCTTGGCCACTGTTAGAAGCCTAGGGTAAAGGAAGCCTTACGGGCGACAGCTATTTCGCGAGTGCTGAAACAGGATTCAACCGGAACTGACGAACGTCAATTCCGGTTGAAAGGGAACAATTCGAGGAAAAGATCAGGCGGCGTTGCGCGACGCCCAGGACGGAATGCGTGCGGCCCAGGAACGGCGCGCCTTGACCGGCAACAGCGACTGCACTTCCTTTGCCAGCGCAAACGCGTTTTCGCGCGCCTTGTCGAGGTTGCTGACACGGGTCGGATCCATCGTCTGCAGCGTGCCGCCGCAGTCGAAGATCTCGCGATAGGCGGCGCGTTCGACGATCGGCGTATCGAGCACCGAGACGCCGCGTTCTGCAAGCATGGCCTTGATCGTCTGCAGCGCGCGCGTGGTGACAAGCGAATTGACGCGGGTGAGCACGACCGAATGGTTGATGCGTTGCTTGGACCGATCCTCGATCTGGCGGATGAGTTCGAGGATCTGCGCCGCGCCGCGCGCGTCCATGGCGCAGCCCTGCACCGGGATCAGCACCTGATCGGAAATGGCCAGCGCCAGTGCGACAATTTGGTCTTTCGCGCCCGCGAGATCGATGACGATGTAATCCGCCTCGTCCTTCATCTCGCGGATATGACATTCGAGCGAGCCGGGCGTGATATGCGAGATGACCGTGAGATTGGCGATGTGGCCGGAAGCTTCGGCCCAGCTTGTGATCCAGCGCTGCGGATCGGCATCGAGAACCACGACACGATGTCCTTGCCTTGCCAGCTCCGTCGACAGGATCAGCGCTGCCGTCGTCTTGCCCGCGCCGCCCTTTGCATTGGCGAAAGTGATGACCGCCATGATATTCCTCATTCTGTGCGTGTTCCGCGCTGAACCCGACGGCCACGGCCGGTGGTTCGCTTCTTAACGAAACCTTTCAGAACATGGTTAACGAATTGGTAACGCACGAACGTGAAACCTGACAGTCACGCGGCCGGAAGACCGGCGGCACGCTGCAATGAAGATCAAAACAGCAGAGGTTCCGGCTCTCAGGCCGGCAGTACGACCGGGTCCGCCGTCCGCTCCGAGCGGTAGCACATCGACGAGAACGGACCGTGCCGCATTGCTTCTCCGGCCGGGTTGAGCAGCCTCAGCACGTCATCGGCAAAGGCGCGGGCATTGGCCTGGGCCTTTGCCAGATTGCTGACCCTGGCAGCATCGAGCGAATAGAGCGTATCGCCCTGCTCGAACAGTTCGCGGAAAGCCGTGCGTTCTACCAGCGGCGTATCGACGAGGCGGATCTTGCATTCGGCCAGCATCAGCTTGACCTTGCGCATCGCCCGCGTCGTCACGATGGCATTGACCCGCGTCAACAGCACCGCATGGTTGATATTGGCGTGCGCATTGTTCTCGATATAGCGGATCAGCTCGAGCACCTGCGTGGCACCGCGCGCATCCATGACGCAGCCCTGAACCGGGATCAGCGTCAGGTCTGAAAGACCGATCGCAAGCGCAACCAGCACGTCGGCCGCTCCCGAGAGGTCGATGACCACATGCTCGACGCAACCTCGCAGCCGTCTGAGGTGGTCGCTAAGGGTCGTCGTGGTGACACCGGAGATGACGGAGAGATTGCTGTCGCTTCGACCGTGCCTAAACCAGTCGGCCATGCAGGCGAGCTGGTCGCAATCGAGAACCGCAACCCGGTCGCCGCGCCGGACAAGCTCGCTGGCGAGCAGCAACGCCGCCGTCGTCTTGCCAGCTCCCCCCTTCGCATTCGCGAGGGATATAATCGCCATTGCTCGACCCTAACTCACCGCGGCCCTTGGTTCCGGGCCGAAACATACGCATACCCTAATGGAAGCGTTTCAGATCGCGGTAAACGAACTGTGAAGGACGCACTTCCAGCGAACCAAATCGTGACAGTTCCGTGACAATTAGGTACAAATCGGCTGCAATGGCAAGTGGTATTTTCGATCCCTCTAAACTAAGGGGGATCTGGCGCCTCACCCGGGCGAGGCGCCAGCAACACTATGTCAGATGCACTCGCGGAAGAGTTTCTTCGCGGCATCCAGCGTCAGTTCGACCGGGTTGCCGCCCGCCGTCGGGTCGACGATCGCCATCTCCGACATTTCGTCGATGCGGTCCGTACCGACGCCGAGTGCCGACAGCTTATCCGGAACGCCGAGTTCCTCGCGCAGCTTCAGCACGTAGTCGTAGAAACCGTCGAAACCGCCGGAAATGCCGAGATAGGCGGCGGCGCGCACGATCTTGTCCTCAATCGTCGGGCGGTTGAAGCGCAGCACCGGCGGCATCACCACCGCATTGGTCATGCCGTGGTGGGTGTTGTAGATCGCGCCGACCGGATGCGACAGCGAGTGAATGGCGCCGAGGCCCTTCTGGAAGGCGACGGCACCCATGGCAGCCGCACTCATCATGTTGGCGCGGGCCTCAATGTCCGTGCCGTCCTTGTAGGCGCGCGGCAGATACTCTTTCACCAACCGCATGCCTTCGAGCGCGATGCCGGCCGACATCGGATGGTAGAAGGGCGAGGAATAGGCTTCCAGGCAATGGGCGAAGGCGTCCATGCCGGTGCCGGCGGTGATCACCTTCGGCATGCCGACCGTCAGTTCCGGGTCGCAGATCGTCACTGCCGGCAGGAACTTCGGATGGAAGATCACCTTCTTCACGTGGCTTGCGGAATTGGTGATGACGCTGGCGCGTCCGACTTCCGAGCCGGTGCCGGCCGTCGTCGGCACGGCGACGATCGGCGCGATGCCCTCGACGCTCGCGCGTGTCCACCAGTCGCCGATGTCCTCGAAATCCCAGACGGGGCGGCTCTGGCCGGCCATGAAGGCGACGCACTTGCCGAGATCGAGGCCCGAGCCGCCGCCGAAGGCGACGACACCGTCGTGGCCGCCGTCCTTGAACGCCTTGACGCCGGCTTCAAGGTTGACGTCATTCGGGTTCGGATCGACGTCGGCGAAGATCGCCCTACCGAGATCGGCGGCTGCGAGGATGTCGAGCGCGTTCTGGGTGATCGCCATCGGCGCGAGGCCCCGGTCGGTGATCAGAAGCGGCTTCTTCATGCCGACCGCCTTGCAATGGTCGGCAAGCTCCTTGATCCGGCCGGCACCAAACTTGATGGCGGTCGGATAGCTCCAGTTGGCGGTGATGGTCATGCGGTGACTTTCTTCAGATGGTAGGATTTCGGACGGGTAAGGTTCTGGAAGCCGATGACCGAGAGCGAGCCGCCACGGCCCGTTTCCTTGACGCCGGTCCAGCAAAGCGCCGGGTCGAGATAGTCGGCGCGGTTCATGAACACCGTGCCGGTCTCGATGTCAGCGCCGATGCGCGCGGCGCGCTCGGCATCCTTGGTCCAGAGCGATGCTGTCAGACCGTACTGGCTGTCGTTCATCAGCTCGATCGCCTGGCTGTCGCTCTTCACCTTCATGATGCCGACGGCCGGACCGAAGGTCTCTTCGCGCATGAAGGCCATGGAGTGATCGACATTGGTAAGGATCTGCGGCGCGAGATAGGCGCCACCGTCATCCTGCGGGAACAGCTTCGGGTCGATGAGAGCCTTGGCGCCCTTGGCAACCGCATCGGCGATCTGCTCGCGCACGGTCGCGGCGAAGCGCTTGTTCGCCATCGGCCCAAGCGTCGTTTCCGGATCGAGCGGGTTGCCGAGCTTGTAGTTGGAAACCCAGGCGACCGACTTCTCGACGAAGGCGTCATAGAGCTTTTCATGCACGTAAATGCGCTCGATGCCGCAGCAGCACTGGCCGGAATTGTAGGTGGCGCCGTCCATCAGCGTGTCGACGGCCGCGTCGAGATCCGCGTCTTCCATGACGTAGCCCGGATCCTTGCCGCCGAGTTCGAGCCCGAGCCCGGTGAAGGTGCCAGCGGCCGCGCGCTCGATCGACCGGCCGCCTTCGACCGAACCGGTGAAGTTGACGAAATCGAAGCTCTTGGCAGCAATCAGCGCCGCTGATGTCTCATGGTCGAGGAAGATGTTCTGGAAGACGTCGGCGGGAACGCCGGCCTCGACGAAGGCGCGCACCATGCGCTCGCCGACGAGGATCGTCTGACTTGCATGTTTGATGATGACGGTGTTGCCGGCCATCAGCGCCGGGGCGACCGTGTTGATCGCGGTCATGTAAGGATAGTTCCACGGCGCGACGACGAAGACGACGCCATGCGGCTCGCGCGCGATGCGGCGCTCGAAGCGGTCGCTCTCCTCGATCACCAGCGGCTTCAGCGCATCGGCGGCGATCGTGGCGACATAGTTCGAGCGCTCGTTGAAGCCTTTGAACTCGCCGCCGTAGCGCACCGGCCGGCCCATCTGCCAGGCAAGCTCCGGCACCACCTCGTCGACCATTTCATTGAGGCGGGCGACACCTGATAGCACCAGGTTGACGCGCTCGTCGAGCGGACGGCGCGCCCAGGCCTTCTGCGCCTGGCGGGCGCGGGAAACCACCTGTTTTGCCAGCTCCAGCGGCATCGCCGGGCGTTCCGCGTAGACTTCGCCGTTCACGGGCGAAATGCACTTGATCATGCTCATGATCGTTTTCCTGCTTTCATTGCGAATGATGCGGTGGCCGACCCTGCCAGGATCGGCCACCGTGTGAGAGATAGGGACCAGGATCAGGCCCGTTCGAAACCGCGTGCGACCTCCCAATCGGTGACGCGGCGGTCATATTCTTCCTGTTCCCAGTGCCCGGCCCGCGCGTAGTGCTCGATGACCTCATCACCAAAGGCGTCGCGCAGCATCTTGGATTCGCTAAGCGCCGCCGTCGCGTCTCTGAGCGTGCGCGGGATCTCGCGCACGTCCTTGCCGCCATAGGCGTCGCCGACGAAGGGCGCTTCCAGTTCCATCTTGTTTTCGATACCGGAAATGCCGGCGGCGATCAAAGCCGCGAAAGCGAGATAGGGATTGAGATCGGAGCCACCGACGCGGCATTCGATGCGGATCGCCTTGGTGTCCTCGCCGCAAAGGCGATAGCCGGCGGTGCGGTTATCCTTGCTCCAGACCGCCTTGGTCGGCGCGAAGGTGCCGGCCATGAAGCGCTTGTAGGAGTTGATGTAGGGCGCAAGGAAATAGGTGATCTCGCTCGCATGGGTGAGCAGCCCCGCCACATAGTGGCGCATCATCTCCGACATGCCGTATTTGCCGCTCTCGTCGAAGAATTTCGAGGTCTTGCCGTCGGCACTCCAGAGCGACTGGTGGATATGCGAGGAGGAGCCGGCGGCCGAATAATTCCACTTGGCGAGGAAGGTGATGGCCTTGCCGCGCGACCAGGCGATCTCCTTGCAGCCATTCTTGATGATCGCGTGCCGGTCGGCCATTGTCAGCGCGTCGGCATAACGCACGTTGATCTCTTCCTGCCCGGCCGACGCCTCGCCCTTGGAATTTTCGACCGGGATGCCGGCGCCCTGCAGGCCGTTGCGGATCGCCCGCATCACATCTTCTTCCTTGGTGGTCTGGAAGATGTGGTAGTCCTCGTTGTAGCCGCTGACGAGTTGCAGGTCGCGATAGCCGGATTGGCGGGCATCGTCGTAGGACTGGTCGAACAGGAAGAATTCGAGCTCGCTCGCCATGTAGGCCTTGAGCCCCATCTTCTCGAGCCGCGCCACCTGCTTCTTCAGGATCGCGCGCGGCGAGTGCGGCACTTCCTCGTGGGTGTGATGGTCGAGCATGTCGCAAAGCACGAGCGCCGTGCCTTCGAGCCAGGGAATGCGGCGAAGTGTCGAAAGGTCCGGCTTCATCGTATAGTCGCCGTAGCCCTTCTCCCAGCTCGTCGCCTTGTAGCCGGGAACGGTCTCCATCTCCATGTCGGTCGCAAGCAGATAGTTGCAGCTATGCGTTTCCTTCCAGGCGCCGTCGACGAAGAACTGCGCGTGGAAGCGCTTGCCCATCAGCCGGCCCTGCATGTCGACCTGGCAGGCGAGAACCGTATCGATGCGCCCGGCGGCGACGTCTTCCTTCAACTCATCAAACGTATAGCTCATCAACTTCCATCCCATGTTTGGTCACGCGGCCGTTCCCTTGGGTCACGATATTTTTGGGCCGCGTGGACGTGATCCGTTCAAGTAACCGGACAAGCTCCGGAAAAGAAAAGGCGGAAGTCGCGGTCGCGCTCCCGCCCATTTTGTTGGTGTTCAGACTTCGCCGACGGCCTTTTCGGCAGCGGCAATCTCGGCCTGGCGGCGCGCCACTTCGTCGCCGATCGGCGGGCCGCGGAAGCGGCGGGTTTCGAAGCCGAACCAGATCAGAGCCGTCAGCACCAGGAAGCCCACGGTGATGTAGAGCGCCCAGTCGTTCGGCGGTTGGATACCGAGAACGAAGATCAGCACCATGGCGATGATCGACAGAACCGCGAAGAGTTTGAACATCGCCTCGCCCAGGTTCCACGGGCCCATTTTATCCCACTTCGAGGTTCCCCAGGCGAAAAGGCCGAGCGTGATCGGGATCGCGAAGGAGAAGAACAGGAAGATGACCGTGCACGAGACGACGATCGTATAAACCGGCGTTTCGCCGATCGACACGAGCGACGAGCCCCAGACGAACAGGACCGAGAGGATCGAGCCGGTCCAGATCGCCGCAACCGGCGACCGGTGGGTCGGGCTGACCTTGGCGAGCGCCCTGGAGGCCGGCAGACCGCCGTCACGCGAGAAGGCGAAGATCATGCGTGATACCGAGGTCACCGTCGCCAGGCCGCACAGCCACTGGCTGACGAGGATGGCGAGATAGAGGATGTCCTTTATGACCGGGTTGACTTGGGCGTCCATCGCCCAGAAGAACACGTTCCAGCCCTGCTTGGCAGCTTCGTCCATGTTCGGGATCATCAGCACGAAGGCGCACAGCATGATGTAGCCGAAGAGCGCCGACCAGAGCACGGAAGAAACCATACCGCGCGGCACGGATTCCGCCGCCTTGACGGTTTCTTCCGAGGTGTGGGCAGAAGCGTCGTAGCCGGTGATCGTGTAGATCGGCAGCAGAAGGCCGAGCAGGAACACCCAGGTGCCCGACGTCTGCGGCCAGACGTTGCCGCCGGCTTCACCGGAATAGTTGGAGAAGGTGAAGAGCCTTGCGATGTCGTAGCTGTCGGCGGCCGCGAGGCAAACGACGGCAAGCAGGATCGCAGTTGCGAAGATCAGGTAGCCGGAGAAATCGGTGAGCTTGGCGGTGAGCCCGATGCCCATGTGGTTCACGAGCGCCTGTGCGCCGGTGATGATCGCCAGGAAGACGATGCGGGTAGTGGTTGTGTCCTCCAGCGCGAAATAGGGCGTGCCGAAGGAACCCATGAAGAAGTAATAGGTGCCGACGTTGATCGCGCCGAGAACGGTGACGAGACCGAGCAGGTTGAACCAGGCGGTCACCCAGCCGGTAAAGCGGTTACCAAGGATCGAACCCCAGTGGTAGAGGCCGCCGGCCGTCGGATAGGCCGAGCTGATCTGCGCCATGGCGACCGCAAAGACCAAGGAAATGAAGCAGCCAAGCGGCCAGCCGATGCCGATCGCGGCGCCCCCTGCGCCGGCGGTCGCCTGGGCGAGCGAATTGATGCCGCCGGAGAGAATGCAGATGATCGAGAACGACACCGCGAAGTTCGAGAACTGGCTCATGCGCCGCTCGAGCTCCTGGGCGTAGCCCATCGAGTGCAAGACACTCATGTCCTGCTTTTTGTCCAAGTCGCTGTAGTCTGACATTTTTCTTCCCCTGATTTCTTCAGACCAGGCCGCCCCATTGCGGCTGGGTCCCATCAACCACCTGTCCCGGCGAGCCGGCACAGGACCGCGGCCAAGCCGCTCCCCAGGGTCTTTTATTGTGCTGAAAGTGCCGCTGCGCCTTTGCGCAGCAATCCTTCCAGATAGTCGGCCATGACCCTTTGGCCGATGTCATTGCGAATGAGATCGTTGCGGATCTCGATCATCACATTCGGCAGTCCGTTGAGGACGCCGTATTCAATCAGACTGTGAGTAACGCCGTCGGCCGGGCCATAGGGCTCGTTGCGGCGGATGTCGTAGGCGACCTGCCCCTTCGTCGCCACCGCCAGCATGTGGTCGGCAAGGCGGCTGTCCGCATCGTGTAGGATACCGACCTCGACGGCCCGCGGCTTGCCGAAATAGACGGGCGTAAAGCTATGCATCGTCACCAGGATCGGCGGCCTGCCGGCGGCCTTGCGCGCGGAAACGAAGCGCGCGACCGAATCGTGAAACGGGCGATAGATCTCATCGACCCGCGCCTGCCGCTCATCGTCTGTCATCGTCCGGTTTCCCGGGATCTCGTAAACTTCGCTCAGAACCGGCATCGCCGCCTCCGCCTCGGGCGGACGGTTGCAATCATAGGCAAGCCGCGAGAAGCGCTGGTAGATCAACGCCGCATCGAGCTTGGCGGCGAGAAGCTTGGCGACGGCGAGCGCGCCCGGGTCCCAGGCGATATGACTTTCGAGCGCCTGCTCCGTAAGCCCGAGCGTACCAAGGCGCTCCGGAACCCGGCGCGAGGCGTGCTCGCAGACGAGCACGATATCGCCCTTCCCTGTGGCGTTTTCGATCGCAACCGGATCGCCATCTGCTTCGGTCAAAAGTCGCGTCAACACCGGCATCCCCTTTTGCCCGTTAGACGTTCGTTAATGAAAAGAATTCTTCAGAGATTGGCGAGTGTCAATCGAAATCTGAAACGATCTCTTCAAAATTGCGATTGACTCCAATTGTGACAGCGATGTTTAATCTGTCACAAACCGGCTCTAGATCGGTTCAGGGGAGACATTTTGAGCAGCAAGGCGACATCGACGACGGTGTCGGATGTGATCAATGCCCACTTCACCGCGCTGACCCGCGCGGAGAAGCAACTGGCGGAGACACTTCTCGACAATTATCCCGTATCGGGACTCGGCTCGATCACCACGGTCGCCGAGAACGCCGGCGTATCGACTCCGACCGTCGCGCGCATGGTGCAGAAGCTCGGCTTCCGCGGCTTTCCGGATTTCCAGGCGCGGCTGCACCAGGAACTGGAAGCGACGATCTCCAATCCGATCACCAAGCACGACCGCTGGGCCGCCAATGCGCCGGGAACCCACACGCTCAACCGCTTCGCCGACGCGATCACCAGCAATCTGCGCGAGACGCTGACCCAGATCGATCCACGGGAATTCGACGAGGCCGCCGCCCTCATCGCCGACCGCAAGCGCAGCATCTATCTGCTCGGAGGCCGCATCACCCATGCGCTTGCCGACTATCTCTTCACCCATCTTCAGGTCATTCGTCCGGGTGTCACCGAGATCGCCTCCAACGCCAGCGCCTGGCCGCACTACGTGCTCGATATGCGCCAGGGCGACGTCTTGATTCTGTTCGACATTCGCCGCTACGAGCAGGAGATGGCGACGCTCGCCACATCCGCCCGCGAGCGTGGCGTCGAGATCATCCTCTTCACCGATCGCTGGACTTCGCCGGTCGCCAAATCCGCCTCCCGCGTGTTCCGCTCGCAGATCGAAGTACCGTCGGCCTGGGACAGCTCGGTGGTGATCCTGTTCTTGATCGAGGCTCTGATCGAGGCGGTGCAAAGTTCGAACTGGGAGGAAACCCGGGATCGAATGAAAACGCTCGAAGGCCTTTTCGATTCCACCCGCATCTTTCGCAAACCCGTCTAGGAGTGCTCGCCGACCCGTTCACGGAATTTCATACAGTTGTGCGACAGTGAGCCACCCCGCCAGAAAAAGAAATGTTCTTCCAACGACATAGGCGGCGCGAACGGATAAACCGCTGTCACATTACTTTCATGGCATCTCTTTAACAGCCTAGCCGAAATCGACTGAATACCCCACGAATTTGACTAAACCCATAAGGAGAACACCAGTGATTTCAAGAACCCATCGCCTGCTTTCGCTTTCCACCGCCGTTTTCCTGGCGACGACAGCAATCGCCGCCGCCGAGCCGAGCGCCGAACTCATCGAAGCCGCCAAGAAGGAAGGCATGCTGACCACCGTCGCCCTGCCCCACGACTGGTGCGGCTATGGCGACGTCATCGCCTCCTTCAAGGCCAAGTATCCGGAAATCCAGGTCAACGAACTGAACCCGGACGCGGGCTCGGCTGACGAAGTCGAAGCCGTCAAGGCCAACAAGGACAACAAGGGTCCGCAGGCCCCTGACGTCGTCGACGTCGGTCTCGCCTTCGGCCCGCAGATGAAGGCCGAAGGCCTGCTGCAGCCCTACAAGGTTTCCACCTGGGACGAGATCCCGGACAGCGTCAAGGACGCCGAAGGCTACTGGTACGGCGACTATTACGGCGTGATGTCGTTCCTCGTGAACAAGGACCTTGTCCAGACCGCTCCGAAGGACTGGGCTGATCTCCTGAAGCCGGAATATGCCGGTCAGGTCGCTCTCGCCGGCGATCCGCGCGCGTCGAACCAGGCGATCCTCGGCGTTCTCGCCGCCGGTCTCGCCAAGGGTGCGAAGTCGGGCAAGGAAGCCGGTGAAGCTGGCCTCGGCTACTTCGCCGAACTCAACAAGGCCGGCAACTTCGTTCCGGTCATCGGCAAGTCCGGTACGCTCGCCCAGGGCTCGACCCCGATCATCGTTGCCTGGGACTACAACGCGCTCGGCTGGGCCAAGACCCTCAACGGCAACCCGCCGACCGAAGTCGTCGTTCCGGCCAGCGGAGTTCTCGCCGGCGTCTACGTTCAGGGCATCTCGGCCTACGCGCCGCACCCGAACGCAGCGAAGCTGTGGATGGAGCACCTCTATTCCGACGAAGGTCAGCTCGGCTGGCTCAAGGGCTTCTGCCACCCGACCCGCTTCAACGCGATGGTCAAGGCCGGCAAGGTTCCGCAGGCACTGATCGACGCCCTGCCGCCGGCAGCGTCTTATGAAAAGGCCTACTTCCCGACGCTCGAAGAAGTCGATGCCAACAAGGCTGCCGTCACCGGCGGCTGGGATTCCGTCGTCGGCGCGAACGTTCAGTAAGTCTTTCCACAGACATGTCGCCTCGGCCGGTTTTCCGGCCGGGGCGACATAAGTTATTCGTAAGGAATTCAAGTCTTTGGAGCGGAATGAGGAAAAATGTGCGCGGGTTTCAGCCCGCACCCCGCTCTAACTTGCAAGTATCAATAACGCCCGCGTCGATAACGCGGTTTCAGGGGCGCGAACGGAATGTCATCTGCTAAACCCGACGCCAGCCCGCCGGCGCGTCGCCTACCGCTTCACTGGCTGGGCATTCTGCCCTTTGCCGCCTTTGTGACGCTGTTTCTGATATTGCCGACGGCAAAGATCGTGGTCGGCGCCTTTCAGACACCGGATGGCAGCTTCACGTTCGAGAACATCCGTGGCCTGTTCACGCCCTCGATCCTTGCGGCCTACTGGATCTCGATCAAGATCAGCATAGCCTCGGCGCTCCTCGGCTGCCTGATTGGCTTTGCCATGGCCTCGGCCATTGTCTTCGGCGGCTTGCCGAAGGGCATCCGCGGGCCGCTTCTGACCTTTTCCGGCGTTGCCTCCAACTTTGCCGGTGTGCCGCTCGCCTTCGCCTTTCTCGCTACCCTCGGCCCGGTCGGCATCGTTACGGTGTTCCTGCGCTCGAACTTCGGTCTCGACCTCAGAATGCTCGGCTTCAATCTCCTGTCCTTCTGGGGGCTGACAGTCACCTACCTCTTTTTCCAGATCCCGCTGATGATCCTCATCATCACGCCGGCGCTCGACGGCCTGAAGCGCGAATGGCGCGAGGCCGCCGAAATCCTCGGTGCCACCGGCCTGCAGTACTGGCGCATGGTCGCCTTCCCGATCCTGCTTCCCTCGCTGCTCGGCACGCTGGCGCTGCTCTTCGCCAATGCCTTCGGCGCCGTTGCGACCGCGATCGCGCTCACCGGCTCGTCGCTGTCGATCGTGCCGATCCTGCTGTTCGCCCAGATCCGCGGCGACGTGCTCGGCAATCCGCATCTCGGCTATGCGCTCGCCTTCGGCATGATCGTCGTCACCGGCATTGCCAACGCGATCTACATCTGGCTGCGCGGCCGCAGCGAAAGGTGGCTGAAATGAAGAAGATCTGGGCCTGGGGGGCCCTCGTTTTCGGCCTCCTCTATTTCACCCTGCCGCTCATCGGCATGACCAACTTCTCCTTGAAGATGCGCCGCGGCGAATATTCCTTCGACGCCTATCAGAAGGTTTTCGCCGATCCGCGCTTCCAGGAAACCTTCAGCTATTCGGTGCTGCAGGCGCTGTTCACCATCGTCTTCGGCGTGCTGCTCGTCGTACCTACCGCCTATTGGGTCCGGCTGAAGCTGCCGCGGCTGCGCCCCTATATCGAGTTCATCACGCTTCTGCCGCTCGTTATCCCGGCGATCGTCATCGTCTTCGGCTATATCCGGCTCTACAACACCTCGAGCTGGCTGCCGCTGACGGGCTCGCTGACGGGGACCAACATCCTCCTGATGTTCGGCTACGCGACGCTCGCTCTGCCCTACATGTACCGCGCGGTCGACACCGGCCTTCGCACCATCGACGTCGCCACCCTGACCGAAGCCGCCCAGAGCCTCGGCGCCGGATGGGCCACGATCCTCGCCAAGATCATTCTGCCGAACGTGCTCGTCGCGGTGCTTTCAGGCGCCTTCCTGACCTTTGCCATCGTCATCGGCGAGTTCACCATGGCGGCACTTCTGAACCGCCCGGCCTTCGGCCCGTACATGCAGCTCTTGGGCGCCAACCGCGCCTATGAGCCTGCCGCACTCGCCGTTATCGCATTCGGCATCACCTGGGGCTGCCTCGGCCTCATCCAGCTCGTCTCGCGCTTCCAAAAAAGCGCGCCTCCCAAGGCCTGAGGACCGCACCCATGAGTTTTCTGTCACTCACCAGCATCAAGAAGTCCTTCGGCCCTGTTCACGTCGTGCACGATTTCGACATGGACATCGAGAAGGGCGAATTCGTCTCCTTCCTGGGTCCGTCCGGCTGCGGCAAGACGACCGTCCTGCGCATGATCGCCGGCTTCGAGACACCCTCCGCCGGCTCTATCGTGATCAACGGCAAGGACCAAGGGTCGTTGAAACCCAACCAGCGCAACATCGGCATGGTGTTTCAGGCCTATGCGCTGTTTCCGAACATGAACGTGCATGACAACGTTGCCTTCGGCCTCAAGGTCGCAGGCACTGACAAGTCGGAGATCGACGCACGGGTGAAGCAGATGCTCGGGCTGATCAAGCTCGAGCACCTGGCGGACCGCTTCCCCTACCAGCTCTCCGGCGGCCAGCAGCAGCGCGTGGCGCTTGCCCGCGCCATTGCGGTCAAGCCGCAGGTGCTGCTGCTCGACGAGCCGCTTTCGGCGCTCGACGCCAAGATCCGCGTGTCGCTGCGCGAAGAAATCCGGCAGATCCAGCAGCAGCTCGGCATCACCACGGTCTTCGTCACCCACGACCAGGAAGAGGCGCTGTCGATCTCCGATCGTATCGTCGTCATGAATGCCGGACGTGCCGACCAGATCGGCACCCCCTTCGAGATCTACAACACGCCGTCAACGCGCTTCGTCGCTTCCTTCGTCGGCACGCTGAACATCATCGAGGGCAAGGTCGCGGATCCGGCCTCGGGCGCCGTAACGATCGGCAACCAGCAGGTGGCTCTGAAAGACCCGATTGCCGGCATGAAGGGTGGCGACAGCATCTCGCTGGCGTTGCGCCCTGAAGCGGGCTCGATTGCCGAAGGGGCGCAAGGCGATACGGCGCTTGCCGGCGAGGTCGTCTCGACGAGCTTCCTCGGCTCGGTCATCCGCACGCGGCTTCGCGTCGGCGGCGATGTCATCTCCTTCGACATGTTCAACAATCCGGGCGTAACCCCGCCGGTCTCGGGCGACAACGTCACCCTGCGCTTCGCCGCCAAGGACCTGCTCGTTATTCGCGAGTAGGCCTTGCAGAAGACCGATGAACGCTGGCGCGCAGGGCGCCAGCGAGTATGCAGCGGTTCGTTGCACCATTGCCGGAGACCCGCGAGGTTGCAATCATGGCCAAGGCTGAACCAAGTGCCTTCGTCAGGCATATCCAGGATGAACTCTCCGATCTCGGGCCTGTTCAGATTGACCGCTTCTTCGGCGGCTGGGCCTACGTCGTCGCAGACAAGCGCTTTGCCGTCAGCATCAAGGACCGCCTCTATTTCAGGGTTGATCAGGCGCTGAAAGACGCGCTGATATCAGAGGGTTGCCAGCCGTTCACCTATGAGAAGGGCGGCAAGACCGTGGTCGTGCATCGCTTCTACGAAGCGCCTGTCGACTGCCTCGACGACCGGGATGCCCTCCTCCACTGGGCCGGACGCGCGGTTACCGCGGAAGACGACGATCTGCGCGGATAGCGCTTCACCAAATCCCAAACGCCTTGCCACCCATAAACAGCAAGGCGATGACAAAGACACACGTGATGGGATACCGCCCAATCGCGGATGCCTCAAGAACCCAAAGCTTCAGCTTGAGGTGCTCACTGTCGGGTTTCGTGGGGAGTTTTGCCAATCGGAGCGCCTTTCTGTCACCAAAAGAAAAATTGATGAAGGCTGCTTCTGCTTCGCACTAACTATGAATCGTCCTGGGCGCGAGTGGTTTCTGGGTTCTCATCCCCAGGTGAGGAACCGTTGATATCTCGCGCTTGTTATTCGACCTTTCCACAGGTGATGCATCGATCCCCGACAGCTGATCGCCCTGCAGATAAAGTCGGCCGCAGCCAGCGCGAAAATACCGGAACGAGAAAGAGTTTCTCGCGCTCCGGCCGGACATGCAAAAATCTGTCGTGATTTCCCCTCTTTTCGTCGCGCCGTGCGTTTGATCGCTCGCAGGCGGACTATATAGTCGCGTTGTTCTCAGGGCGGGGCGAAATTCCCCACCGGCGGTAGCGGCCGAAAGGCCGAAGCCCGCGAGCGCTCTGGAGCTTACGCTCCAGAGGTCAGCAGATCCGGTCGAATTCCGGAGCCGACGGTCACAGTCCGGATGGAAGAGAGCAAGCAGGAACGTGGGCCCAGCGACGGGACCTCGCGCGCATGCATGTTCGCCCGACGGGATCATTGGAAACGCCAAACCCTGAAAGGCTTGAGACCATGACCATTTTTTCCCACCCCGCCGCCAAGATCGCGATCGTCCGTGCCCGCTGGCATGCCGATATCGTCGACCGCTGCGTCGATGCCTTCGTCGCGCAATGGACGAAGCTCGGCGGTTCGGCTGCCGACGTTGAGATCTTCGATGTGCCGGGCGCGCTCGAAATCCCGCTGCATGCGCAGACGCTGGCAAAGACCGGCCGCTACGCCGCGATCCTCGGCACCGCCTTCGTCGTCGACGGCGGCATCTACCGCCACGACTTCGTCGCCGGCACCGTGCTCGACGGCATGATGCGCGTGCAGCTCGACACCAATGTGCCGGTGCTTTCGGCCGTACTGACGCCGCACAATTTCCAGGAAAGCGAACCGCTCATTGCCTTCTTCCGCGAACACTTCGTCACCAAGGGCACGGAAGCCGCCAACGCCTGCTCGCAGATTTTGGATGCCCGCGCCAAGCTGGCGCTGGTCAACGCCTGATCGTCTGCGGCTCCGAAGTGAGCCTGCCTGGCGGGTGCGCCGTAAGCGCGCTCCCCCTCATCCGGCTGCCGCCACCTTCTCCCCGCTTGCGGGGAGAAGGACACGCGTGGCTCCTTGTCACCCAAACTCATCCTCTCTCGAGAACGGCCGGCCCCCCTGAGGTCAATCAGAGCCATCCCGCCAGCGAGAGCTCTCGTCCCCTCTCCCCGCCTGCGGGGAGAGGGTTAGGGTGAGGGGCAGAATTGCTCTCAGATCATGCCGAACTCGCAGCCCCCCGGAACGCCACAAGCACTCCCGTTGAATCAACTTGTGAGCCACCTGATTCAAGCCGACAGCCCCAGCCGATAAGCCCCTGTCTCGACTCTCAAATTCGCGCCTACCGCGCCGCCTCGCCGTCCTGCAGGCTGCGCTCCAGCGCCGCCATCCGGTGACGGTGGCCACCGGCCTCGTAGCCGACGATGGTGACGACGGGCGCGAACATCAGGATGATCAGGCACATCGCCATATCGAGCCAGGCCATCGCCGCAACGACGGACGCGGCCAGCACCAGCGCCGTGCCGAAGAGCAGCCAGAGATGCAGCCGGTCCGTCTGTCGCAGCAGATAGGCGTACATTGCGTAGAGCAGCCCGATATAGAGCGCGACGGGGACGGCAACGGTCAGCACGGTCGCCACCGAACTGATATGGGCCTTGTGCTCGATATAATAAGCCGCCACATGCAGCCTGGCGCCGGTGGCCACGATCGAGGCGAAGATCGGGATGTGGCCATAGCCCCAGACGAAGGACCGCTTGAGGCGGTGATGGTGCAGGACCTCGGCGCTCGGCAGCAGAAAATAGATCCACCACATGCCGAAGGTGAGCCCGGTGCCCGCCAGGCAGACAAGAGCAACGTCAAGGTTCCAGCCATCGCCGTCGACGACCGCGGAGATCGAGGCGACCGTGCCGACCACCCCCTCCCCGAGCGCGATGATCGCCAGCAGCCCGTAACGCTCGGCGATGTGATGCGCGTGCCAGGGCGTTCCGCCGTAGCGCATCTCGGCGATGCAGGGGCCGACCATCTCGACCGCGGTCAGCGCGACGACCATGGCAAAAGTCACGACGAGGGAGAAGTCGAAGAAGATCAGTACGATCCAGCCAAGCTGGGCGGCGCTGATCGCCTTCACATAGGCCATGCAGGCTTGCCGCCGCGCAGGATTCTGCCGGCTGGCGCGCAGCCACTGGAAGACCATGGCCACGCGCATGACGACATAGCCGAGCACCATGACGCCGTTGTTGAGGTGCTCGCCCTTGTCGATCGATTCGAACATCGGCGGCAGTCCGATTGCCAGGATCAGCACGCCGACCATCTGCACCATGGTGACGCTGCGAAAGATCCAGTCGTCGGTGTCGTAGGCCGATGCGAACCAGCTGAAATTGATCCAGGCCCAGCAGATGGCAAAGGTGGCAAAGCCGAAGCCCATCAGCCCCGCCGTGAAATGGCCCTCGGCAAAGAGATGCGCAAGCTGCGACGCAGCCAGGCTGAAGGCGATGACGAAGGTGAGGTCGAACAGAAGCTCGAGTGTCGTCGCGGTCCTGTGATGCTCAAGCGTATCGCGACCGCTCATGCGGGCCACGTGGTGATGAGCGCTCGGATGCGGTTCAATCGAGGTTGGTTCGCTCATGCGATAAGGTCCCTGCTGACATCTGCAAGCACATTCAAATATTTGCGGAAGCGTCGTCAAGGCGTGGTGCGCGCCAGAAATGAAAACGCCCGGCATCTCTGCCGGGCGTCTCGTCACGATGCCTGAGGGAGGATCAACGGGCGTCGCGATGTTCTTTATGCCTTGGCAGCATCGAGACGGTCGATCGCTTGCACGTTGCCGGCCGAAGCGCCCTGCGGATCGAATTCGGACGCGAGCCAGGTGTCGACGATCGATTTCGCCAGCTCCGGCCCGATGACCCGCGCACCCATGGTGATGATCTGGGCGTTGTTCGACTTCGCCGCACGCTCGGCCGAATAGGTGTCGTGCGTCAGTGCTGCACGGATGCCCGGCACCTTGTTGGCCGAGATGCAGACGCCGATGCCGGTACCGCAGAAGAGGATGCCGCGGTCGTGCTTGCCCTCGACGACCTGCTGCGCCAACTTCTGCGCGAGATCCGCGTAAAAGCCGGACTGGCTGAGGTCCACGACTTCGACGTCGGCCCGGCCCGCGAGATGGGCGGCAATGACGTCCAGCAGGGGCTTGCCGGCGCTGTCTGCCCCGATTGCAATCTTCATGATTGTTCCTTTCCATTCTTCAGGAACTGCCGCGGCCGAAGGCTCAGATCGCCTTTGCGACACGCTGCAGAATGTCAAGATAGCCGGCGACGTCCCAGGCGGAGCGGCCGATGAAGAGGCCGTCGATATGCGGCTCAGTGATCAGTTCTTCGCAATTGCCGGGATTGACGCTGCCGCCGTAGAGCACCGGCACGCGCCGGCCGAGCGCCGCTTCGGCGACGTCAGCGATGCGCTTGTGGCGCTCGTTGGCATAGTCTGATGTCGCGGGAATGCCGTTGACGCCGATCGCCCAGACCGGCTCGTAGGCAAGCAGGATGGTCGCGTTCTTCGCCTCGCCTTCGAGCAGCGCCAGAGCGCCCTCGACCTGACGCTTCAGCACCGCGTCCGCTTCGCCCGCCTCACGCTCGGCCAACTTCTCGCCGATGCAGATCAGCGGCACCAGGCCATGGCGCACGGCCGCCGCCGTTTTCAGGCCGACGGTGCGATCCGTCTCGCCGAAATGTTCGCGCCGCTCGCTATGGCCCAACTCGACCACGTCGAGATTGCAATCCTTCAGCATCAGCGGCGACACCTCGCCGGTCCAGGCGCCGGCATCGTCCCAATGCATGTTCTGCGCGCCGACCTTGACGCTGGCGCCTTCAAGCCGCGCCTTGACCTCACGCACCGCCGTGAACGGCGGGATGACGAAGCGCTGGATCCGTTCGTCGCGCGCTGCGTCTGCCGTAGCCAGGCCTTCGGCAAAGGCCATCGCCTCGGCGAGCGTCTTGTTCATCTTCCAGCTGGTGCCGACCCAGAGCCCGGACTTGTTCATGCTTTCTCCGATGTCTTGCTATTGCCAACCCTGACCAGCCGGATGCCCGCCTCTTCGAGGGGTGCTGCATGCTCGGCAGCCACTTCGGCGCCGGTCAGCACCGCGTCGAAGGCATCGAGCCCGGTCAGGAAGTGGAGCGCCGAGCGCCCGAATTTGTCGTGGTCCACCAGCAGGTATTTGCGCTTGGCCGCCTTCACCATCAGGCGCTTGGCCTGCACCACCTCCTGGTCCTGGTGGAAGGCCGTCGTCCCTTCGATCGCAGAGCTGGAGAGAAAGGCGATGTCGACGCGCAGCGACCGCAGCGCCTCGTCGGTGACGATGCCGAAGAAGCCATTGAACTTCTTACTGTACTGGCCACCGAGCGCGATGACATTGATGCCCGACGCACCCGAGAGGCTGGTGATCACGCCGAGATTGTTGGTGATGACCGTCAGCGGGCGAATGTCGCGGATACATTCGGCAATCGCGCCGGTCGTCGAGCTGTCGTCGATCAGGATGCTCTGCCCGGGCTCGATCAGCCCCGCCGCATATTCGGCGATCCGCCGCTTTTCGGCGGTGGCGATCTTCTCACGGTAACGGAAGTCGCTTTCGAATTGTGGGCTCGACTGGATCGAGGCGCCACCATGCACCTTGCGCAGCAGGCCCGCCTGTTCGAGGTCGTCGAGGTCGCGATGCACCGTCATCTTGCTGACGCCGAAGCGCAAGGACAGGTCTTCGACGGACGCCGCTCCGGCCTCCATCAGCACATCCATGATCGCCTGTCGCCTGTCTTCCGGCTTCATCATCTCGGTCCCGATCACGCGCAGCCATGGCCGCGCTCACCGTGAGAAGATAACACCTATTTGTGATATTTCAATTTCTATGGTGTGATTTTGTGATATTTCAATGTGATTTCTGTGGGCGATTAAAGCCCGTGTCGATGTAAGGTTCCCAGAATTCGACGGACTCCCGGATCATCTCGACCACGTTGTGATCGGTCGGCTCGCGCTCGCGGAAGGAAAGCTCCAGGCAGATCTCGTTATCGGTGCCGCCACCGGCTTTGACTGCGCCGATCAGCTTGTCGGGCGTGATGCGGCCGTCCCTGTTGTAGGCGGCGGTGAACGGCCAGTGGCCGCCCTTATTCATCGACGACTGCTTGATGTGGATGATCGGCGAGCGCTCGGGGAACGCCCCGGCCCAGGCATAGGGATCGATATCATCGGGATTGTCCGAGGTGACGTCGCCATGGTCGATATCGACCATCATCTTCATCGGAATCGGCAGATCGGCCTCGGCCAGCCGCCGGTCGAGCGATCGGCATTCCTCGATCGTGTGGCCGAATTCGCGGCCGACCGACATCGGCTCCCAGAAGACGTAGGAGAGCCCCGCCGCCTTGCCGTGCTCTGCCACTTCGCGCCAGCATTCGATGGCGATCCGCATCATCTCCTCGCGCCGCGCCGGATCGTCGTAATCCTTCAGCGTGAAGATCGCGAACTGCGTGCCCATGCCGGACGCGCCGAGTTCGGCGGAGATATCGGCAAAGGTCTTGAACCAGTCGACATAGTATCGTCGGACATCCGGGTCCGGATGGCCGAAATGGTTGAGCCGGCCATAGGGCCCGGTCATGCCCGAGGTGACCTTCACGCCGGTGCGATCAAGCGCCCGCCGAAACTGTCTGAGGGTCTTGGCGATCGTCGCCGCCGGCCAGCCGGGATTGACGAATTCATGGGTCAACTGCACGTAGCCGATGCGGATCTGGTCGGCGATGGTGTCGATCAGGTCGTCGGCCTCGGCGAAGCGGTTGACCAGCGGATTGGTGTTGAGCGACAGCGTGAAGGCCACGACCTTACTCCCGGCTACCAGTGAAATTTCGGAAGGATGAAATCGGGAGACGCGCCGTGCTCGGCAAAGAGCCGGCGACGTTCCTCGTCCACGGCGTGTTCCAGGATCCCAGTCATCACCAGCACGGAATGCAGCCCCGCATTCGCCGCACCGGCGATGTCATGCTCTATGCTGTCGCCGATGGCACAGACCCGCGTCGGATCGGGATGACCGAGGAAGTCGAGCGCGAGCGCGTAGATGTCGGCGAAGGGCTTGCCGATCCAGCGCACCTTGCCGCCAAGTTCTTCGTAGAGGTCGGCGATGCGACCGGCACCAAAGGCGGTACCCGTCTTCGTCAGCATCACCTTGTCGGGATTGGTACAGAGGCAGGGAACGCCACGCGCGGCCGCCGGTGCCAGCAGCGCCTCATAGTGAGAGAGCGGATAGAGATCGCCTTCGCTCGCCGAAAGCAGCACGATATCGGCATCAGCGCCGCTTGTCGTGCGCTCGAGGTCGAGCCCTTTGATCGGCGACAGATCGTTGTCACGGCTGATCAGCAGGCACTTGCGCGGCGTGCCTGCGCTGCCTGCGCCTTCTCGCTTGAGGATCTGCCAGGCGACCTCCCCCGAAGTCAGGAACCAGTCCCAGCTGCCGGCGGCAAAGCCGATGTCTACAAGGCGACGGTCGTTCTCCGCGGAACGTTTGCCCGAGTTGGAGAGGATGATGATGCGTTTTCCGGCATCCTTCAGCCGCACCAGCGTGTCGGCCGCCACCGGATACGGACCGCGCCCGTCGCGCAGCACGCCGAACTGGTCGATCAGGAAGGCGTCGTAGCGATCGGCAATCTCGCTGAGGCCGGCGATCGTCTCGATAACCGTCACAGCACACCCGCCTTTCTGGCGCCGGCAAGCGCAAGCCGCGCCGTGCCGGCGGCTGCCTCTTCGGACAGAACCGGCAGGAATGGGACGCCGAGCTTGCGCATGCGGATTGCGGTCCAGGCCGCATTCTTCGCGCCGCCGCCAACGCTGCGGAGCGAACGGAGCGCCGGTCCGCCGAGCTCGGTCAGCCGCTGGTAGGCAAGGCTCTCGACCCCGGCGATGCCTTCGAAGATTGCCTTGAGAAAGGTGGCATCATCGGCCGGCCGTGGGCTCATCCGCGGCAGAAAATCCGGATCGGCGACCGGAAAACGCTCGCCGGGTTTGACGAGCGGATAGTAGTCGAGCCCGGTATCGACGACCGGGTTGATCTTCTCAGAAAGCACGGCGATCCTTTCCGGCGAGAAATGCTCGGCGAGCACCACCCCGCCGGTATTGGATGCCCCGCCCGCAAGCCACATCTCGCCGATGCGGTGGCTGTAAAGCCCGTATTCCGGCGCAAACAGCGGCCGTTCGGAGAGCATCTTCACCGTCAAAGTCGTGCCAAGCGCGCTGACGCCGTCCCCCGGCTGATCGGCGCCCGTTGCCAGGAACGAGGCGCACCCGTCCGTGGTGCCGGCAACGACCACCACGGCGGCTGAAAGCCCGAAGGCTTCAGCCGCTGCCGGCGCGATGGTCGCGATCGGCGCGCCGGCTGGCAGCACGTCTGGCAAAAGCTCGACACGCGCTCCCGTCCTTCCGATCCACTCCGGCCACGAGCGTGATACCGGGTCGTAGCCAGTCTTGAGGGCATTGTTTTCGTCGGAGACATCATAGAGCCCGGTGAAATGCCCAGCGAGCCAATCGGCTTGATGGATCACCCGGAAAACATCCGGCACCGACTGGAAGGCGAGAAGCTTGGCAAGGCCGGATGTGGCGCCATGGGCGGCGCTCTCCCGCGGCGCATGGTTAGCGATCGCATCGAGAAGAGCGCGGTCGCCAACCGGGTCGTTGTACATCATCGGCGTCGCCAGCGGCGCACCGCTTTGATCGACCGGCAGCATCGTTCCGGACGTGCCGTCGATCGCGAGCGCTGTAACCTGTCGCCTGTCGATACTTCCGAGCGTTTCGCCGAGCGCCGCCTGCACCGCCTTCCACCAGCCGATGGGATCGCGATGATCCCCGGAGAAGGACGCGAGTCTCGCCGCACCCGATGCGACGACGACGCCATCCGCGGCCATGGCCACTGCCCGCGCGCCCGAGGTGCCAATATCGATGCCGAGGACCAGCTTGTCACCGCTCATTGCAGCACCTGTCCGGCGCAGTTGAGCTGCTGGCGGTATTTCTCAGCATCCCATCCGAGAAGTTCCGCGTTTTCCGCTTCCGTCAGGTAGCGCAGGCGAGCATCCGCCGGAATGCGTGCCGTCACATCGGCAAGGCACCGCGCCATGGCGAAGGCGCCGGCGGACATCTCCTTCTGCACCAGCACGCCCTTGCCGGGGAAAAGCAGCAACGGCGGCAGGCTCTCGCCGGCAGCACGCCGCTTCGCCTCGATCGCAAGCGCGGTCTCGCCGGGAGCGGCTACTACGACGCCCTTGCCGAGGAAAATCACGTGGTCGGGATAGAGGCTGCCGCCGGCGGCAAGCCGGCAACTGTCGAGATCGGCCGCCACCGTGTGCAGGTACGGATCCTCCGGCAGCCGGTAGTCGCTGTCGACGGCAAGCCGCGAAAGCGCCGCCACATCAGCAGCCGGCGCCTCCCGCCTCTGCCCGGTCAGGCAGCGCGTGATGTCGGTCAGCAGGATGGTCGCATCGACCACGCTCTCGGCAGCGACGACAAGGCCATGATTGCCGAGGACCAGCACCGATGTGTTGTCCTGCACCCGTTCGGCGATCGCCCTGGCCAGCGGCAGGCCCGGCCGCGCATAGGGCACAAAGACATGCGGAAAGCCGGCAAGCCGCTCGGCAGCGATCGCAGCACCGTTGGTCTGCACGGCCGTCGCGATCGTCTCGACGCAGTGCACATGCACGACCACTCTTTGCGGCATCAGCGCATGCACCGTCGTTTCGATCGAAGGGCGCAGGCCCGAGGGGTTGCGCTCGGCAATCACGAAGTCCTGGGCCTTCTCCGTCGCCGGATCGCTCCGCTCCAGCGCATCGAGCAAGGGATCGAGCGCCACCGGCACCATGACATCGCGCTGGCGCGCATGGGCCAGCCAGAAGCCCGAGGCCTTGATCCAGAGCGCCCCACCCTCCTTGATCGAGGTATTGCCGCCCGCCCCCTGCACCAGCAGCGGATCCGACCCGATACGGGCCGAAAGATCGAGAAGCGCTTCGAATTCCAGACTTCGCATCTCAGTCTCCTTCAGGCCGCCGCCTGCTGGCGTTCCAGCCAATGGGTGAAGGCCTGCCGCTCGGCCAGTGTCATGTGCAGGCCGTGTTTTGTCCGACGGTCGAGAATGTCGTCCGCCGTCAGCGCCCATTCGTTTTCGATGAGGAAGCGCGCCTCGCGCTCACGAAGGAGCGAACCGAAGGCCCGCCCGAGATCCTCGACCGCGGTGGCACCGGCGAGCAGCGCATGCGTCCGCGTGCCGTAGAGCCGCGCATAATGCTTGGCGAGATCGGCGGGCAGCCAGCGGTAGCGCGCCTTGAGATCACCCAGGAACTGCTCGAAATCGGCATCCGCCATATCGCCGCCCGGCAGATGCGCGCTCGCCGTCCAGGCTGGCCCCATCTTGTGGAAGAAGGGCTTCAGCCGTTCCAATGCATGTTCGGAAAGCTTGCGGAACGTGGTGATCTTGCCGCCGAAGACCGAGAGCAGAGGCGCCTGGCCATCGGCCGCATCGACCTCGAAGATGTAGTCGCGGGTGACGGCGGAGGGGTTTTCGGCATTGTCGTCATAGAGCGGGCGCACGCCGGAGAAGCTGTAGACGATATCGTCAGAGGTCAGTTGTTGCTTGAAGTAGCGGTTTACCGACTTCAGCAGATAGCTGACCTCGTTGCCGTCGGCCGATACGTCCTCCGGCCGGCCTTCGTAAGGGATATCCGTCGTCCCGATCAGCGCCAGGTCATTCTGGTAGGGGTTGATGAAGATCACCCGCTTGTCCGGGTTCTGCACCAGGTAGGCCTGCCGTCCCTCCCAGAACTTCGGCACGACGATGTGGCTGCCCTTGACCAGGCGCACGCTGCGGCTGGAGTTCAGCCCGCCGATCCGGCCGATGACGTCGTTGACCCAGGGGCCGGCCGTGTTGACCACACACCGCGCCCTCGCCTCGGTCTTCGCCCCGGTTCGCGTATCGGTCATCTCGATAAACCAGAGCCCGTCCCGCCGGCGGATCGCGCTGCAGGCGGTGCGCGTCAAGACCCGGGCGCCACGGGAGCGTGCATCGAGCGCGTTCAGAACCACGAGGCGGGCGTCATCCACCCAACAGTCGGAATACTCGAACGCCCTGCGATACTCGCGCTTGATCGGCGCGCCCTCAGGCGCGGTCGAAAGATTGAGGCTCCGCGTCCCCGGCAGCCGTTTGCGTCCGCCGAGATGGTCATAGAGGAAGAGCCCGAGCCGCACGAGCCAGGCCGGCCGATCCTCCGGGTTGTGCGGCAGCACGAAACGCATCGGCCAGATGATGTGCGGCGCGGACTGAAGCAGCACCTCGCGTTCGATCAGCGCCTCGCGCACCAGACGAAACTCGTAATATTCGAGATAGCGCAGACCGCCATGCACCAGCTTGCCCGAACGCGAGCTCGTGCCCTGCGCCAGATCGTCCTTCTCGCACAAGAGAACCGAAAGCCCTCGCCCGGCGGCGTCGCGCGCAATGCCCGCGCCATTGACGCCGCCGCCGATGACAAACAGATCATACACTCTGGTCTCGGAACCCACCGTCGTTACTCCTGTCGCCATCGCCGCCATGCCTCACGCCGCCTTCGTCTTGTCCTGCAGGCCATAGGTGGAGAAGCCCTCGATCACGCCTGATATCTCGGCCTCCGACAGGAGCACCGGGCCGCCGATCAGCAGCGTGTGGTAGTACTGCTTGGCGATCGTCTCGAGCTCGACCGCCGCCCACATCGCCTTCTCCAGGCTCGCGCCGGTCGCGATCATGCCGTGGTTCGCCATCAGGCAGGCACTGCGGCCTTCGAGGGCGCGCAAGACGCTGTCGGAGAGCGCCTTGGTGCCATAGCGCTCGTAGTCCGCGACGCGCACATCACTGCCGCCGAAGGCCGCGATCATGTAGTGGCACGCCGGGATCGGCTTGCGGGCGATCGCCAGAATGGTCGAATACATCGCATGGGTGTGGACGACGGCACCGACCTCCGGCCGAGCGCGCAGGATATCCAGGTGAAACGGCCATTCGACCGACGGCTTCTTCGGCCCTGACCAGCTTCCGTATTCGCCCTCGATCTGCATGGCGACGATCATCTCGGACGTCATCTCGTCATAGGGAATGCCCGAGGGCGTCACCAGCATGGTCTCGCCGTGACGCAGGCTGATATTGCCCGACGTGCCCTGGTTGAGCCCGATGGCGTTCATGTGGCGGCAATGGTCGACGATCGACTGGCGCAGTTCGCGTTCGCTCATAACTGTCACCTCAGCAGGGATGAACCGGCGGCAGGCCGGCGATGTAGCGGCGGACTTCCTCGGCCGCCATTTCGGCGGCAAAGGTCACGGTGCGCACCGAGGCGCCGGCGATATGCGGCGTCAGCGTCACATTGGGGAGTTGCAGCAGCGGCCAATCCTCCGGTACCGGCTCCACGGCGAAGGTCTCCAGCATCGCCGCCGAGAGATGGCCGCTCAGCAGGTTTTCATAGAGCGCGTCGTAGTCGCAGAGCGGGCCACGCGCCGTGTTCACGAAGATCGCGCCCGGCTTCATCTTGGCGAAGGTCTCGGCGTTCATCATATTGCGCGTCTCCTCCGTGACGCGGGGATGCAGCGTCACGAGGTCCGAGCAGGACAGAAGATCGTCGAGCGAGACCTGCTCGACGCCAGCATTGAGGTCGTCCGCCGAAAGCTGCACATAGGGGTCGTGCACCAGCACCTTGGTGCCGAAGGCGCGCAGCAGACGCACGACCTTCGTGCCGATATTGCCGTAACCGATGACGCCAACGGTCATTTCGCAGAGTTCGCGGCCGGTGCGGTCGGCGCGATAGAGATCGCCGCGCCATTCGCCCTTGCGCAGCGCCTCATGCCCGGTGCGGATCAGCCGCGTCTCGGCGAGGATCGCGCCGAGCGTGAATTCGGCAACGGCGCTCGCATTGCGGCCGGGCGTGTTGACGACGCGCACACCTGCGTCGCGCGCCGCACCCATGTCGATATTCACAGGTCCGCCGCGCGAGACCGCGACGAGCTTGAGGCCGGGCAGTGCCGCAAGCATCCCTCGCGACAGCGGCGCCAGCTGCGTCACCAGGATTTCCGCGTCACCGATGAATTCGACGATGTCCTCGGGCTTGCCGAGGTATTCCTTCAGCCCGTCCATGCCTTCGACGGCATAGCCGTGCTCCATCGGCACATCGGGCCAGGGCAGTTCGAGCGTGCGGATGTCATGGCCGTTGCCGGTCGCCTCGACGATCTTGTCGCGGAAGACGTCCGGCAGCATGAACCGGTCGCCGATAATGGCTATCTTCTTCATTTCGGTCTTTCCTGTTGATTTCCGGCGTCAACACCTTGGGAGAGTGCGTGCCAGACGGGTCTGAGCGCTGTTCGCGACTGCTGGTAGGCGGGGAAGAGTTCGTCAAAGCGACAGCTAAGCACCGGATCGGCGGCTTCCGCCGGTCGTTGGTAGGGGGTGACCCAATCGCCGAGGCAATCGGCCATCGAGGGATAGATGCCGAGCGAGACGGCGGCGATCATGGCAGCACCGGCAGCACCCGCCTCTTCCCGTTCGCTCGTCTGGACGCTGGCGCCGAGCGCCGCTCCGAGGATGCGGCGGAGCGAGGCGCTGCGGGCAGCACCACCCGTCAGCTGGATGCGCGCCGGCAGCGGCCCCATTTCCGCGTAGCAATCGCGCGCCGCCATGGCGAGCCCGTCAAAGACCGCCTTCACCATGTCGCCGAAACCGTGGGTGATCGAGAGGCCGACGAAGGAGGCGCGGGCCGAGGCGTCGACGAAAGGCCCGCGCTCGCCCGCCTCCGAGATATAGGGCTGGAAGATCAGCGGCGTGTCCTTGGCGTCCGCAAGCCAGCCGTCGACATGGGAAAGCAGTTCGTCCTTCGATTTTTCGACGCCCATGCCCTTGAGCAGCCCGGATGCCACCGACAGGATCCAGTCGATGTTGAGCGTCGCTGCCATATTCGACTGCATCTGCGCATAGGTGCCCGGGATCGGCATGCACATGGTGTAGCCGGTCAAGTCGCGGTTGAGGCGCACATCGTCGGCACCGTTGGCCAGTCGCATATGCATGCCGGTCGAACCGATGATCGAGCAGCCAGTATCGGTGCCGGGATCATAGAGGCCGGCACCGAGCGCGGTGCAGACCACATCGACGTAACCGAGCACAACAGGCGTGCCTTCGGTGAGCCCCGTGATGCGAGCGGCTTCGGCCGAAAGCAGGTGATGGGTCGAGGCACCATCGACGATCTCGGGCAGCACATGCTTCAGCTTTTCGAGGCCGAGGAAGGCGATGACGTCGTCGTTGTAGCTGCGGGTGCGGAAATTGCCGAAGCTGAAATTGGCCTCGGATGGGTCGGTCGCCCGCTTGCCGGTCAGCCTGAAATAGAGCCAGTCCTTGCAATGGAACGTCGTTGCGACGCCGTTCAACATGTCGGGCGCATGGTCGTGCATCCAGCGAAGCTGCGGGCCCTGCTGGCAGGCGGCGAGCCCCACGCCGGTGCTTAGAAAGCGGGCGATATCACCGCTGTCGGCGCGTAGCCGCTCCACCGTCTCGCCGGCGCGCGCATCAAGCCAGAGCCAGCCCTTGCCAACGGGCTCGCCTGCCCTGTCGATCATCCAGGTGCCATCCCCCTGACCGGTCACCGCGATCGCGGCAACACGGCCAGGGAGGTTTTCGATCTTGTCGGAGAGCTGCTTGAGCGTCGCGGCCGCATCGGCCCAGGTGCGGTCGAGATCCTGCACGCTGCCGGCGCGGCCCACGGCCTCATAGGCGTTCGGCAGGGCCGCCATGGCGATCTGCCGACCGCGCAGGTCGAAGGCCACCGATTTGATGACCGACGTCCCCGCATCTATGCCGATGAGGATATCCCGCATCAGGCGAGCTCCTGTCCATGGCTGATCGCCCGGCCGCTTTCGCCGTCGAAGACATGCAGGCTCGACGGGTCGAGATGGATACCGATCGGCTGGCCGACATCAAGCTCCGTCCGGTCGTGCTCGACCAGCACCATGGTGCCGCCGGCAAAATCCGCGGCGATATGGGTCTGGTCACCCAGCCATTGGTTGACGGCCACGCGGCCGGTGACGCCGTCGGCGCTGCGGCGCACCGAATAGGGCCGGATGCCGAGCACCACCTTCTGCCGCTGAACCAGCGCATCACGCACCGCATGCGAGAAGTCCGAGGCTGGATATTCGAGCCGCACGCCATCCTTGAGGCCGAAGGCAACTTTGCTCTCCGATCCCGAAACGCTGGCCTCGAAGACGTTCATCGGCGGCTCGCCGACGAAGGTGCCGGTGAAGAGATTGGCCGGCCGCTCCTTGATCTTCTGCGGGGTGTCGAACTGCTGCAGCACCCCGCCTTCCATGACGGCGATGCGGTCGGCGAGCGCGTTGGCCTCGGTCTGGTCGTGGGTGACGAGGATCGCCGTCAGCCCGCGCTCCTTGATGTAGTGCTTGATGCGGCCGCGAAGCAGCGCGCGAAGCTGCGGCTCCAGTTGTCCCATCGGCTCGTCGAGCAGATGCAGGCTGGCATCGCGGATGAGAGCCCGCCCAAGCGAGGCGCGCTGCTGCTGGCCGCCGGAGATCGAGCTCGGGTAACGGCCGAGAATGTCCTCGATTTCCAGAAGCTTGGCGATACCAGCCACCTTCTCGTCTACGACGCCCTGCGAAAGCTTCGAAGCCTTCAGCGCGAAGGCGATGTTCTCGCGCACCGTCAGCGGCGGGTAGAGCGAATAGCCCTCAAACGCCATGGCGACGTTGCGGCGCACCGGAGCAAACGTCTGCACTTCGCGCCCGGCAAGCGAGATCGTGCCACGCGAGACCGCCTCGAAGCCGGCGATCATCCGCAATGTCGAGGTCTTGCCGCAGCCGGACGAGCCGAGCAGCGCGATGATCTCGCCCTTCTGAACATCCATGTTCAGCTTCTTCACGGCATGCACGCCGTAATCGACAGGGCCGTAGAACTTGTCGACGTCCTTGATCAAAAGAGCGGTGTCGGTCATGCCGCTTCTCCATTGCGCTTGGCTGCAAGGTCGGCGCGCGGCAGCAGGGCGCCGCTCGTCTTGTCGAAGAGGAAGGCCTGCGCGCCATTGACGGCAATATGGGCCGGGCCGGCGACCGGACCAGGCGTACCAGCTGGACGCGACACCAGGATTTCGCGGCCGCGGGCGGTCAGTGCCAGCGTCACGGTCTTTTCGTTGAGCGGCGTTTCCGCCTCTACCGTCACGGGAATGGCGCCAGGTGCTGCCGCATCGACGAAACTGATCGCCTCCGGCCTGAGCCCGAGAACGCACGGACTGCCGACGACATCGGCGCCATAGTCGCCGAGCCGCACCCGGACATTCGAGAGCTCGACGAAGACGTCTCCGCCGCCACGCTGCGGCACGACATCGAGCAGGTTGATGGTGGGATCGCCGAAGAGCCGCGCGATCTCGATATCAGCCGGCGCATTGTAGATTTCCTGCGGCGTTCCGACCTGGCGGATGCGGCCAGCGGCCATGACGGCGATGCGGTCACCGAGCGCCATCGCCTCCTTGTAGTCCTGGGTGACGTAGACGACGGTTGCGCCTTGCGCCGCGAGCAGCCGCGGCAGTTCCAGCCGCATCTCGAAGCGGAGCTTTGCATCGACGTTGCGCAAGGGATCATCGAGCAGC
Source organism: Ensifer sp. 22521 (assembly GCF_052044795.1). NCBI lineage: Bacteria > Pseudomonadati > Pseudomonadota > Alphaproteobacteria > Hyphomicrobiales > Rhizobiaceae > Ensifer > Ensifer sp. 22521. Next base: position 47,039 of record NZ_JBQENM010000020.1, read on the forward strand.
AGAAGCGGCGGCGAGCCGACGAGCGCGCGGGCAAGCGCGGTCCGCTGCTTCTGGCCGTTGGAAAGCGCCTTTGGGTGATGGCTCAGCACATGGTCGATCTTCAGCAGTTTCGCGACCTTCTGCACGCCGGCGGCGATCCTGTCCTTCGACGATTTCGTCGCCGTCAGCGGGCTTGCGATATTGTCGAAGGCGCTCATGTGCGGGAAGAGCGCAAAGTTCTGGAAGGCCATGCCGACACCGCGATGCTCGGCATCGACGTCGGTCATGTCCTCGCCGCCGATCAGCACCCTGCCCTCGTCCGGCTCGATGACGCCGGCGACCAATCGCAGCAGCACGGTCTTGCCGGCACCGGAAGGGCCGAAGAGCACCAGCCGCTCGCCATCGGCGACGTCGAGCGTCAGGTCGTCGAGAACCGTCTGGCTCTTGTAGCGCTTGACGATATTCTTCAGTTGCAGCGTGGTCATGAGTTACCCTTTCACCGCGCCGAGCGACAGGCCTTCGACGAGGTAGCGCTGGGCGTAGAGTGCAAGTGCGAGCGTCGGCGTGACCGAGAGCACGATGGCGGCGGCGATCTGCCCGTACTGGATGCCCGAGGACGTGACGAAGGCGAGCGCGCCCACCGTCACCGGCTGCTTGTCGGCGGACGCCAGCACCAGCGCGAAGACGAAGTTGTTCCAGGCGAAGATGAAGGCGAGCAGGCCGGCGGCGGCAATGCCGGGTCCGGCGAGCGGCAGGGCGATCTTGCGGAAGGTCGCAAACCAAGAATGGCCGGCGATGCGATAGGCATATTCGACGTCGGCCGAGATATCCTCGAAGTAGCCGCGCACGATCCAGAGGATGAGTGGCAGGCAGATGAGCTGGTAGACCCAGATCAGGCCGAAATAGGTGTTGGAGAGGCCGAGCCACTGGAAATACTGCGTCAGCGGCAGTAGCACCAGGAGCGGCGGCGCGAAGCGGAAGGACAGCAGCGTAAACGCGATGTCCTCCGAACCTTTGAACTTGTGGCGGGCAAACGCATAGGCCGCGGGCACGCCGAGCACGAGCGCTACGGCAACGGAGGCGACCGACAGGAAGATCGAGTTGCCGAGATTGCGCATGAAGGCGATGTCGAGCGTACCGGCCGCCGTCTGCAGCTTGCCGGTGATCAGCGCCGCATAGTTCGAGAGCGTCGGCGAGAACACGATCGACGGTGGGATGGCGAGGATCGTCTCGTTCGTCTGGAACGACATCAGGAAGATCCAGAAGATCGGGAACATGAAGAAGACGACGACGAGCGTGAGGGCGAGACCGCGCAAGACCCGTTCGAGCGGAGACATGGTTTCCATTGGTCCCTCCCTTAAGCTTCGCCGCGAGCGCGTTCGCGCAGCCGCAGCCAGTTCTTGATGAAGACGTTGGACAGCGTGTAGGTGATCGCCCACAGGATGATCAGAAGCGCTGCCGAACGACCGACATTGGTCGACTGGAAGAAGTTGAGATAGGCCTCGACCTGGAAGACGGTGAGCGTGTTGCCGGGTCCGCCTTGCGTCATCGCATAGATGATGTCGAACTGCTGGATGCTGTCGAGCAGCCGGAACAGCGTCGCCGTCAGGATATAGGGCGTCAGCATCGGAAGCGTGATGCGGAAGAAGACGAAGCTGCGCGGCACGCCGTCGAGGGCCGCCGCCTCGAAGGGCTGCGTCGGCAGCGAGCGCAGACCCGCCAGAAGCAGGATCATGATGAAGGGCGTGTAGACCCAGATATCGACGAGCACGACGGTCAAGAGTGCCGTATCCGGCGACGACGCCCAGCGGAAGTCATGCAGGCCGATGAGGCTTGCGAGATAGCTGAGAATGCCGAAGCTCGGATTGGTCATCAGCTTCCACATCAGCGCGGCCAGCGCCGGCGCGATCATCAGCGGCAGAAGCAGCATGATCGAGATGAAGTTGTTGATGGTCGAGCGCCGCTGCAGCAGCAGCGCGATGCCAAGGCCGAGCAGCAGTTCCAGCGTCACGGTGATGCCGGCATAAAGCAGCGACACCTTGAGCGTGTTCCAGAAGGCCGGGTCGGTGACGAAGTTGAGATAGTTTTCGCCCCAGTTGAACTGGCGCGCCCAGGGCTGGCTCAGCCGATAGCGCTGGAAGGAATAGATTACCGCCGTGAAAAACGGGATGAGGATGCCGATGCACACGAGCAGCGCCGGCAGGCTCAGCACATAGGGAAGCATCTTCCTGCTGATCCTGAAACCGGAGGCCGGTCTGCGGAGGGTTTCTGTTGAAGCCATGTCGAGCTCCGTTCCTGAAGTCTTGAAAGAGCACGCGGCACGCGGGAGCCTTTAGGCGCCGCGCCAGTCCCTCGGCATCTCGGGTTGATTTCGGTGCAACCTCAAACCGGTCGCAACAGGCCGGCTCAGCCGGCATCTCGGGATGCCCGGCACTTGTCAGTGCCGGGCATCGCTTGGGAGGCCTATCAGCCGAGACCCGCCTCTTGGAGCTGGCGGTTGATGCTTTCTGCAAGCTGGTCGAGACCTTCATCGACAGGCACCTGCTTGGCGACCATCTTCTGCAGCGTCGCCGCCCATTCGGTGGTGACGTCGAAGAACAGCGGCTGCGGCGTGAACTTGATGGAGGCGCCGGCGGCCGAGGCGTCGAACATTTCGACGTAACCCGGATACTTGCCGTTCAGCTTCTCGCGGAAGATCTCGTCCTTCCAGATCGACTGGCGAACCGGATCGACGAAGTCCATCTTGGTGGCGCCGAACAGCGCATGCTCCGGACCGGAGGCCCATTGCAGGAAGTACCAGGTGGCGTCCTTGTCCTTGGAGAAGTTGGACATGGCGAGCGACCAGATCCAGATGTTCGGCGTCGAGGCTGTCGCTTCCGGGTTTGCGGCAAAGGCGGCATAGCCGAGCTTGCCAGCCATCTTGTTGTCGCCGCCGTTCATGAAGTAGCCCAGGCAATCGGCGTCGAAGATCATCGCCGATGCGCCGGCGCCAAGGTCGGTGCCGACCTGATACCAGGTATAGGTCGACCAGTCCTTCGGGCCGCTTTCCTGGATCATCTGCACGAACTTGGCGTGATAGGCCTTCGATTCCGCGGTGTTCATCGCCGCCGACAGCTTGCCGTCCGCGCCGACGTTCAGGTCCTTCTGGTTGAAGTTGGCATAACCCGACAGGAAGCCCGGATGGATCGTTGCCCAGGAGCGCGAACCACGCACGCCGATGCCGTAAATGCCGCCGATGTCCTTCTGCAGCTTGGCCGCAACCGCGATCATGTCGTCGAGGTTCTTCGGCAATTCGACGCCGGCCTTGTCGAACATCTCGCGGTTATAGGTGATGTTGTTCTGCTCGAACGCCCACGGAATGCACCATTGCTTGGCGTCTTCGGACCCAAGCGCCCCGCCCGGCTGGCCGTTCCAGGCGCAGGAGTTCTTCACGCCGGCGAGGAAATCGTCCCAATTGTAGTTGGGATTGGTCTTGGTCGGATCCTTGATCCATTCGTTGAGGTCGGCGATCCAGCCGGCCGGGCCATAGGTCCAGGTCATGTAGGCGCCGGTCATGAAGGCGTCGTATTCGGCCGAGCCCGACGACAGCGCCGCCGTCACCTTGTCGAAATAGACGTCTTCCGGAAAGACGTCATAGGTGACCTCGATGCCGGTCAGATCCTTGAAGGCCTGCAGGTTGGCGATCATCGCATCGGCGTAAGGGTGCTTGTTCAAAAGCAGCTTCAGCTTCTTGCCGGAATGCGCCTTCCAGTCGAAATCGGCGGCGAGCGCCTGGGTCGACATCATGTTGAACAACGTGCCGGCCGTGCCGGCGGTCAGGCCTGCGGCACCCAATCCCTTGAGCATGCCACGGCGGTCCACCTCCCCACGCAGGAATGCGCTGATGAGGTCCTTCTCCTTCTCGTACATTCGTCTTCTCCTCCGTTGCGGGTATGATTGCGACTGCCGGCTACCCCACCGGTATTCCTCCCTTTAAGGCCTGGACGGCAGATCCTCCCTGCCCTCCGCAATGGCCCCGAATGTTCAGCGCCTCATGCGCTCTCAGCGGCAAGCGCCCGTGCAGTCCGCTCGTCGGTGATGAGGCCGCTCAGGTGCCCGCTTGCGAGCACGGCGCGAATGGCCGGCACCTTGATCTTGCCGCCGGCCACGGCAACCGTGCGGCGGTTCTTCAGGTCGTCGCGGCTGAGCGTGAAGGTCCGGTCGGACAACGCTGTTTCGACTGGTGCGCCGTCCTTGTCGAAGAAGTGGCCGAGCAGCTCACCCATCGCCCCGCCCTTCTGGATCTCCTCGATCTCGCTCGTCTCGATCATGCCGGTCGAGACCAGCGACGCCTCTCGCTCGACGGTGCCGATGCCGACCATCAGCAGGTCGGCGGTCTTGGCGAGATCGAAGACCTCGCGCACGCCACGCTGGCTGAAGAGCACGTCGCGATCCTCGACCGTGTTGGCGAAGAACGGCACCGGCATGACATAGGCCTCCGCACCGGTGCGCTCGGCGAGCCGGTGGATCACGTCATGCGGGTTGGCCGAGAACTTGCGGGTGAGCCCGCCGAGCAGCGACACGAAGCGGGTGTTGCCGCTTGCCATGCGCGGCAGATATTCGACGCACGCGGCAAGCGTGCGGCCGTGGCCGACGCCGACCAGTGCCGTCTCGCCGCGCTCGATCTCGCGCTTCAGGAACTGCGCGCCGGAAATGCCGAGCGCCTTCAGGGGCAGATCGTCGGAATCGAAGTCCGGCACCACCTCGCAATAGTCGAGGCCAAAGCGGGCCGAAAGCGCCTGCTCGAGTTCGACGCATTCGGAGACTTCGCCGTCGATATAGACCTTCACCAGCCCTTCCTGGTTGGCCTTCATGATCAGCCGGTGGGCTTTGAGCGATGTAAGGCCGAGTCGCTTGGCGACCTCGGCCTGGGTCAGCCCGCCGGCATAGTGCAGCCAGGCCGCCCGCGTCGCCATGCTGGTCTCGTCGTCACGAATGCCTGTCCCACCAATCGTCATTGTCTCCACCCGGTCCTTGTTGCGCTGCATGATAATTTTTGCATCGCGTGATATTTTTATCCGTTAATGAAAGAAATTTCATGGCGTGCAAAAAATGTCAAGCAAGAACGTGCGCGACGCGATCACAGTTTGTGGATCGGCGGGGAGTGATGTGGATTAGGGCGTGTTTGATGCGGGTGTCAGGGGCGGAGACCCGATGATCGCCGCCGGCCGGAACGGCACAAAACCGTAGCGAAGGCTTGAATGCATCGGTCGTCGGCGAAAGCGGCACCAATCCGTATCGACGATAGGAATGTCGGTTAAACTGCTGCCACGGGCGGGCCGGCAGCTGAGGAAACGAACGAAAGCCAAATCCTCCTGATTCCTGTGCCCGTCACAGGAATCCAGTCAGCGCAAGTCTTTGGGCTGAAAGGACTTTTGACCCGGCAGACGCCGGGTCGCTGGATTCCCGCCACAAGGGCGAGGATGAGGGAGAGCGGGGTGCACTGCACCTCAAACAAGGCATTCTCAGCGGCTCGCCGACACGCTGACCGACCAAAACGCCGGCCTGCGGCTCAGCCCTTCTTACTGGCCGAGATTGCGGAGATAAAGCGAGAGAAGCTGCGTCTGCGAGGAAATGCCGAGCTTGCGGTAGACGTTCCGGCGGTGAACCTTGACCGTACCGGTGGAGATGCCGAGCCTGAGGCCGATCGATTCCGACGAATGGCCCTGCAGAACCAGTTCGATGATCGAGGATTCCCGCTCCGTCAGATTGAGATGCTGCCAGACGCCATCGGCCGGTGGATGCGTCGCCTTGCGGCGGCTGCGGCCGGTTTTCGCCAGCGCCGCATCGAACCGTCGGCCGAGACCCGCCCAATGATGGCGCACCAGTGCCGAGACCAGCGGCTCGACCTTCTTCAACAGGGCGAATTCCGCGGCGCTGAACGGCCCCGTCGCCTCGCGCCGCATCAGCGACAGCACGACGGTGATCTGCTCGTCGACCGGCACGAAGAAGCCGACTTCCTCCGCAAGCCCGGTCTGCACATAGTAGGTGCGGTAGTATTCCGAGGAGAAGAACCGATCGGGCGCAAGCTCCCGCATCCGCCAGATGCCCGGCTTGCCCTGTGACGCCGCATGGTAGAACGGGTCAAGCAGATAGGGCCCCGCCTGGTAGAGGCTGACGAAAAGCACATGATCCTTGGCGTTGAAGGTGCTGAAGAGATCGATCGGCCGTTCCTTGCCGCGATAGGCAAAGACGACCACATAGTCGAAGGTCATCAGCGTCGACATCAGCCGCCGATAGGCGGTGCCGACCGCCTCGTCGTCTAGCGCAGGACCTGCCACCAACGGTGCCATGACCTGAAAAAGCCCCTCGAGATCGACGCTCAAACCGCCCTCCCGGCCGATATTTCCTGCTCCGGGGTATACTCCTCACACAGAGCATTCCGCGTTGAAATACCTCTCTCGGGGTATATACCGGCAGGGTACGCGCTGACTAGGCTGCATATCAATGACGGTGGAGTGCCAGGACGGGAGATTCCTGGCTGCATCCGAAAACAACCGCAGGGAACAGACGTGACATCCGCTTCGACGAACGACATCGAATTCCGTTCGGTTGCCAAACGTTATGGCGCCGTGACGGCCGTATCGGACATTAATCTCGAGGTGCCGCGTGGCGCCTTCATGGCGCTTCTCGGGCCTTCCGGCTGCGGCAAGACCACCTGCCTGCGCATGATCGGCGGCTTCGAGCAGCCGAGCGAGGGCACGGTCTTCATCAGCGGCGAGCCGATGAACGGCGTTGCCGCCTACAGGCGCCCGGTCAACATGGTGTTCCAGCACTATGCGCTGTTTCCCCATCTCGACGTCGAGCAGAACGTCTCTTACGGGCTCCGGCAGATGCGGCCGCGCATATCAGGCGCCGAGATTTCGCGCCGCGCCCAGGAGGCGCTGGAAATGGTGCGGCTCGGCGGCTTCGGCAAACGCCGCATCCATGAAATGTCCGGCGGCCAGCAGCAGCGCGTGGCGCTTGCCCGCGCCATCGTCAACAAGCCGAAGGTGCTTTTGCTCGACGAGCCGCTGGCGGCCCTCGACAAGAAGTTGCGCACCGCCATGCAGATCGAGCTGCAGACGCTGCAGCGCGAGCTCGGCATCACCTTCGTGCTCGTCACCCACGATCAGGAAGAAGCGCTGTCGATGAGCGATTTTGTCTGCGTCATGAATGCCGGCCGCATCGTCCAGGTCGGCCCGCCGCAGGAGATCTACGATCGTCCCGCAAGCCTCTTCGTCGCCGATTTCGTCGGCAAGACCAACCGCATCGATGCGACCGTCGACGGCGCCTCGTCGCTTGTCCTTGCCAACGGCGCCCGCTTCGCCACCCCTGCCGTCAATGGAACGAAGGGTGCGGCAACGGTGGCGCTCAGGCCCGAAGCGATCCGCCTGACGCGCAACGGCGCCGCCAGCGCAGACGCGCTTGCCGGCACCGTCACTCACCGGATCTTTTTGGGCTCAGCCGTCGAATACTCCGTCGCGGTCGACGGGCTCGGCGATTTCCTGGTGACGGCCGACCGTCGGACGCTCGGCGACAGCGAACTGGTGGAGCCCGGCGAAAAGGTCGGCCTCGCCTTCGATCCGAACGCGCTGCACGTCTTTCCAGCCTGAACTCTCCCGGCCTCACCAAGCCGGTTCTGCCGCCTACGCATGAACGTCAAACGATAAAGGGAACAGCGTCATGAGCAAATGGTACAGAGAAAATGCCCCTATCACCGCCGATCAGCTCTCGGACGAACTGATGCGCCTGAAGCGCGGCTCGGTTACGCGCCGCCACTTCCTCGGCGTCACCGGCCTCGGGCTTGCGACCGCAGTTCTCGCGCACCAGCCGGGCCTCTTCAACTCCACCGCCTTTGCCGGCGATCTCGGCACGCAGATGTCGATCGCCACCTGGCCGAACTACCATGACCCCGCGACCTTCGAGGCCTTCCAGGCGGCGACCGGCGTCGCCGTCGAGGTCAATGTCTTCGGCTCCAACGAGGAAATGCTGGCGAAGCTCCAGGCCGGCGGCACCGGTTGGGACCTCTTCGTTCCCACCAACTACACGATCTCGACCTATGTGAAGCTCGGCCTCATCGACGAGCTCGATCTGTCGAAGCTGCCGAATTACGACGCCTCGACCGAGACGGCGCGCTTCACAAACGAAGGCGTCGTCGACGGCAAGACCTATGCCGTGCCGAAGAACTGGGGCACAACCGGCATCGCGCTCAACTCCGGAAAGATCAAGACGCCGGTGACCAGCTGGAAGGACTTCTTCGAGATCGCCATGACCGAGGCCGACGGCCGCGCCATGGTCCACGACTACCAGCTCACCACCATCGGCAATGCGCTGGTATCGCTTGGGTTTTCCTTCAACTCGATCAAGCCGGACGAACTAGCCAAGGCCGAGGAGCTGCTGATCAAGGTGAAGCCGCATCTCTACGCCATCAACAGCGACTACCAGCCGTCGATGCGCGCGACCGATGCCTGGATGACCATGTGCTGGACCAATGACGGCGCCCAGCTCAACCGCGACATGCCGGAAATCCAGTTCGTGCTCGGCAAGGACGGTGGTGAAATCTGGTCGGATTTCTACGCGATCCCGAAGAGTGCCGCCAACAAGGCCGCCGGCTATGCCCTGCTGAACTATCTGATGGCGCCGGAAAACGCCATGAAGGAGCACATCGCCAACGGCGCACCGACCACCGACAGCCGCGTGCTGAAGCTGCTGCCGGCCGACGTGACCGGCAACAAGATCGTCTATCCGGACGAGGCATCGCTGACCCCGCTCGAATTCGGCGCCGCCGTGACGCTGACCGACCCCGGCCGCGCCGAACTGATGGCGCGCTTCAAGTCGGCTTGAACCTGGAAATTGCCCCTCATCCGCCTGCCGGCACCTTCTCCCCGCTTGCGGGGAGAAGGAACAAGCGGCGAGCTCCCTGCCCTCTTGATTCTGTCGGAAGAGAGGGACCGAGCGAGGGCCACGAGTGTCCTTCGCCCCGCAAGCGGGGAGAAGGTGGCCGGCAGGCCGGATGAGGGGCGCTTACCCACTGTGTACAGAAGAGGGGCATTTTCCCTCACCGCGCCAAGCAGACCGAAACACGACTGAAACTCGAACGGATGACCTTTATGCCCGCGGCAACGAACACGAAGAGAAACCTGGTGACGGCGGCGCTGGTGGCGCCGGCGGCGGCCTGGCTGATGATCTTCCTCGTGCTGCCATTCATCGCCATGCTGGTCTTCGCTTTCGGCGAACGCGCACCGGAAGGCGGCTATCAGGCGGCCTTCACCTTTGCCCAGTTCGCCAACCTGCCGACACGTGCGGCGGCCTTCTGGAACACGCTCGTTCTCGCGCCGATCGGCGCGCTCGCCTGCCTGCTGATCGCCTATCCGGTCGCCTATTATCTCGCGGTCAAGGCGAACCCGCGCTACCGGCTGATCCTCGTATCGCTGGTGGTCGTACCCTTCTGGACCAGCCTGCTCGTGCGCACCTATGCCTGGATGTACATCCTTGGCTCGCGCGGCATCCCGAACCTTTTGTCGATGATCGGCATCGAGGACGTGAGGATGCTCAACACGCCCGGGGCCGTGCTGCTCGGCATCGTCTACGGCTACCTGCCGCTAATGATCATGCCGATTTATGTGAGCCTCGAAAAACTCGACCGCCGGCTGCTCGAAGCCTCCGCCGATCTCGGCGCCAAGCCGGTCTCGACCTTCTTCGGCGTCACCCTGCCTTTGTCGCTACCAGGGGTGATGACCGGTGTCGCGCTGGTGACCATCCTGCTTCTTGGCGAATACCTGATCCCGCAGCTCTTGGGCGGCGGCAAAGTGTTCTTCATCGGCAATGCACTGGTCGATCTCTTCCTGCAATCGCGCAACTGGCCCTTCGGCTCGGCGATCGCCGTCACCCTCGTTGCCGTTGTCGTGGTGATCCTGATGGTGGCGATGCGCATTGCCTTCCGCGTTGCCGGCACAAGACAGGTGGATCTCGTCTGATGCGCGCCTTTATCTCTTCCGTCTATCTCTTCCTCTACGCGCCGATCGCGCTCGTCGTCTTGTTCTCCTTCAACGCCGGGCGTAACGCCAGCGAGTTCACCGGGTTTTCGACCGCCTGGTACGGCAAGGCGCTGGGCAACACCTTCCTGGTCTCGGCCTTGCAGAACAGCCTGCTAATCGCCTTCACCAGCGCCACGCTTGCGGCGATCTTCGGCACCATGGCGGCCTTTGGCATGGAGCGGCTGGCGCCGCGCAACCGGGCGATCTTCGATGCGCTCTTTGCAGCGGCAATCGTCGTGCCCGGCGTCGTCATCGGCATCGCGACGCTGGTGGCGTTGGTCGCCGTCTTCTCCTTCATCAATCCGGCGCTCGCCACCATCTGGCCGGGCGATCAGCCGCCGCAGCTCGGCCTCGGCTACGGCTCGATCATCGCCGCCCACGGCCTGTTCTCGATGGCGCTGGTGACGATGATCGTGAAGGCCCGCATCGCCAGCCTCGGCCGCGATATCGTCGAGGCTTCGAGCGACCTTTACGCGACACCGCTCACCACCTTCCGGCTGATCGTGCTGCCGCAGATCCTGCCGTCGATCCTCGCCGGCTTTCTTCTGGCCTTCACCTTCTCCTTCGACGATTTCATCATCGCCTTCTTCGTCGCGGGCTCGAAAACCACCCTGCCGATCTACGTCTTCGCCTCGATCCGCCGCGGCGTGACGCCCGAGATCAACGCGATCGCGACGCTGGTGCTTGTCGCCTCGCTGCTTCTGATCCTGACCGCCCGCATCCTGATGCGAGAGAAGAAAACAAAATCCGGGGAGTGAAACCATGATCCTGAAAGACCGGGTCGCGATCGTGACCGGAGCCGGCTCCGGGATCGGTCAGGCGGGTGCGGCCATCATGGCGCGCGAGGGCGCCCATGTCGTCGTCGTCGATCGCAGCCTTGTGGCAGCCAGCACCGCCGTCGAGGCGATCGCCAGCAAGGGCGGCAGCGCCGAGGCGCTGGCGATCGACGTCACCGACGACGCCGCGCTCAGCGATGGCATCGCCGATATCCTCTATCGCCACGGCCGCATCGACATCCTGCACAACCATGCCGGCGCTCAAGTGGCGGGCGATCTCGAAGAAGTCGAGATTTCGGGCTTCGACCGCTCCTGGAACCTCAACGTCCGCGCCCATTTCATGGCCGCACGCCTCGTCATGCCGTCGATGAGGGCGGCCGGCCGCGGCGTCATCGTCAATACCTCGTCCTCCTCAGGCGTGCTCTATGATCGCGAGATGATCGCCTACACCACCACCAAACACGCCGTCATCGCCATGACCAAGCAGATGGCCGGCGACTACGCACGCCACGGCATCCGGGTCAACGCGCTCTGCCCCGGCTGGGTCGACACGCCCTTCAACGAGCCCTTCATCGCCCAGATGGGCGGGCGCGGCGCGATCGAATCCTATATCCGCGAAAAGGTGCCGCTCGGCCGCTGGGCAAGTGTCGACGAGATCGCCGAGTCGATCCTCTTCCTCGTCTCCGACCGCTCCTCCTACATGACCGGCCAGATCCTGGTGGTCGACGGTGGCGAGACGGTGGTGTGAAGATGCTGACGTAGCATCCTCCCGATGTCGCGAGGTGCGGCAATCGCGCGTTCCCCTCATGCAGTTGGGCTTGGAGCGTCTCCTCCCCTCCCTCATTTCTGTGCCTGTCACAGAAATCCAGCCATGGCGCGTCCGCGCCGTGAATGACTCTTTAGAACGCCGGATCGAAGGTGCCTTTCGCACCACCGACGCGGCACCGCTGGATCTCTGTGACAAGCACAGAGATGAGGGAGGCGACCTTATCAAGCCTCCGGAACCGTCCCGCGCCACGCCTTGCACCAAGGCGTAGATAGTACGTGCCCGTCCGGTTCCTGATGATGGATGGAGGCGAGATGGCCGTTTAGTGCGGGGCTCAACGCGTCTCGCCATAAATCCGTCAGCCGGACCATTGACGGAACTAATTTTGAAGTGCTCATTAGGAACATCAAGAAAAGGGGAAATAAGCGCCTCTTAACGTCCTTTCTGATAATTGGAGCCGCCTCCATTCTCGCGATAATCATTTAAGTCGGACACGACTGTACTTCTGCAGATGGTGACTGGCGAATGGCAGGCGGTATTTCTGAGGCTCGGGCACCCCTGAAATAAAGTGAAAAAACTCGCATTATGAGCGTAGTTTCCACCTGGATGGAATATGCAGCGCACCTCAACTATCTTATTCATCAGATTTCTATGCATAATATTTGTACTATTTATGGCATTTATCATTGACGCTGGTATTGTTTATTTTTCTCAACACATGGCAATGCCAATTATATTTGGAATATTCTTGAGGTCCGCACTTCTCACCGCTTGGCTAGCGATAATATTTGCCATAGTTGAACTTATTAACAACATCTCTGGTTCAATATCTAATTATACTCTTTTTAGATCATTGATGATCTCAGACATGATATTCATAAATTCTATTATAGCATTTGTTTTCTATATATATTATTTTGGATCCGGATCGCCGGCGGTATCTATTACAGACTCTGACGGAATTCTTGTTGACAAAGGCCAGTTTACTATGCTCGGCCTTCACAAGACAGTTTCAAATATCGCTACATCTACTTTTTCCGCACTATTTCTACATTTCATGTTTTTGCTTCATGCACTCGCAATCACCAGGCGCACAGATTAAAACGGCTCGAATCAAGGATTTATTGAGGCTCCACTCGGGAAACCTCTCACGCCTCGTCTCACACCTTCACATGCCCGATGCCCTTGGCAGCAATCTCCTCGAAACTCTCGTCGTAGCCGGCATCGGCATAGCGGATGACACCGAGAGCGGTATCATTGGTGAGCGCATGGTCGAGCCGCTCGTCGGCCTCAGCCGTGCCGTCGGCAACGACGGTCACGCCGCAGCTGGTCATATAGCCGGCATAGCCGCCGCCGCCGGAATGCACGACGACGAGATCGGCCATCGACGAGCAGAGCAGCATGGCGTCGAGCAAGGGCCAGTCGGCGATCGCGTCCGATCCGTCCTTCATCCGCTCGGTCATGATGTTCGGGTGCGCCATGGCGCCGGCATCGAGATGGTCGCGCGAGAACGCGATCGGTCCCTTGAGTTCGCCGGATGCGACCAGCTCGTTGACGCGCCGCGCCAGTGCCGTGCGCTCGCCATGGCCGAGCCAGGCGATGCGGGCCGGCAGGCCCTCGAAGGGGATATGCTGACGTGCGAGCTTGATCCAGTTGGTGATGATCTTGTTGTCCGGGAACATCTCCAGCAAAAGGTCGTCGATGCGGGCGATGTCGCTCTCCTCGCCTGACAGCGCCATCCAGCGGAACGGCCCGATGGCGCGGGCAAAAAGCGGCCTGAGATAGGCTTCGGTGAAGATCGGAATGTCGAAGGCATTGGCAACGCCGCCCTCGCGGGCCTGGGTGCGGATCAGGTTGCCGTTGTCGAAGACTTCCGAGCCCTTTTTCTGGAAGTCGAGCATCGCCTTGACGTGTTCGACGATCGAGGCACGGCTTGCCGCCATCAATTGCCCCTGGCCGTCATCGCGCAGCGACTTCACCTGGTCGAGGCTCATGCCCTTCGGCACGTAGCCGTAGACGAGATCATGCGCCGAGGTCTGGTCGGTCACCACGTCGGGCACGATGCCGCGCCGTGCGATTTCCGGGTAGATTTCCGCCGCATTGCCGACGAGGCCGACGGAAAGCGCGCGCTTCTCCTTCACGGCCGCGTCGATCATCGCCAGCGCCGCATCGAGATCCGGCGCGATCTCCTGGAGATAGCCGATCTCCCGGCGCTTCTTCGCCCGCTCCGCATCAATGTCAACGCAGAGGATCGCAGCCCCCGCCATGCGGCCGGCTAGCGGCTGCGCCCCGCCCATGCCGCCGAGACCCGCCGTCAGCACGAAACGACCGAAGAGATCGCCGCCGAATCGGCGCTCGGCGATGCGCATGAAAATCTCGTAGGTGCCCTGGATCACCCCCTGGCTGCCGATATATTGCCAGGCGCCGGCCGTCAGCCCGCCCCAGCAGATCAGCCCCTTGCGCTGCAATTCGTAGAACACCTCGGCCTTCGCCCATTGGCCGACGATGTTGCAGTTGGCCATGATGACGAGCGGCGCCTTGGCATGGGTCTTCAACAGCCCCACCGGCTTGCCCGACTGGATGATGAGCGTCTGGTCTTCGTCCATCTCGGTGAGCGCCTTGACGATGGCGCGATGCGCCGGCCAGTTGCGCGCCGCCTTGCCGAGGGCGGCATAGACGACGAGATTGTCCGGATCCTCGCCGACGGAGAGCACATTTTCGAGCAGCCGCAGCAGCGCCTCCTGCCGCCAGCCCTTGGCGCGCAGCTCCGGCCCGCCGGGGATCGGGAAACCAGGGTGACGGGGGTTGGCCTTGGGCATTGTCCTGTTCCTCATTGTTGTCTCGGCGGGGTGATTGCCCCTCTCACTCATGTCGGCAGAAGGTCGCTGCCCCCATTTACGTCGGCGGGAGTCGCTGCCCCTCACCCTAGCCCTCTCCCCGCTTGCGGGGAGAGGGGATGGCGTTGCGTTTGCCTCGGTTGCCGAATGCGAACCGCGGCCGTTTCCCCTTCCACGATCGGCCGGTGAATGGCGCACCGCGTGCCACACGCACTGCGGAGAATGGCGGCCACGTCCCCTCTCCCCGCCTGCGGGGAGAGGGTTAGGGTGAGGGGCAACCCCGCCAACACTTATTGGCGGGCAGACCACCAACCTTCACTTCGGCGGCAGCGTCTCGACGAAGGCAATCGCCCCATCGAGCAGCCGCCGGCGCAAGGCATCGTCGCCATAGGCATCCGCACCCGCGCGCACCCAGCCATGCATCGCGCGTCCGTTCATCACCATCAGCTCGATATCGGGCAGCGCAAGCGCCCAGCCGTCATTGCCCTTGCCGAGCCGCACCAGCAGCGAACCCTCGCGTGCGCCAAGGAGCAGGTTGCCATGCAGCAGATAGGCCCAGCCACCGAACATCGCCTTCTCCGAGAGCCCGGCGCGATCGCCGAGCTCCTCGCGGATCAGCTCTTCCAACCCGGCATCGCGCGCCATGGCTCTCTCCCGTCAGCTCCGACCCGAAAGCGCGTAGCGGGCAAGCTCGATGCCCATCGCCTTTTCGACAGACGGATAAACCGTCGGGTCGAGCACGCTGGACGAAAGCGGGATCACCGTCTTTGCCACATGCAGCACGAAGATCCTCATGCCCACCTGAAGCTGGCCTACGCTCAAGGGCTCGCCCTCCGGTGACAGCGTGGTGATGACGTCGGGGAAGGTCGCAAGCCGCCGACCTTCCGCAGAGTCAACCGCCATATACTCGTTCATCACGTGCAGTACCGTCGAGTCAGCGCCCTTCCCCAGCGTGACCGTGCCGATATCGAAGGCTTCCTTGGTATAGACGACCGATTTGTCGGTAATCGTACCTTCGGCGAGGATCGCGCCATTGGTTGCTTTGACGATCGCGTCGATGATGGCGCTGCCGCCCCTGGCCTCCGCCGCGATGATCGCCTCACCCAGAGCCAGCGCCAGCGAAATGCCGCCGAGCGCCGCATTGGCTTTCACATAGGACGCGCGCACCGGATTGCGGCACGACGCGATGAAGCCGCCCGACATGTCCGACGCGGTGCGCAGGACCGGCGAGACCTTGGCGGTGGCGCCGCGCACCACCAGTTCGATGTAGCGATCCTCGTCGCGATTTCCGCCGACGGCCGTCTGGATCATCGGTTCGGGCGAGCCGGCAAGGCCGATCGAGCCCATGTCGCCGGTCGGATGCGCGCGGATATCGCCGACCGCGTCGACCACCTTGGTGCCGAGGATTGCCGAAGGCAGCCAACCGTTGAGCGTCGAGGACTTGCCGTTCTGGCCGATGATGAGCCCGGAGAGCTTCTCGCCGAGCGCCTCCTGCAACAGTTGCACGGCCTTGACGTAGTCGACGCCGCGCATTTCCCAGGGCGTGGTCGAGGCCGGCGCGCCGATCGCGGCTGCCGTCGCCACCCAGTCGTTGGCGTCGAGCTCGTCGATCGACACCAGCTCCGGCTTGCCGATCGAGACCGCGGCATAGCCAAGCATGCGCCCGTGGTCGGCCCAGCCGCCACCGCCCGCCGCATAGACGGAGCCGCCCTTGACCGCCGCCTCGACGTCCTTTTCCTTCAGTATCCGGCCCATCTCACACCTTCTCCTGCAATTTTTTGTCGAGCCTCTTCACCGCATCGAAGAGAACGGCGGCGCCAAGCGCGATGTCGTCATTGTCAGCCCATTCCTCAGGCGCATGCGAGCGGCCCCCGAGGCACGGAATGAAGATCATCGCCGAGCGGGTGATGCGGCCCATCCAGGCGGTGTCGTGGCCGGCACCGGACGCCATGCGCCGATGCTTCGCGCCGATCGCGTCGCAGCTTTCTTCGAGCGTTGAGAGCAGCAGCGCATCGCCGGGTGTCGGGTGGTTGTCGGAAATCACATTGGCAGGCGCGATCGTCACACCGGCAGCGTCAGTAATGCCTTGGCACAACGGTCCGAGTTCGGTCAGGAACCGCTCCATCTGCGGCCTGAGCTCGGCACGCGCGTCGATCAGCAGTCGCACGCGCGAAGGCACCACATTCGCCGCATTCGGTTCGATCGAGAACTCACCGACCGTCGCGGTGAAATGCCCCTCGCCTTGCGAGAATTCCGTCGCCAGCCGCTCGATCTCCAGCACCAGCCGCGAGGCGGCAACCAGCGCATCGCGCCGGTGCCCCATCGGCGTCGTGCCGGCGTGATCCGCCTGCCCCTCGACGATGACCTCGATGCGGGTGATGCCGGAGATGGCGGTAACGACCGCAACATCGAGCCGCCCGGTTTCCAGCACCGGCCCCTGCTCGATGTGCAGTTCCAGAAAGGCCCTGATGTCCGAGCGCTTGGAACCCGAAAGCCGCGACGGGTCGCCGCCGACTTCGACGATTCCCTGCCGCAGACTGAGTTCGCCCTGGGTACGGCTCAGCCAGCCATCCGGCAGCACGCCCGCCATGCCGCGGCTGCCGATGCAGGAGACGCCGAAGATCGACACTTCCTCGGCGAGAAAGTCAACGACCTCCAGATCATGGTCGAGCTCGATGCCATTGTCCGTCAGCGCCCGTGCCACTTCGAGCGCTGCCGCGACGCCAGCGATGCCATCGAAACGGCCGCCATCGGGCACCGTGTCGGAATGGGAGCCGAGCATGATGGTGCCGAGCGCCGATTTGCGCCCCTTGCGCCGGCCGATCAGATTTCCGGCGGCGTCGATCCGGGTTTCGAGACCGGCTGCGCGGAAGCGCCGGTCGAGAAAGGCGCGGCCTTCGAGGAACAGCGGCGTAAAGGCGCGCCGCGTATAGGGCCGATCCGGCTCGGTTATGCCGGCGAGACCGTTGATGATCCCGGCGATCCGGCCGGCATTGACCGGCAGGTTGGCCGGGACCTTGTTGTGGGCGGTCTTGCTCATCACGCCTCCTGCAGCGCCAACGTGGCCAGCGGCCGGACGAATTGCCCAACACCGGGCTCGGCCAGCACCTCGCGACCATCGAAGGCGAGCCTGCCGCGCAGATACGTGGCAGATACCCGCCAGGGCAGCCTGATACCGTTATAGGGCGACCAACCGACGACGTTGTGACCGCTTGCCGCCGCGTCATAGACATAGGGCTCGGGCGTCATGACGATGATATCGGCATCCTTGCCGGCTTCGAGCGCGCCCTTCTGATGGTCGAGGCGGAAATGCCGGGCCGGGTTCAGCGTCATCAGTTCGGCTGCTCGCGTCAACGGAATGCCCCGTTCGAGCGCGCCCTTGACGAAGAGCGGCACCATGACTTCCAGCCCCGGCACGCCGGAGGCATTGGCCAGCATGTCCGGATTGGTCTTGCGGTCCTCCGACCAGCTCACATGATCGGTCGAGACCATCGTCACCGTACCATCGGCCACATGCCGCCAGAGTTTCTCGACCTCGGCGCGCGGGCGGATCGGCGGATTGATCTTCGCCTTGCCGCCGAGGCGCCGGACGTCGTTTTCCTCGTCGAGCGTCAGATAGTGGATGCAGCACTCGATCGTCGCCGCATGTCCTTGCGCGCGGTAGGCGGCGGCAATCTCGTAGCCACGGCCGAGCGAGCAGTGCACCACATGCGCGGGGCAGCCCGTGGCAGCGCCGGTCTCATAAATCTGGTTGGTGGCAAGCAGTTCCGTCAGCGGCGGGCGCGACAGCCCGTGGGCGCGGTAGTCGGTGATGCCCGCCCCCTTGACCTTATCGATCGCGGCGCGCACCGCCTCGTCGTCCTCGTTGTGGACGCCGGCGGCAAGCCCGGTTGGCGCGATCGCGCGGAAGCAATCTTCAAGGAGCGCCGCCGGAATGCGCGGAAAGCGCTTGGGATCGGTGCCGAAGGTCGAGAACTTGAAGGCGGCGACACCCGCCTCCACCATTTCGCCGATGCGTGCCGGCCCCTCCTCTGGGTCGACGGTGCCATAAAGCGCGAAGTCGACACGCGCCTGCGGACCGGCATGGTCGATCTTGCGGCGAAGGGCTTCAGCCGAGCAGACGAGATTGCCCTCGTCATAGGGCATGTCGACGATGGTGGTGACGCCGCCGGCAGCCGCCGAACGCGTCGACCAGATGAAATCCTCCTGGTTCTTCTGCGACAGCGAATGCACCTGCGAATCCACGGCGCCGGGCAGGATCAGCGCATTCCCGAGATCATGCCGCTCGCGTGCCGCCGGTGCCGCTCCCTGGCCGACATGCACCACCTTGCCGTCGCGAACCGCCACGTGCCCGCCCTCGACGATCCGGTGAGGGAGAACAACGGTGCCTTTCAGAACGAGATCGAAATCGGACATGCTGTACTCCCGATGGGTCAGGTGTGGGTCACTTGCCGAGCGCGAAGAAGTCGTCGAACTCCGGCATCGGTGCGGTGGCGACGAAGGAGCGCAGCAGATCGTGGCAGGTGAAGGCATCCTGCAGCGCCTCGATCTCCTTCGAGAGCGGCCGGTCCTTGAGATACATAGGGCTGACGGAACGGGTCTGGTCGTAGGCGCGCTTGACGACGCCCTGCGGCTGGTCACCGACGAGATCGATCGCCTGCGACGACAGCATCGCCTCGATGGCGGCAAGCTGGCGCAGGTCCCGCACCTGCGTTTCCATGCGCTCGACGATCAGCGGCAGGAAGGTCGCTTCTTCTTCGAGACCGCCGGCAACGACGATCGATTGCGCCGAGAGCGGCACGGCCAGCGACTGCACCCGCATGTAAAGTTCGACGGCGAGCTTCATCAGCGGGCCGAGCCCGGTCGCCACCTCTCCCGGCGCCACGAGATTGACCGAGAGATTGCGACGTCCGCCGTTCGATAGAAGAATGCAGCGGTTCAGCACGTTGCGCGCCGCATGGGAAAAGGCGATCTGTGCCGCCTCGATATAGAGCGTTGTGGTCAGCGGCAGCGACGCGCCGGAAGAATGGACCTGCCCGCCAAGCACCACCGGGTTGTCGTCGGAGAGATAGGTCGCCTCCACCAGCCGCCCAGCGGCAACCATCAGCGTGTCGACTACGGCCCCGAAGACCTGGGCGGTCATGCGCAGGCTGAGCGGATCGTGGATGGCCGTCGGCACCGGCCAGTCTGCAACACCGGATTGACCGTAGAGCCAGGAGCCGACCAGCGCCTCGCCGCGGGTCGAGAGCGTTGCCGCCACCCGCCACGGATCGGCCGACGCGCCAAGCGCTAAGGATGACATAACGCCAGTGACGAGCAGCACGCGGATCGCGGCCGCCGCCTCGCGCAGCACGTTGGCCGCCGCGGCGAAGGAGATGGCATTGACGCTGAGCGCCGCCAGCGCGTCGCGCGGCTGCATGACGAATGGCTTCAGGCCCGCTTCGGCAAGCGCCGTCTCGGCCGAAACGAGGCGCCCTTGATAGTAGGCCTCGCCGACGCCTGTCAGCACCGAGGCGATCTGCCCCATCAGGCCGATATCGGCGCAGCCCATCGAGCCGTGCCGGCGCACGGCCGGAATGATGTCGGACGCAAGAAGGGACAGAAACGCCCGGATCAGATCCGGGCTGCAGCCGGTGTGGCCGCGCATGGCGGTGTTGACGCGGATGGCGATCGCCATGCGCACGATCGCCGGCGCGAAGAACTCGCCGGTGCCGAAATGGTGGGCTCTGACCAGCGAATTGTTGAATTCAGCCAGATCGTCGGCCGTCCAGAGACGGTCCTTCATCGAGCCGACGCCGGTGTTGGAACCATAGACGGGAAGCCCCATCGCGACACGCTCGGCAACCACCTTGTGGGCCGCGGCCACCCGCTCCATGCCGCCGTCATCGGCCACCGGCCGAACCCTTCCCGCCCCGATGTCCTCGAGCGTCGCGAAGTCCAGCGGTTTCCCGCAGAGAACGATGGATTTGACCTGATGCAGCATGCCGATGGATACCTTCCCGCGCAGGAGCCGCTTCGGTTTCGAAACGGTGCGCGGATGCTCTGATGTCTCGCAACCGCCGCTCGCAAGGCCTTGGTTGCTTTGTGCATGCTATGCGCTTATCGCCCGCTCGTGCTATATCCCAAATCTGGAACGGGCAATGCGTAATCATGGACATGCCATCGGCGCATGGTACCGCTCGTCTGGCAGAAGGATCGCCGAATGGACTTAGCAACGATCGTGATCGTCGATGCGGTGCTCCGCGAAGGCGGCATCCGCCGCGCCGCCACGCTCAGCGGACGCGCCCCCTCAAGTGTCAGCGCCGCCATCAAGCGCTTTGAACAGGCGATCTCCATGTCGCTGTTCCGGCGAGAAGAAACCGCACTCGTCCTGACGCTCGAAGCGCGCGCCCGCACAACTGAAATCAGGGAGGCAACGACCAAGATTGCTGCCATCATGGAGGCGGCAGGCAAGGAGGCGATCGATCCCACGCCGCCGATCGGCCTCGTCGCGCTCGACCGCTTCGTCCGGATCGCCCGCTCCGGCAGCATCCGCGCCACCGCCAAGGCGCTCGGCCTCGGCCAGCCGCAGCTGACACGGCAGATGGCCGACCTTGAACGCCATCTCGGCAGCCGCCTGTTCGAGCGCTCTCATGGCGGTGTCCTCGGCACGGCAACCGCAGAGCGGATCATTCCATTTGTCGACGCCCTGCTCGACATCTGGGCGCGGCTGACACACGCATCCGCCGATCGCTTCCGCCGCGACGCCGCCACCTGGCGCCTGGGCGCCGTCATGCCACTCGGTCCTGAAAGCGAGATCGCCCGCATGCTGGCAGCGCTGACGGCGAACTGGCAACGTACCCGCCCGCGCCAGCCGCTATACATATCCAGCACCACGGCGGATGAACTTTTGGCTGGCCTTAGAAGCAGGCGGTTCGACGCCGCCCTTCTCGATGTCGCCGAGATCCCCTTGGATTGCGACGGCAGGCTGGTGTCGCAGATGCCACTGGCGCTGGCAGGCCCCGCCTCCGTCCTTTCCGCGTTCGCAGGCGACCTGCCAAGGCTGCTCGCCGCCTGCCCGATCGCAGTGCCAAGCGTCAGGAGCGGATTGCGCCGCGAGACCGCCCGCTTCCTCGACGACACGCTTGATGAGA
The DNA here is from genome assembly GCF_052044795.1 of Ensifer sp. 22521. Taxonomy (NCBI): domain Bacteria; kingdom Pseudomonadati; phylum Pseudomonadota; class Alphaproteobacteria; order Hyphomicrobiales; family Rhizobiaceae; genus Ensifer; species Ensifer sp. 22521. The sequence continues at coordinate 68,588 of NZ_JBQENM010000020.1, forward strand.
CCGAGCGTCGCCGCATCGCCCTCGTCGAAGTCGATTCCATTCCTGTTATCATCAACCTCGTCGCTCAGCACGGCTACCTCTCGGTGCTGCCGGAATCCTCGCTCGCAAGGATGCACCGGCCTCCGGCGATGATCCGGCTTGGCCCTGCTTACCGGCAATCCCTAACGCTTGTCTGGCCGCGCGGCGCTTTCGCCGGCGAGATCGGCGAACTGATGATTTCGATGATGAAGGCGAGCCCACGGGCCTGATGGCAACGGTGCCGCCGGCGGAATCAAACTTTGATCCCCTGCGGCCAACCGCCTGAAACGACTCGGAAAACTTCCTTCTGAATCAACACATGAAGTGGGTGTTCAAGTCTTGAGCTTCAGTCGTCGCCGGGTCTCGCTCGGGCTCTCGCGATAATGCGCCCGGTAGCTTCGCGAGAAGGACGACGACGAGTTGAAGCCGGAGATCGCCGCGATGTCGGCAAATTCCAGACGTGTCTCGATCACCTTGCGCCGCGCCGCATTGAGGCGAAGCGCAAGGTAATGCTCGTGCGGCGCGACGCCCATCGTGTCGCGAAAGAGATCCTGCAGGTGGCGCGTGCTGACACCGATGCGGCGGGCAAGCCGCGCCAGCGTCAACGGCGCTTCCACGGTTTCCTCCATCAGCTTGACGGCGGCGCCGACGCGCGGATCGAGGATGCGCATGTTGCCGATCGCCGGCATCTGCAGGAGGTCGCCGCGGGTGCGCTCCTGCTCGTAGATGAAGAGGCGCGACACTTCGAGCGCCAGCGAGTAGCCGTGCGCACGGCGGATCAGTTCCAGCATCAGATCGAGCGTCGGCAGCGAGCCGCCGGTCGTGATGCGCTTGCCGTCGATGACGAAGCGCTCGCGAACCATGATCACCTGCGGATAGGTGGTGGTGAAATCCTCGAAATCCTCCCAGTGGGTGGTCGCCTTGAAATTGTCGAGCAGGCTGGTTTCGGCAAGCAGCCATGAGCCGGATTCGATGCCCGCCATCATCTCGCGGTGCCGTGCGGTCTGCGAAAGCAGCATCTTCAGTTGCGAGGTGGCGCTACGCTGCCAGTTGTAGCTCGACAGGATGAAGAGCGGCGACGTTTCACGCTGCGGCCGGAAGATGCCCGAGACGGGGATGGGTATGCCGCTCTTCGTCTCGATCGGTTCTCCATCCGGGCTGTAGATCGTCCAGTCGTAGAGCGGCCGCCCGGCGATGCGGTTGGCCGCACGCATCGGCTCGATCACCGAGGCAACGAGGATCAGATTGGTCTCCGGCAGCACCAGGATATCGACGTGCTGCACCTGCGAAACGTTCTGATCCATATCTAAACTTCTCCGCGCCATCGCCGATAATGTATAGGATGAAGCCGATTATGAAAAGCAGCGCGCCCTTTCTTGGCTCGTAATGGGGTCAATAAAAGGGAGACAGCAATGCCGCTCAGCATGAACCGCGAGGTATTCATCACCTGTGCCGTCACCGGCTCGGGAGACACCGTTTCGAAGTCCAGCCATGTTCCGATCACGCCGAAACAGATCGCCGAAGCGGCGGTCGAGGCGGCAAAGGCCGGGGCCGCCGTGATCCACTGCCATGTTCGCGATCCGGAAACCGGCGCGCCCTCCCGCAGGCTCGATCTCTACCGGGAAGTGACCGACCGCATCCGCTCCGCCGATATCGATATCGTGTTGAACCTGACGGCCGGCATGGGCGGCGACCTGGTATTCGGCAATGTCGAGAGCCCCTTGCCCGTCAATGAGAAGGGCACCGACATGGCCGGCGCCACCGAGCGCGTCGCCCACGTGGCCGAATGTCTGCCGGAAATCTGCACGCTCGACTGTGGCACCATGAACTTCTCGCTCGGCGACTACGTCATGACCAACACGCCGTCGATGCTGCGCGAAATGGCGCGGCAGATGACGGCACTTGGCGTCCGCCCCGAGATCGAGGCCTTCGACACCGGCCATCTCTGGTTCGCCAAGCAACTCGCCGAGGAAGGCCTGATCGAGGATCCGGTGCTGATCCAGCTCTGCATGGGCATTCCGTGGGGTGCGCCTGACGACCTCAACACCTTCATGGCGATGGTCAACAACGTGCCTGATAACTGGACCTTCTCGGCTTTCTCCATCGGCCGCAACGCGCTTGCCTACCCGGCAGCGGCGGTCCTTGCCGGCGGCAACGTCCGCGTCGGCCTCGAAGACAACCTTTATATCGGCAAGGGCCAGCTCGCCACCAACGGCCAGCTCGTCGAAAAGGCGGTCGGCGTCATCGAAGGCATGGGCGCCAAGATCATCGGGCCGAAGGAAGTCCGCGAGAAACTGAAGCTGACGAAGCGCTGAGCAAGGGCAGAACACCATGAGCTTTATCACCAAAGCAGCCTGTGTCGGCGGCGGCGTTATCGGCGGCGCCTGGGTTGCGCGTTTCGCGCTTGCCGGCATCGACGTGAAGATCTTCGACCCGCATCCGGAAGCCGAGCGCATCATTGGCGAAGTCATGGCCAATGCTGAGCGCGCCTACGCCATGCTGACCATGGCGCCACTGCCGCCGAAGGGGAAACTCACCTTCTGCAAGAGCATCGAGGAAGCGGTCGAAGGTGCTGACTGGATTCAGGAAAGCGTGCCGGAACGGCTGGACCTGAAGCGCGGCGTTATCACCAAGATCGATGCGGCCGCAAAGGCCGATGCGCTGATCGGCTCGTCCACCTCGGGTCTTTTGCCCTCCGATCTACAAGCCGAGATGCACCATCCCGAGCGCATGTTCGTGGCGCACCCCTATAACCCAGTCTACCTGCTGCCGCTCGTCGAACTCGTCGGCGGCAAGAAGACGTCGAAGGCGACGATCGAGCGCGCCATGCAGGGCGTCGAGCAGATCGGCATGAAGGGCGTCGTCATCGCCAAGGAGATCGAGGCTTTCGTCGGCGACCGCCTGCTCGAGGCGCTCTGGCGCGAGGCGCTCTGGCTGATCCAGGACGACATCTGCGATACCGAAACGCTCGACAACGTCATGCGCTATTCCTTCGGCATGCGCTGGGCGCAGATGGGCCTGTTCGAGACCTATCGCATCGCCGGCGGCGAAGCCGGCATGCGCCACTTCCTCGCCCAGTTCGGTCCCTGCCTGAAATGGCCCTGGACGAAGTTCACCGATGTCGTCGATCTCGACGATGCGCTCGTCGAAAAGATCGGCGCCCAGTCGGACGCACAGGCCGCCGGCCGCTCGATCCGCGAACTCGAGCGCATCCGCGACGAAAACCTCGTCGGCATCATGCATGCGCTGAAATCGGGCAATGGTGGCGAAGGCTGGGGTGCCGGCAAGCTGCTCGCCGATTTCGAGGCCAAGCTCTGGGCCAAGGCCAAGAAGCCGGAAGCAAACCTCGGCGACGTCAAGCCGCTGCGCATCGTCGACACCAAGGTCAGTGCTGCCTGGGTCGACTACAACGGCCACATGACCGAGCATCGCTATCTCCAGGTCTTCGGCGATACGACCGATGGCCTGCTGCGTCTGATCGGCGTCGATCTCGACTATGTGCGCGACGGCCACAGCTACTACACCGTCGAGACCCACATCCGGAACCTTGGCGAAGCCAAGCTCGGCGACGCGCTCTACTCGACCTGCCAGGTGCTCTCATCCGACGAGAAGCGCCTGCACATCTTCTCGACGATCTACAACGCCGAGACCAACGAAGCAGTGGCGACCGCCGAGCAGATGGCACTCCATGTCGACAGCAAGGCCGGCAAGGCGGTTCCGGCGCCGGAGCAGGTGCTGAGCAAGCTTGCCGCCATTGCCGAAGCGCATTCAAAGCTGCCGGCACCGGAAGGCGTCGGACGCTTCGTCGGCCAGAAGCGCTGAGATTGGCCCTCCGCCTTCGGAGGGATCGCGGGTAACGTCGGGTCAAGCCCCTCATCCCGCTGCCGCGACCTTCTCCCCGTACACGGGGAGAAGGGACATGCCGCAACCGCTCGCTCCTTGATGTGGAGTGCGAGCGGCAAACGCGTCCCCTCTCCCCGCAGGCGGGGAGAGGGTTAGGGTGAGGGCAGGACAAGCACGCCCGGGGTCGATGGGGAGATTGATCGCAGGGCAGGCAGACAGAATTGCGAGGGAGAACGCATGAATTTCGCACTGACCGAAGAACAGCAGATGATCGTCGATACGGTCAGGAGCTTCGTCGAAACGGAAATCTATCCGCATGAGGACGAGGTCGAGCGCACCGGCGTGGTGCCGCGCGAGCTTGGCCAGGAGATCGCCCGCAAGTGCAAGGAGATCGGTTTCTTCGGCTGCAATTTTCCGGAAGAAGTCGGCGGCGCCGGCCTCGACCACACCTCCTTCACGCTGGTCGAGCGCGAGCTTGGCCGCGGCTCCATGGGCCTGACCGTCTTCTTCGGCCGCCCCTCGGGTATCCTGATGGCCTGCAATGCCGAGCAGCGCGAGAAATACCTGCTGCCCGCGGTCAAGGGCGACAAGTTCGACGCGCTGGCCATGACCGAGCCGGACGCCGGCTCCGACGTGCGCGGCATGAAGTGTTTTGCCCGCAAGGATGGCGACGACTGGATCGTCAACGGCACCAAGCACTTCATCAGCCATGCCGACATCGCCGATTTCGTCATCGTCTTCATCGCCACCGGCGAAGAGGACACGCCGCGCGGCCCGAAGAAGAAGATCACCTGTTTCCTCGTCGACCGCAGCACGCCCGGTTTCGAGATCCGCAAGGGCTACAACTCCGTCTCCCATCGCGGCTACAACAACTGCATCCTGACCTTCGACGATTGCCGCCTGCCCTCCGCCCAGATCCTCGGCGAAGTGCACAAGGGCTTCGACGTCGCCAACGACTGGCTGTTTGCCACCCGGCTGACGGTGGCGGCGACCTCGGTCGGCCGAGCGCGCCGCGCCTTCGACTATGCGCTGAACTACGCAGCCGACCGCAAGCAGTTCGGCAAGCCGATCGGTGCCAACCAGGGCGTCTCCTTCAAGCTCGCCGACATGATCACCGAGATCGACGCTGCCGACCTCCTGACGCTGTCTGCCGCCTGGCGGCTCGACAACGGCCTGCCGTCGAACCGCGAGATCGCATCCGCCAAGGTCTTCGCCACCGAGATGCTTGCCCGCGTCACCGACGAGGCGATCCAGATCTTCGGCGGCATGGGCCTGATGGACGACCTGCCGCTCGCCCGCTTCTGGCGCGACGCCCGCGTCGAACGCATCTGGGACGGCACGTCTGAAATCCAGCGCCACATCATCAGCCGCGACCTGCTCCGGCCGCTGGGAGCGTGACGGGATGACGACCACCCTCTCTCCCTCCCTCATTCCTGTGCTTGTCACAGGAATCCAGCAGCGGCACGTCCGTGCCGCCCATGACCAAAGCAACAAGCGCATGCGCTTCGAGATGGAAAGAGTTCCTATCGGCTTGCCGACGCAAACCGGCTGGATTCCTGTGACAAGCACAGGAATGAGGGAGAGCAAGACGGCATGACCCCCGCCCCCCGCTCCCTCGACCGCCTGATCCGCCCGCGCACCATCGCCGTCTTCGGCGGCAAGGAAGCCCGGCGCGTCATCGAACAATGCGACAAGATGGGCTTTTCCGGCGAAATCTGGCCGGTGCATCCGCGCGAGGCGGAAATCCTCGGCCGCAAGTGCTACCGCTCGGTGGCGGAACTGCCTGGCGCCCCGGATGCTTCCTTCGTCGGCGTCAACCGGCAGCTGACGATCGACATCATCCGCGATCTCTCTGCGCGCGGGGCCGGCGGCGCCGTCTGCTATGCCTCGGGTTTTCGCGAGGCCGCTAGCGAACTCGATGATGGCAACGACATGCAGGAGGCGCTGGTCGCGGCTGCCGGCGCCATGCCGATCGTCGGGCCGAATTGCTACGGCTTCATCAACATGCTCGACGGCGCCCTGCTCTGGCCGGACCAGCACGGCATGCAGCGCGTCGAAAAGGGCGTTGCGATCCTGACGCAGTCCTCCAACATCGCCTGCAACATCTCGATGCAGACGCGCGGCCTGCCGCTCGCCTATATCATGACCGCCGGCAACCAGGCGCAGACGGGGCTTTCCGACATCGCCTGCGCCGTGCTCGAAGATCCGCGCGTCACTGCCGTCGGCCTGCATATCGAAGGCTTCGACAGCGTGGCAGCCCTCGAACGGCTGGCAACGCGAGCGCGCGAACTCGGCAAGCCGGTCGTGACGCTCAAGGTCGGCAAGTCGGAGGCCGCGCAGCTTGCGACCGTCTCGCACACCGCTTCACTTGCCGGCAACGACCGCGTCTCCTCCGCGCTTCTTGCCCGCCTTGGCATCGGCCGCGTCGATACGCTGCCAGCGCTTCTCGAAACGCTGAAGCTCCTGCATGTGGCCGGCCCGCTCGACAGCAACGACATCTCCTCGATGAGCTGTTCCGGCGGCGAGGCCTCGCTGATGGCGGACGCCGGCGAGCGCTACCGGGTGAACTACCGGGCACTGCGTGAAGAGCAGAAGAAACCGCTCAAGGATGCGCTCGGCGAGATGGTGACGATCGCCAACCCGCTCGACTACCACACCTTCGTCTGGGGCAACCGCGAGAAGCAGACCACCGCGTTTACCGCCATGATGAAGGGCGGCTATGCGATCAATCTCCTCGTGCTCGATTTCCCGCGGCTTGACCGCTGCGACGCGACCGACTGGGAGACGACCTGCCACGCGGTGATCGACGCGGCACGGGCGACCGGCGCCCGCGCCGGCATCGTCGCGAGCCTTGGCGAGAACATGCCGGAGGCGACGGCGCTCTTCCTGATGAAGGCGGGTGTCGTCCCCTTCTTCGGCATCGAGGAGGCGCTGGCCGCGATCGAGACGGCCGCCGACATCGGCGCCGCCTGGATGAAACCGGTCCCGCCCCGCCTGCTCGACGGCAGCGGCAGCGCCGCTGGCGAGGCGATCACGCTCAGCGAACATGAGGCGAAGGTGGAGCTTGCCGCTTCGGGCCTCAAGGTGCCTGAAGGCAGAACGGCGGCGACCGCCGAAGAGGCCGCAAACGCTGCCGAGGCCCTCGGTTTCCCCGTCGTGCTCAAGGGTCTGGGCGTCGCCCACAAGACCGAAGCGGGCGCCGTGAAGCTCAACCTTGCAAACCGCGATGACGTCTATGCCGCAGCAAAGGCAATGGCCGCCGTCGCCTCGGGTTACCTGGTCGAGAAGATGGTGGCAAAACCCGTCGCCGAACTGATCATCGGCGCCATGCGCGACCCCGTGGCAGGTCCGGTACTGACGATCGGCGCCGGCGGCATCCTGGTGGAACTGCTCGACGATTCCGCCATCCTGACGCTGCCGACGACACCGGAAGCGATAAACGAGGCAATCGCCGGCCTGAAGATCCGTAAGCTCATCGATGGCTATCGCGGCGGCCCGGCAGGCGATTTCGCGGCATTGGTCGAGGCTGTCGCCGCAGCGGCATCCTATGTCGTTTCAAACGCCTCGAAGCTCGAAGAACTCGATATCAATCCTTTGATGGTGTTGCCGAACGGCCAGGGTGCCGTTGCCGCCGACGCCCTCATCCGCCGGAGGAACTGACCCTGATGACCGGACCGATCCTCACGCGCCGCGAAGGCGGCATTCTCGAAGTCACGATCGACCGGCCGAAGGCCAATGCCATCGACCTGAAGACCAGCCGGGTGATGGGCGAGATCTTCCGTGATTTCCGCGACGACGACAGCTTACGCGTCGCGATCATCACCGGCGCCGGTGAAAAATTCTTCTGTCCGGGATGGGACCTGAAGGCGGCCGCCGATGGCGACGCGGTCGACGGCGACTATGGCGTCGGCGGTTTCGGCGGCATGCAGGAGCTGCGCGACCTCAACAAGCCGATCATCGCGGCGATCAACGGCATCTGCTGCGGTGGCGGTCTCGAAATCGCGCTGTCGACCGATCTGATCCTTGCCGCCGAACACGCGACCTTCGCGCTACCTGAAATCCGCTCCGGCACAGTTGCGGACGCCGCCTCGATCAAGCTTCCGAAGCGCATCCCCTATCACATCGCCATGGACATGCTCCTGACCGGTCGCTGGCTCGACGTGGCGGAAGCCCACCGCTGGGGCTTCGTCAACGAGATCCTGCCGGCAAACAGGCTGATGGAGCGCGCCAGGGAACTCGCCCGCCTGCTCGAAAGCGGACCGCCGCTCGTCTATGCCGCGATCAAGGAAGTGGTGCGCGCCGCCGAAGGCGAGGCCTTCCAGACGACCATGAACAAGATCACCCAACGGCAGTTCAAGACGGTCGACATTCTCTATTCTAGCGAAGACCAGCTGGAGGGCGCACGCGCCTTCGCCGAGAAGCGCGACCCCGTCTGGAAGGGCCGCTGACAGACCCCGCCATCCTTGGTGGCGCAGGGAACCGAGCCGGGCGACCGGCATTGAGACGTGACGAGACGCGCGGGCAAAGCCGCGCGCCATAAACCACGCGTCCATAAGCCAAACTTATGGAAATAAATTGTAATTTAGGGCGTTACAAGATCGGTTCCAGCGACTACGCTTATCGATCTGAAGCTAATGCGCCCGGTCGACGAAAGGAGAACGAAACCCGACGAAACAAGAAGCGGCCGCCCGGGCCGATCCGAAATGCCATCGATACAATGGCTGTACGCAGCAATCTCTAACAACCACAACGAACGGCGAATGCCGACAAAGAAGGGAACAGGGGAATGAGCGATTACAAGGATTACCTCACACAACAGGTCATGCTCGGCAAGATGAACCGGCGCGAGTTTCTCGGCCGCGCAGCCGCTGCCGGCATTCTCGCCTCGACGGCCGGCACGCTGTTTGCGACCAGCGCGGCGGCGCAGGAGCCGAAGCGCGGCGGCCATCTGAAGCTCGGCCTCGAAGGTGCCGCCGCCACCGACTCGAAGGACCCGGCCAAGGCGCTTTCGCAATTCATGTTCGTCGTCGGACGCAACTGGGGCGACATGCTGGTCGAAAGCCATCCGACGACAGGCGCACCGGTGCCGGCACTTGCCGAATCCTGGGAGCCCTCGGCCGACGCATCGACCTGGACCTTCAACATCCGCAAGGGCGTGAAGTTCCACGACGGCAAGGAGTTGACGCTCGACGACGTCATCAAGACGTTGCAGCGCCACACCGATGACAAGTCGGAATCGGGCGCACTCGGCGTGATGAAGTCGATCAAGGAAATCAAGGCCGACGGCGGCAAGCTCGTGCTGACACTCACGGAAGGCAATGCCGACCTGCCGCTGCTGCTGTCCGACTACCACCTTATCATCCAGCCGAACGGCGGTCTCGACAGTCCCGACGCGATGATCGGCACCGGCCCCTACAAGGTGACGAGCTTCGAACCCGGCGTTCGCGCCACCTTCGAAAAGAATGCCGACGACTGGCGCACGGATCGTGGCTATGTCGATTCCGTCGAACTGATCGCCATGAACGATGCGACGGCCCGCATCGCCGCCCTCTCCTCCGGCCAGGTGCACTTCATCAACCGAGTCGATCCGAAGACGGTCAACCTGTTGAAGAGGGCGCCCACTGTCGAGATCCTGAACACGTCGGGCCGCGGCCACTACGTGTTCATCATGCATTGCAACACGGCGCCGTTCGACAACAACGACCTGCGGCTGGCGCTGAAATACGCGATGGATCGCGAAACCATGGTCGAGCGCATCCTCGGCGGCTATGGCAAGGTCGGCAACGACTTCCCGATCAACGACACCTATGCCCTCTTCCCTGAGGGCATCGAGCAGCGCGCCTATGACCCGGACAAGGCGGCCTTCCACTACAAGAAGTCCGGCCATAGCGGCTCGGTGCTGCTGCGCACCTCCGACGTCGCCTTCCCAGGCGCGGTCGACGCGGCGGTGCTCTACCAGGAAAGCGCCAAGAAGGCCGGCATCGAAATCGAGGTCAAGCGCGAACCGGGCGACGGCTACTGGACAAACGTCTGGAACGTCCAGCCCTTCTCGACGTCCTACTGGGGCGGCCGCCCGACCCAGGACCAGATGTATTCCACCGCCTATCTCTCGAACGCCGACTGGAACGATACCCGCTTCCAGCGCGCCGATTTCGACAAGATCCTGCTCGAGGCCCGCTCCGAGCTGGACGAAGCGAAGCGTAAGGAGATGTACCGGACCATGGCGATGATGGTGCGTGACGAAGGCGGCCTGATCCTGCCGATGTTCAACGACTTCGTGAATGCCGCCGGCAAGCAGGTGAAGGGCTACGTGCATGACATCGGCAACGACATGTCGAACGGCTATGTCGCAACCCGGGTGTGGCTGGACGCATGATGATGGAAAGCGGACCGCTCACTGGTCCGGTTCCGACGGACGGGAGCGCGGATGGAACCCATCCGCGCCCTGCCGAACTTTCCGGAGTACCAGCAAAACCCAACCCTGCGGATGGTGAAATCGGCGGCACCTTCTGGCGCCGCTTCACCTTCCGCCGCCCGCTCGCGGCGCTGATCCTGCAGCGCCTGGGCCTGAGTGTCGGCCTGCTCTTTGCCGTGTCGCTGATGATATCAGGCGGCATCGAGGCGCTTCCCGGCGACTTCGCCACCACCTATCTCGGCCAGTCCGCAACGCCGCAGGCGGTTGAAAACATCCGCAAGGATCTCGGCCTCGACAAGCCCTGGACCGAACGCTACCTGTCCTGGCTCGGCGGTGCCGTCAAAGGCGATTTCGGCACCTCCTGGGCCAGCAAGAATTCGGTCGGCGAGCAGATCGGCAAGCGCCTCGGCAATTCGCTGTTTCTCGCCTTCTTCGCAGCGCTCGTTTCCGTGCCGCTCGCCGTCGGCCTCGGCATGCTGGCGGTTCAGTTCCGCAACAGGCTGCCGGACAAGATCATCAACGTCGTGTCGCTCGCAGCCATCTCGCTGCCCGAGTTCTTCGTCGGCTATCTCCTGATCATGTTCTTCGCCGTCAAATATGGCATCGCGACCTTCCCCGCGACCGTCTATGACAGCATGAGCTTCACTGAACGTCTCTCGGCGATAGCACTTCCGGTCGCGACGCTGGTTCTCGTCGTGCTCGCCCATATGATGCGCATGACCCGTGCGGCCATCCTCAACGTGATGTCTTCGGCCTATGTCGAGACAGCGGAGCTGAAGGGCCTCAGCATGTTCCGCATCATCGCGCGCCATGCGGCTCCCAATGCGGTGGCACCCGTCATCAACGTCATCGCCCTCAACCTCGCCTATCTCGTCGTCGGCGTCGTCGTGGTCGAGGTGGTCTTCGTCTATCCCGGCATGGGGCAATACATGGTGGATGCGGTGACCGTGCGCGACATGCCGGTCGTCCAGGCCTGTGGCCTGATCTTTGCCGCCTTCTACATCTTCCTCAACATGGCGGCCGACATTCTCGCAATCATCGCCAACCCGAGACTGAGGCATCCGCGATGAACCTGAGATCCATTCCCTTCAGCGCCTGGGTCGGCATCGCCGGCATCACCCTTGCGATCTTCTGTGCCGTCTTCGCGCCCGTCATCGCCCCCTTCGGCGAACGCGACGTCGTCGGCGACATCTGGCTTCCGGCCGGCGGCGACTTCCTGCTCGGCACCGACAATCTCGGCCGCGATCTGCTGTCGCGTCTGGTCTATGGCGCCCGCACCACCATCTTCGTGGCGCTGGCGGCAACCGTGCTCTCCTTCTCGCTGGGCATGTTCTTAAGCTTCACGGCGGCCGTCGTCGGCGGCTTCACCGACCAGTTCTTCTCCCGCTTCAACGACCTGATGATGGCGATCCCGACGCTGATCTTCGCCCTCGTCGTTCTCGCCGTCTTGCCGCAGCATCTGTGGATCCTGATCCTGGTCATGGCAGTGCTCGATTCCACCCGCGTCTTCCGCATCGGCCGCGCCGTGGCACTCGATGTCGCGGTCATGGAATTCGTCGAAGCCGCAAGGCTGCGCGGCGAAGGCTCGCTCTGGATCATCTTCCGCGAAATCCTGCCGAACACGCTGTCGCCGCTGCTCGCCGAATTCGGCCTGCGCTTCGCCTTCTCGATCCTGTTCCTCTCCACCCTCTCCTTCCTCGGCCTCGGCATCCAGCCGCCGGCCGCCGACTGGGGCGGCATGGTCAAGGACAACAAGGATGGCATCATCTTCGGCATTTCGGCGGCCCTGATCCCGGGCGCGGCAATCGCCACGCTGGCGATCTGCGTCAACCTCGTGGTCGACTGGCTGATGAAAAGAACCTCGAGCCTCAAGGGAGGACGCGGCGATGCCTGAGATGCTTTCCGTCAAGAACCTCAAGATCGAAGCGACCAGCTATCCGCCGGGCGAACCGCCCAAGGTCGTGACCCTCGTCGAGGGCGTCTCCTTCGACGTTGAGAAGGGCAAGGTGCTCGGCCTCATCGGCGAATCTGGCGCCGGCAAGTCGACCATCGGGCTTTCGGCGCTCGCCTATGGCCGCGGCGGCGTGCGCATCACCGGCGGCCAGGTCCTGCTCGATGGCAAGGACATCCTGACGCTCGACAAGAACGGTATCCGCTCGATCCGCGGCGCCCGGGTCTGCTACGTCGCGCAATCCGCGGCCGCCGCTTTCAACCCGGCCCACCGGCTTGGTGACCAGGTAATCGAGGCGTCGCTCCGCCACGGCATCATGAACCGTGAGGAGGCGAAGAAGCGGGCGCTCTATCTGTTCCGGGTGCTGGGCCTCCCCAATCCGGAAACCTTTGGCGACCGCTATCCGCACCAGGTCTCCGGCGGCCAGCTCCAGCGCGCCATGACCGCCATGGCGCTTTGCCCCAATCCGGAGTTGATCGTCTTCGACGAGCCGACGACCGCGCTCGACGTGACGACCCAGATCGACGTGCTCGCCGCGATCAAGCATGCGATCGAAGAGACGCATACGGCAGCGCTCTACATCACCCATGATCTCGCGGTTGTCGCCCAGATCTCCGACGACATCATGGTGCTGCGCCATGGCAAGACCGTGGAATACGGCACCACCAAGCAGGTGATCGAGGCACCGCGGGAGGATTACACCCGCGCACTCGTCAGCGTCCGCCAGACCAAACGCGACGAGGCGCCTGATCAGACCGGGGCGCAGTTGAAGATCGAGCATATCAGCGCCGGCTACGCCAACGGCTTCAAGGTGCTGCACGACGTCTCGATGCATCTGCCGAAGGGCCAGACGCTGGCGATCGTCGGCGAAAGCGGCTCGGGCAAATCGACGCTCGCCCGGGTCATCACCGGGCTGCTGCCGCCGACCGAGGGCCGCATCAGCTTCGAGGGCAAGGAACTGCCGCGGGCCTTGAAGGGCCGCAGCAATGACGAGCTTCGCCGCATCCAGATGATCTACCAGATGGCCGACACGGCGATGAACCCGCGCCAGACGGTGCGCGACATCGTCGGCCGGCCGCTCTCCTTCTATTTCGGCATGCACGGCCAGAAGAAGTCGGAGCGGGTCAAGGAACTCTTGGACCAGATCGAGATGGGCAGCCGCTTCCTCGATCGGTATCCGGCCGAGCTGTCCGGCGGGCAGAAACAGCGCGTGGCGATCGCACGCGCCTTGGCTGCCAAGCCGGAGCTGATCCTCTGCGACGAGCCGACCTCGGCGCTCGACCCGCTGGTGGCCGAAGGCATCCTGAATCTGCTTTTGAAGCTTCAGGAGGAAACCGCTGTTTCCTATGTCTTTATCACCCACGACATCGCCATCGTCCGGGCGATCGCCGACAGCGTCGCGGTCATGCATCGCGGCCGCCTCGTGCGCTTCGGGCCGAAATCGAAGGTGCTGTCGCCACCCTTCGACGACTATACCGACCTGCTTTTGAAATCGGTTCCGGAAATGGAGATCGGCTGGCTGGAGCGCGTGCTGAAGACGCGAAGGATGGAAAGCGCCGGAAACTAAGGCAATTCCAGGAAAAGTGTGAAACGGTTTTCCGTCCGGAATTGCGCAATTTCAAACAGTTGGAGCAATTCGCTGTTTCAATGAAACAGTGAATTGCTCTAGGGCCATCGCGGAAAATGCGCGTTGCCTGTTGTGGGACGCAATCTGAAGGGAAGCCGGCTGCACATAGGCGATCGGCTTCCCTGCCCCCAATACTCGGTTTCCGGGATCCGCCGTGTCACGACGCGACGGCGCAGTCACGGTTCGCGTGAGCTCGCGTCAATGCTCCCAGAAATGCTTCTTGACCTCGCTATCGACCTGCTTTTCGGTCAGGCCGATATCATCGATCAACTCCGGCGAATCGGCCGCCATATGGGCAAGCTGATCGCGGTAGTGCTGACGATCGTCCCACATGGCAAAGAGACGCTTCGGGTGAAACCACTTGGTGATGCGGCCATCGCCGGGCTCGGACGTCTGCTCTACGTCCTCGGATACGGAGTGGTAGAAGTCGGACATGCCTGACAGAAGCTTGCTCATGGTCGTCCTCCCGCGTGATGTTCAGCGCAAACTCTAGCCTCATAGGACTATGCGGCAATCGCACATGTGCAGTGTTTTGCTTCCAGCATTTGTAGTATTTTGCTGGAGCCGCAGCAGAACCGAACCGGTGAAACGACAAGGAGGCAGGTATGACCCGCATCCTGAGGCGTCGCTTTGTGCCTGCGATCCTGTCGGATCGCGAGCGTGCAGTCGCCGAACGCTTTGCTGCCGGCCTGACCTACCGCCAGATCGGCGAAGCGCTCTGCATCGCGCCATCGACCGTGCGCAGCCATCTCGCGACGATCTATGGCAAGCTTGGCGTTCGCAACAAGATCGCGCTGGCGTCAGAGATAGCCGGACCAAGGGAGTTAACGACCGCGGCACCGGCAGAGCAAGGGCCACCGGTCCTCGCCCTGTTCCCGATCGAAAGCCTGAACGAAGAGCAGCGCTGGCGCCGGTTTGCCGACGGCCTTTCGTCGGATATCTGCGTCGATCTCGCGCGCTACGCGGATCTGCCCGTTGTCGCCTTTCACACCATGAAACTGCTCGGCAATCGTTCGGACAGCTACGACGACCATGTCCAGGCCATCGGCGCGACCTATGCGGTGACCGGCCAAGTTCGCGCCGACGACCGGCAGGTGCGGCTGACGATCCAGCTCTCGGAAACGCGCTCCGGCATGACGCTATGGAGCGAACGCTACGACCGGCCGATCGGAGACATACTCGCGCTTCAGGACGATTTGACGGAGAGCGTCGTCAACGCGCTGGCAGGCTGCTTCGGCAAGCTGGCCGCCCTCAGGCGCAATGCCAGTCGCAAGAAGGCCCCCTCGAACCTGCATTCCTACGATTACTATCTTCTCGGCGTCGAAGAGCTCAACCGGTTCAGCGCGGAAGGAAACGCTGCGGCAATCCACCTCCTCACGCGGTCGCTCGAATTGGACCCCGCACGCGTGAGGGCCTGGACCGAACTGGCCTATGCCTACTCCGTCCAGGCGTGCAACGGCTATGGCATCGACTTTGATACGACCATCGGGAACTGGCGATCGGCTATCGAGGAGGCCTTGCGCCTCGATCCGGCAAACCCGTTCGCCCATACCTGCCTTGGCGATCTCAAGGCGTGCCTCGGCGACCTCAAAGGTGCCGCCGACGCCCAGGCGCACGCGTTCGAGCACGGCAAGCACAATGCCGATACCCTGGCGCTCTTGGCCGGCAGCAAGGCTCTGGTGGCCGGAGATCCGGACGAAGCGATATCGCTGATCGAGAAGGCGCTGTCCCTCAATCCCTTGGCTCCCCCCTGGTACTACGGCATGCTCGGTCGCGTCCTCTTCGTCATCGGCCGTCATGCGGAGAGCCTTTCGGCGCTGGGACGCAGTTCACAAGAATCGCCCAATACGCTGATGTTTCAGGCCATGGGACACGCCCGTATCGGAGAGACCGAAGAAGCGGCAAGCGCCGCATCACGGTTACGCACCGAGTTCCCGGACTTCTCCGTCGAGCGCTTCATCGCCGGTTACCCGGTCACCAACCCGCCGGCGCTCAAAGCCGTTCAGGAAGGAGCCCGGCTGGCGATGCTCGACTGACGGCGCAATCTCACTTCTGCCGGCAGTCGACGTCGCCCACGCGCTGGGCGGCTTCGCCTTCAAAAGTCACAGAAGGTTCTGCCTTCGCCGAGCAATCGCCCTTGGCACCGGTGCCGGCGCGAAAATGCACGACCGGCTGGCCCTCGATCATGATGCTCGGCACCACCTCGTAGAGTTCCGGCGGGCAATTGGCGACGTCCGAGAGCCTGAGCGCCGGCTGGCCGCCGATCATCACGCTGGAGGCACCCGAAAGCGCGCAGGATGGGATCGGCGCCCGCGCCTCCTCGGCCATTGCCGACGGAGCCGGCAAGGCGATCCAAAGGCAGGCGATGGCGGCGATGACAGATTTCATGACCCTCTCCTCCAATTGTCCCTTGCCGGCACAAGCTATCACACGGCCCCGCCCGCACCTCAATATTCGGTCAGCACGGTCAAAGGCTCGGCATCGGGCGTATCGAGGAAGGCGCGGACCGTCTGCGGCAGGTGTCGCGAACCGAAGGAAAGCACGCCGCAGCGCGAGAGCATCTGGCGCAGATCCGGCTGAGCCCCAAGAGATCGCCAGATCATCCGAGACGCATAAGGCAGGTTCTCCTTGCGCCAGGAGACCCCCATGGTGGTACCGCGCAGATAGACGCGCTGGTGCACTTCGAAGGGTAGAAGGATCGTCTGCGCCAGCATCGGCTCCCGCCCGATGCTGCGTTCGGCGATGAAGATCCGGTTTCGCCAGAAGGTGATGAGGCCGACATATTTCGAGAACTGCTGGATCTCGTTTTTCGGGTCGCGGATGCGCTCGATCGATTTGACCCGGATCGAGCCCGCCTCCTCGTAGATCCGGGCGCAGGAGCACACAACCAGCCCCGGCCAGGAGAGCGAAACATGGTAGGTCTGATAGTAGCCGATATGGCGCCTCAAGCCCGCGATGTCGCCGGGAAAGCCTTCGAGCAGCAGACTGGCATCCGAGCGATCGCGGTCCGGTCGCGTCATGCGCGCCTCGAACTGTTTTGCCGGCAGCGCGAAGTCCTCGGCCGCCAGTCCGAAGAAGCGGGCGATGCGCGCCACATTGTGCGGTGACGGCCGCGCTTCGCCACCGATGTAGCGATTGAACTGCTGCCGGTTGATGCCGATCTCGCGGCAGATCTGCGAGATCGACCGCCGCGTCGCGCAGGCAAACCGCAGATTGGCCGAGAAGATGTCGATGTCCTGCACTGCGCTACCCGCCCTCACCTTGGCGCCAGCTGCCTTGGTAGAGGCCGGCGGCGAAAGGATAGCGTAAAAGCGCGCAAAAAAGCGTCAAGTCGCGAAATTGTGCACGTTCCTGCAGCCGTTAGGTTTTCCCGATAAACATCTCACCAAAGGGAACCTGGAAATGACCGACTTCACGAAGCGACCCGACGGCCTTCTCGTCCCCGCCGGCATCAGCCGGCGCGGCTTCCTGGCGGGTACCGCAGCGCTCGGACTCGCGGCCGGCCTTGGCGGCACGCTGACCGCCAAGGACGCGCAGGCCCAGGAGCCGAAGCGCGGCGGCCATCTGAAGCTCGGTCTCAAGGGCGGTGCCACCACCGATTCGCTCGACCCCGCCGCCTATAGCGGTTCCGTTTCCTTCGTCATCGGTCACCTCTGGGGCGATACGCTGGTCGAATCCGACCCGAAGACCGGCGCGCCGCTGCCGGCCCTTGCCGAATCCTGGGAGCCTTCGGCCGATGCGTCGCAGTGGACCTTCAAGATCCGCAGCGACGTCAGTTTCCATGACGGCAGCAAGCTGACGGTCGCCGATGTCGTTGCGACCTTGAAGCGCCATGCCGACGAAGGCTCCAAGTCCGGCGCGCTCGGGCTGATGCGGTCGATCAAGACGATCGAGGAAAAGGGCGGCGCGCTGGTGCTGACCTTGACCGAAGGCAATGCCGACCTGCCGCTGCTTCTGACCGATTATCACCTGATCATCCAGCCGCGCGGCGGTGTCGACAACCCGGCCTCGCCCATCGGCACCGGCCCCTACAAGCTTGCAAGCTACGAGGCGGGCCTGCGCGCCACTTTCGAGAAGAACGCCGCTGACTGGCGCTCCGACCGCGGTTTCGTCGACTCGGTCGAGATCATCGTGATGAACGACACGACGGCGCGGATCGCAGCACTCTCGTCCGGCCAGGTCCACTTCATCAACAACATCGACCCGAAGACCGTGCCGCTTTTGAAGCGCGCGCCGCGCGTCGAGATCCTCCGGACCGCCGGCAAGGGCTTCTACAGCTTCCTGATGCATTGCGACACCGCGCCCTTCGACAACAACGACCTCCGGCTGGCGCTGAAATATGCGGTCGACCGCCAGGCGATCCTCGACCGGGTGCTCGGCGGTTTCGGCACGCTCGGCAACGACTATCCCGTCAACGGCAACTACGCGCTGGCGCCTGAGGGCATCGAGCAGCGGGCCTATGATCCGGACAAGGCCGCCTTCCACTTCAAGAAGTCCGGCCACGACCGGCCGATCCTCTTGCGCACCTCCGACGCCGCCTTCCCGGGTGCGGCGGACGCTGCCGTGCTCTTCCAGGAAAGCGCCAGGAAGGCCGGCATCGAGCTGGAAGTGCGGCGCGAGCCGGAGGATGGCTACTGGACCAATGTCTGGAACGTGCAGCCCTTCTGCGCTTCCTACTGGGGCGGTCGGCCGACGCAGGATTCGCGCTACTCGACCTCCTACCTTTCGACCGCCGAATGGAACGACACGCGCTTCAAGCGCGAGGATTTCGACAAGCTGCTGCTCCAGGCCCGCTCCGAGCTTGACGATGCCAAGCGCAAGGAGATGTACCACAGCATGGCGTTGACGGTGCGCGACGAAGGCGGCCTGATCCTGCCGGTCTTCAACGACTACGTGAACGCCGCTTCGGCCTCGCTCAAGGGCTTCGTCGACGACATCGGCAACGACCTTTCCAACGGCTATGTCGCAAGCCGTGTCTGGTTCGACAGCTAAGCAATTCCAGCGAAAGTGCAACGCGGCTTCGCGTCCGGAATTGCGAAAAGCGATGGAGCAATTCCAGCGAAAGCGGGACACTGTTTCGCGTCCCGAATTGCCCGAGAGAACAAAGAGATAGTTAGAACGACATGTCAGAACGTGAATTCACTGTGATCGAAAACGAATGGATCCGGCTGAAGGACGGTACCCGGCTTGCCGCCCGCATCTGGATGCCCACCGGCGCGGGAGCCGCGCCGGTTCCGGCCGTGCTCGAATACCTGCCCTACCGCAAGCAGGGCGGTACGAGCCTGCGTGACGAATCCACCTATCCCGTCTTTGCCGCCGCCGGCATTGCCGGCGTGCGCGTTGACATCAGAGGCTCCGGCGAAAGCGATGGCGTCATCGATGGTGAGTACACGCCGCGCGAACTTTCGGACGGGTGCGAAATCATCGAATGGATCGCGGCGCAGCCCTGGTCCAACGGCAAGGTCGGCATGATGGGCATCTCCTGGGGCGGCTTCAACTGCCTGCAGGTCGCAGCCCTGAAGCCGCCGGCGCTGAAAGCCGTCATCTCCATCGCCTCGACAGTCGACCGCTACAACGACGACATCCACTACAAGAATGGCTGCCACCTTTCCGCCCAGCTTTCCTGGGCGGCGACCATGCTCGGCTACCAGTCGCGCTCGCCCGACCCCGCAATCGTCGGCGACCGCTGGAAGGAAATGTGGATGGAGCGGCTGGAGAACGAGCCCTATTTCATGGAGGAATGGCTGAAGCACCAGCGCCGCGACGCCTTCTGGCAGCACGGCTCGATCGCGGAGGATTTCGGAAGCGTCGAGGTGCCGGCACTCGTCATCGCCGGCTGGGCCGACGGTTACCGCAACACGCCCTTGAAGGCCGTCGAAGGTCTCGGCGACAAGGCGAAGGCCCTGATCGGCCCCTGGGTGCACAAGTACCCGCATTTCGCCTTCCCGAAGCCGCGCGCCGATTTTCATGGCGAGGCGATCCGCTGGTGGAACCGCTGGCTGCGCGACGAGAAGAACGGCGCCGAAGACGGGCCGCAGGTGCGCGCCTACATTCTCGATGGCCCGCGCCCGTCGCTCCGGCGCGACAGCGATCCCGGCCGCTGGGTGGCGAAGGACGCGTGGGCATCGCCGGAGATGCAGCTTTTCGGCGTTTCCCATGACGCGCGGCTGACGCCTTCGGCCGGCGGCACCGGCATCGGCGAGATCTACTTGAAATCGCCGCTCGATACCGGAACGGCAGCCGGCGAGTATTTCACCCTGAAGCCCGACGCCGAAATGGCCGGTGATCAGCGCCTCGACGATGCAGGCTCGCTTGTGTTCGAGACGGCGCCACTGCTCGCCGCCGCCGACTATCTCGGCCAGCCGACGCTGACCGTCGATGTCAGCTGCCAGGCGGCAACGGCCAATCTCGCCGTCCGCCTCGTCGACGTGCATCCGGATGGCACCGCGACCCGCGTCGCCTTCGGCGTCCTGAACCTTGCGCATCGCGACGGCAACGCCCAGCCGCGGCCAATGGAACCGGGTCGCAAGACGCGGGTGACGCTCGTGCTCGACGCCTGTGGCTATCGCTTCCGCGCGGGCAACCGCATTCGCGTGTCGCTCTCCACCTCCTACTGGCCGCTGATCCTGCCATCACCCACGGAGCCGGGCCTCACGATCGACACATCAAGCCTGTCGCTGGCGCTTCCGCTGCTTGGCGCTCACCGCGAAATCGCCGTGCCCGCGCCGGAAAACCCCGATCCGCTGCCGAAATACCGCGAACTGACACGCGGTACATCGAGCCGCACCGTCGAGCGCGACATGACCCATGGCATGACCCACTACCGGATCTACGAGGACACCGGCCTCTCCGAACATCCTGAGACCGGCCTTGCCACCCAGGACATCCGCGACGAAACCTGGTCGATCGCGCCCGACGATCCGCTCTCGATGATCGGAACCTCGACCTGGACCTGTGTCGCCAAGCGCGACGGCTGGTCGGTGCGCACGGTGTCGACCTCGACGCTCCACTGCACCGAAAGCGAGTGGATCACCGAGGCTGAAGTCGTCGCCTATGAGGGTGACAAGCAGATCTTCGAGAAGCACTTCAAGAAGCGCATCCCTCGCGATTTCATGTGAGGTGCGCGCCAGGACCGGGCGGGCCGTTGGCCGCCGCCACACCCGGTCCGGCAGCACTCTCTTGACTTCATCGGTAAGGAGTTGTACCAATCGGTAAACACTTGACCGATTGGTACACAAATGCGCCACTTCTTTTCGCGTCACCAGCCTCCCGTTCATATCAACCGCGGCCTCATCGCCGGCATCGGTGGCCTTGTCGCCATTGCCGCCGTAGGCGCGCTCACCAATCTTGTCGGCCATCCCATGCTGATGGCGCCCTTCGGCGCCAGCTGCGTGCTGATCTTCTCGGTCGCATCAAGCCCATTGTCGCAGCCGGCCAATGTCGTCGGCGGCCATGTCGTCGCCACGCTCGTCGGCCTGATCCTGAGAGCCTTTTTCCCCAACGAATGGTGGGCGGTGGCGATCGCCGTCGGTGCAGCGATCGCGCTGATGGCGGCGCTGCGCATCACCCATCCGCCGGCGGGCGCCAATCCGCTCGTCGTCTTTGCCGCCGATCCCGGTTTCGAGTTCCTGCTCTTCCCGGTGCTGACCGGTTCGCTCATCCTCGTCGCCGTCGGCGCGCTGTTCCACCGTTTTGCCCGGGTCGAGTATCCGCTTGTGAGGAAACCGGCATGAGCCGCATCGTCGCCGAACGTCAGGACGTCATCGCCACGCTGGCGGAAATCTTCCGCGAGCATGGCTATGACGGCACCAGCCTCAGCCTGATCACCGAAAAGACCGGCCTTGGCAAAGGCAGCCTCTACCATTTCTTCCCCGGCGGTAAGGAGGAGATGGCCGAGGCCGTGCTCGGCGATATCGCCGCGTGGTTCCGCACGCACATCTTCGACGCGCTGCGCAACACGGAAAATTCTGAGCAAGCGTTAGAGACGATGTTTGCCGGCGTCGACAGCTATTTCCGCCAGGGCCGCAGACTCTGCCTGATGGGGGTGATCGCCGCAAGCGGCGCCCACGACCGTTTCGCCCGCGAACTCAACGGTTACTTCTCCGACTGGCGCGCCGATCTCGCTGCGACGCTTGAACGCGCCGGCACGCCAAAGGCGGAATGCAACGCGCTCGCCGAGGAAATCGTCGGCGGTATTCAGGGGGCATTGATCCTCGCCCGCAGCCTTGACGACCCCGGCGCCTTCGGCCGGGTGCTCGCCCGGCTGAAGACGCGGTGCCTGCCCGCATCATCGTGAAATGCGAGGGACGGCAAGGACGCCGCCGCGCTACCTGTCCCCCCCCCCCGCCAAATTGACATAAATCAGATCACCGCTTGAGCCTGCCTTGACAAGCGCCTCCGCACGCAGATATTAACCGACAAGTTAAATAACTCTACGGTTAAAGACTGGGCGCGTTGGGGCGCCGAGCGAGGAGGCTTCATGACAGCGGCGACCGCGAACGCAACGCGCAAGGATATCGAACTGGAAATCGTGCGCGACTTCGAAGCGCCGGTGAGCCTCGTCTTCAAGGTCTGGTCGACGCCCGAGCACATGCTGCGCTGGTGGGGACCGCGGGATTTCACGCCGCATTCGGTGACCATGGACTTCCGTCCGGGCGGCGCTTGGCGCGCCTGCATCCGCTCGCCCGAAGGCCAGGACTACTGGATGAGCGGCGTCTATCGCGAAGTGCGCGAGCCCGAAAAGCTCGTCTTCACCTTCGCCTGGGATGAAGACGGCGAGCCCGGCGCCGACACGCTGGTCACGGTTTCCTTTGCCGATATCGGCGGCCGGACACGGCTGACCTTCCAGCAAACACCATTCGAGACCGTCGAGGAGCGCGACTCGCACCAGGAAGGCTGGGGCGAGTGCCTCGAGCGGCTCAAGGATTACGTCGAACATGTCTGAGATCGCAAACCTGCAAAGCGCTGCTACGCCCGCCCCTAGGGCGAGCCGGCGCGAATGGATCGGGCTCGCCGTGCTGGCCCTGCCCTGCATGCTCTATTCCATGGACCTGACCGTGCTGAACCTCGCGGTCCCGCAGCTGACCGAGGAGCTGAAGCCCTCCGCCGCCCAGCTTCTCTGGATCATCGACATCTACGGCTTCATGGTCGCCGGTTCACTGATAACAATGGGAACGCTCGGCGACCGCATCGGCCGCCGGCGGCTGCTGATGATCGGTTCGATCGCCTTCGGCCTCGCCTCGATCTTCGCCGCATTTGCCTGGAACGCCGAAACCTTGATCCTCGCACGTGCCGTGCTCGGCGTCGCGGCCGCAACCCTTGCGCCCTCCACTCTCTCGCTGATCCGCAACATGTTCCTCGACGACAGGCAGCGCACCTTCGCGATCGGCGTCTGGCTTGCCAGCTTCTCGGCCGGCGGCGCCATCGGCCCGGTCGTCGGCGGCCTCATGCTGTCGCAGTTCTGGTGGGGCTCGGTCTTCCTGCTCGCTGTGCCCGTGATGGCGCTCATCCTGGTCCTCGGGCCGATCCTGCTGCCCGAGTTCCGCGATCCCGAGGCCGGCCGGATCGATCTGGTCAGCGCTGCCCAGTCGCTGATATCAGTGCTTTCGGCAATCTACGGCGTGAAGCATATCGCCGAGGCCGGGCTCGACACGACGGCGATCTTCTTCATCCTTCTCGGCATCGCCGTTGCAATCCTGTTTGCACGGCGCCAGCTCCGGCTTGCCGATCCCTTGATCGATCTGAGGCTGTTCAAGACACCCACCTTCAGCGCGGCGCTCGGCGTCAACATCCTCGGCATGTTCGTAGGCTTCGGCGCGTTCCTGTTCGTGGCGCAGTATCTGCAGCTCGTCCTCGGGCTTTCGCCTTTCGTTGCCGGGCTCTGGTCGGTGCCGACAGGCGTCGCGATGATCGTCGCCTCGATGGGGGTGCCGGTGCTTGCCACACGCGTCGCCGCCTCCAATCTGATCGCCTCTGGTTTCGTGCTGGCGGCCGTCGGTTTCGCGATCTGCACCCAGGTCGGCACATCGAGCAGCCCGCTGCTCGTCACGACAGGTCTCGTCGTCCTCTGCCTCGGCTTCGCCTCGATCGGGACGCTGACGACAGACATGATCGTCGGCTCGGCACCGCCGGAACGTGCGGGTGCGGCCTCGGCGATCTCGGAAACCAGCTTTGAATTCGGCGGCGCGCTCGGCATCGCCGTGCTCGGCAGCCTGCTGACCTCGGCCTATCGCGGCCGCATGGACGGGCTGGTGGTAACCGGCCTGCCGGAAGAGACGATCGCCGCGGCCCGGCAGACGCTCGGCGGCGCGGTGGCCGTCGCCGCCGATCTACCGTCGGCTGAAGCCGAGCGTCTATTGACGGCGGCACGTGACGTCTTCACCCAGTCCTTCGCCTTCACCGCCTCGATCTGCGTATTCCTGTCGCTCGCCACCGCGCTCATGGCCTTCCTGCTCCTGCGCAAGGCGAGCGATGACGGCGACGGCAAGGCCACGGCGCTGGTCCACGAGGCAGCGCCCTCGGGCAACGTCGGATAACACCCGCGGCGCAAGTCGCCGCGGCATCAGAACGCAATCAACGCTGCACCCAGCAACGTGGGCCATCGGCCGGCGAACGGTGACATGCGCCCGAAGGGAGGAAACCGATGAAAAAGCTCTATCGCGGTAGCTGCCACTGCCGTGCCGTCACCTTCGAATGCCAGCTCGATCTCGCCCAGGGCGTTCGCCGCTGCAACTGTTCCTTCTGCGCAAAGACACGGATGCAGAAAGCCTTTGCCCTGCGAGAAGAATTCGGGATCACCACCGGCAAGGACAAGCTCACGAGCTATCGGGCCGATAACTCGAGCTGGATCGAGGGCGACGTCGACCACTATTTCTGCAGCCGCTGCGGCGTCCGCCCCTTCTCGCGCGGCTACCACAAGGATTTTCTTGGCCACTTCTACGCAGTCAACGCCGCCTGCCTCGATGGCGTCAGCGACGCGGAACTGGGCGAAGCGCCCATTATCTATGAGAACGGCCGCGCTGACGACCATTTCAACCCACCGGAAGACACGCGCTTCATGTGAGGCGCGGTCCGCCGGGAGTTGTACCGCGTCAGGCGACGGTCAAGGCCCGCAGCGCGTCCAGCGCCCGTTCGGCATCCGCTTCCTGCACGAAGATGTGGTCGTGATAATAGGCCGCGATCACATTGGCGCTGATGCCCTCGCGCGTCAGCGCCGCCGAGACAGCCGCAGTCAGACCAACGGCTTCCAGCGCCGAATGCACGTTGAGCGTGATACGCCGAAGCAGCGGGCCATAGTCTAGCCCCGCATCGTCCGCAGCGCTGCGGCTAAGGACCAGCGTCAGCCCCTCATCCTCGCGATAGGTGGCAAGCGGCTCCAGCGCCTGGTAGCGCGCCTGATCGCGGTAGGCGGCGGTGCAGTAGACATAGGTCTGCGGAAACAGCACCGGGTTCATCGTCGCCAGCAGTTTTGCGAGATCCGTTTCGCCAGCCATGACATCTTCCCCGTTTGCGCATCTGATCGGCTGAAGTGGTAGCGGATCGTCACGTTGGCGTGAAGCACGCGAACGCGATTTGACCATTGTCATTCCCGTGAAAACATGAGGTCATCAAGCGCCCGGAGTGGAAACCGGGCGGTGGAGGAAATGATGGCGTTGAGCAGCAAGTCGGCACATGCCTCTTACACCCCCCTCGGAATGCTGACGGCTACCTTCGCCGCGCTGCTGGCGGCGGTACCGCTCGCCGCCGCCCAGGAACCGGCCGTCGTCATCCCACCGCCCTCGCTCGACGAGAAAGTGTCCGGCACGACGGAGATCGCCGTCTTTGCCGGCGGCTGCTTCTGGGGCGTTCAGGGCGTTTTCCAGCATGTCAAAGGCGTGAAAAAAGCCGTTTCGGGCTATTCCGGCGGCAGCGCCGCGACCGCCGACTACGAGACGGTCAGCGGCGGCAAGACCGGCCACGCGGAATCAGTGGAGATCATCTACGATCCGCGCGAGGTGACCTATGGAGGACTGTTGCAGGTCTTCTTCTCCGTCGCCCACAACCCGACACAGCTCAATTACCAGGGCCCTGACCATGGCACCCAATACCGGTCGGCGCTCTTTGCCGTCACGGATGAGCAGAAGCGCATCGCCGACGCCTATATCGCCGAACTCGGCAAGTCACGCGCCTTCCCCGCGGCGATCGTTACGGAAGTCTCACCCTTTAGGGGATTCTACGCCGCCGAGGACTATCATCAGGATTTCCTGACGCGAAATCCGACGCACCCCTATATCGTCTACAACGACATGCCGAAGATCGAGAACTTGCGGGCGCTCTTCCCGCAGGCCTTCCGGGCAAACCCCGTGCTGGTGTTCAAGGCGAAGAGCTAGCACTGATAGAAATAGCGTGACGCAGCTTTCCTCCCGGAACGGCAACGCACCAATTGTCAGCGGGTTCCTGCAAGTACCGCCACGCCCTCGGCCAGCCGCCGAAACCCTTCCCGCGCGCCGTCGCTCATGTGCCGCGCCCGCAGCCAGGCGTGGATCATCTGCGGCTCTTCGCGGAAGGTGACGTTGACGCCGACCGTGGCAAGGCGCGCGGCATAGAAGCGCGCGTCATCGCGCAGGGGATCGAAGAAGGCGCCGGTGATATAGGTCGGCGGCAAGCCCGAGAGATCCTTTTCCGCCAAGGGCGCTGCGAAGGGATTGTCGGCAGGCGCCTGCAGGATCTTGCGATAATAACTGGTATCGGCGGTCGTCAGCCCTGGCGCCTCGGCCATCTCCACATAGGAGCCGGACACGAGGTCGCCACCGAGACCCGGATAGATCAGCACCTGGCCGACGATGCCGGCGAGCCCCTCCGCTCGCGCCTTGAGCACGATGCCGGCCGTGAGATTGCCACCGGCGCTGTCGCCGGCAACGACGACCGGGCGACCATCGGCGAGCAACTCCTGCAGCACCGCATAACAATCCTCGAAGGCCGCTGGCCAGACATGCTCGGGCGCCAGGCGATAATCGACCGATACCAGCTCTGCCCCAGCAAAATCCGCCAGCTCGGCGCAGATCGCATCATGGCTGTTAAGCGAACCGACGACGAAGCCGCCGCCATGGATGTAGTAGATGCGGGTCTTCGTCGAAACGGTTGCCGGCCAATAGCGCCGGATCGGGATGCGGCCATCGACGAGCCTATCCTCGCGGGTGAGACCGGCCGGGCTCGGCGCATCGAATTCGGCGCAAAGCGCGTCGTACCATTGGCGCTGCTGCTCGATCGAGGCATCGACCGCATCGGCCGGATAGAACGCCTCGCAGCGGCGGTGAAAGGCGAGGATCCCCTCCTCCGTCGGCATCGGCCGCTTCGTCATCTGGTCCACATCGTCCTCCTCTCATCCCGCTTTCGCGCCAGCTTAGCATCGGCACGCCCGCTCCCTGTTCGAAAACCGACATGACAGGAAAAAATCACCGACCGATCCGCTTGCGTTTCGGCGCTTGCCAGCCCTGCCCCGCACCTATTAACTCGCGCCATGGCCTTCACATTTCGACAGTTGCAGTATTTCGTCGCCGTCGCCGAGCAGGGTTCGATCACCCGTGCGGCGCAGAACCTTTCGATCTCGCAATCCTCGATCACCGAGGCGATCAAGGAGCTCGAAGGCGATCTCGGCGTCGAGCTCTTCGACCGCCATCCGCGCGGCCTGTCGATCACCCATAACGGCCACCAGTTCCTGCGCCACGCCACCAAGATCCTCTCCAATGTCTCCGACGCCCGACGCAGCTTTTCCGACAGCCGCGAGGAAACCGGCGGCAAGCTCAATCTTGGGGTCACCTCGCTTGTTGCCGGCTACGTGCTCTCCGATCTCTTGGCCCGCTATCGCCGCGCCTGCCCCGGCGTCGAGGTCAGCGCCATCGAGGACAACGGCTCCTATCTCGAACATCTGTTGATCGGCGGCGAGCTCGACGTCGCCGTCATGGTCATCTCCAACCTGCGCGATCGCATGGCGCTGCAGGCCGAAATCCTCGAGACATCGCCCTATCGTCTCTGGCTGCCGATCGGCCACCCTCTGGTCAGCGCCGACATCATCTCCGTCAGCGATATCGCCAAGGAACCGCTGATCATGCTGACGGTGGATGAAATCGAGGAGAACACCGGCAAATTGCTGTCGGCACTCGGCGCACGCCCGCATGTCGCCTTCCGCACCCGCTCGGTGGAAGCGGTGCGCAGCCTGGTGGCGACAGGCGCCGGCATCGCGCTCCTGCCCGATCTCGTCTACCGCCCCTGGTCGCTCGAAGGTGACCGCATCGAAAGCCGCGACGTCTCGGGCGCGCTGCCCGTCGTGCAGGTCGGCATGGTCTGGCGCAAAGGCTCCGGCCTGCCGCAATCGGCACGCGATTTCGTCGGCATCGCCGAGGCGCTCAGAAGCGCCCGCCCACGTTAACCCGCTGGATTTGTTTGCTTTCAGGCCGCTTCGGAGCGTTGATATCGGAAAAACCGAAAGCGACATTCTGTTTAATGAATTTGCGAATGCGGAGAAATCAAGGCACGCTTCATTCTGGGAACGAAGCCGTAAAATGCGGCTCAAAACTGGGAGAATTCAGATGAAGCAGATGCTTAAATCCTGCACGGCATTGACCCTGTCGCTTGGCCTTGTTGCCCCGGCATTCGCGCAGGAGCCGCTGAAGGAACTCGGCAAGGGTGAAGGCGAACTCTCCATCGTTGCCTGGGCCGGCTACATCGAGCGCGGCGACACCGACAAGAACTACGACTGGGTCACGGATTTCGAAAAGCAGACCGGATGCAAGGTCTCGGTCAAGACGGCGGCGACCTCGGACGAAATGGTCGCGCTGATGAACGAAGGCGGCTTCGACCTCGTCACCGCCTCCGGCGACGCGTCGCTGCGCCTCGTTGCCGGCAAGCGCGTCCAGCCTGTTAACACCGACCTGATCCCGAGCTGGAAGACGATCGACGAGCGCATGCAGAACGCGCCGTGGTTCACGGTCAACGGCGTTCATTACGGCGTACCCTATGTCTGGGGCCCGAACGTGCTGATGTACAACAAGGATGCCTTCAAGGGCGAAGCGCCGAAGAGCTGGAGTGTCGTCTTCGAGGAAATGAACCTGCCCGACGGCAAGTCCAACAAGGGCCGCGTCCAGGCCTATGACGGCCCGATCCATGTGGCCGACGCCGCCAACTACCTGATGGCCCACAAGCCCGAGCTCGGCATCAAGAATCCCTACGAACTCAACGAAGACCAGTACAAGGCGGCCCTCGATCTGCTTCGCGGCCAGCGTAAGCTGGTCGGCCGCTACTGGCACGACGCGATGATCCAGATCGACGACTTCAAGAACGAAGGCGTCGTCGCCTCCGGCTCCTGGCCGTTCCAGGTCAACCTGATGGAAGCCGAAAAGCTGCCGATCTCTTCGACCATTCCGGAAGAAGGCGTCACCGGATGGGCGGATACGACCATGCTGCATGCCGAAAGCGCCCATCCGAACTGCGCCTATATGTGGATGGAGCACTCGCTGTCGCCGAAGGTGCAGGGCGACGTCTCCGCCTGGTTCGGCGCAAACCCGTCCGTCGGTGCCGCCTGCAAGGGCAACGACCTTTTGACCGACGCCGGCTGCAAGACCAATGGCTATGAGGACTTCGACAAGGTCAAGTTCTGGAAGACGCCGGTTACGAAGTGCGAAAGCCAGGGCGAATGCGTGCCCTATCACCGCTGGGTCTCCGACTACATCGGCGTGATCGGCGGTCGCTGAGCCGCAACCGCATAGCAAGCATTTGCCCCTCACCCTGGCCCTCTCCCCGCACGCGGGGAGAGGGAACGCCCCCGGCCAAGCCTCGGGCGTGACCTTTGAGGCAAGACGCCCGCCACGAGTCCCCTTCGCCCCGCCTGCGGGGAGAAGGTGCCCGGCAGGGCGGATGAGGGACGCTTCCCCTCACCGCGGGGATGAGGGGCCACACTTTCCGGAGTACTTCAATGACCACCGCCGTTCTCTTCGACAATGTTTCCCGCCACTTCGGCGCCGTGCGCGCCGTCGATGGCGTGAACCTCGAAATCGCCGAGGGCGAATTCTTCGCCATGCTCGGTCCCTCCGGCTCGGGCAAGACCACGTGTCTTCGCCTGATGGCCGGCTTCGAGCAGCCGACCGGCGGCCATATCGAGATCTTCGGCGAGACGGCCGAGGGCGTGCCGCCCTATCGGCGCAGCGTCAACACGGTGTTTCAGGACTACGCCCTCTTTCCGCATCTCTCGATCCTCGACAACGTCGCCTACGGGCTGATGGTCAAGGGCGTCGGCCGCGAGGAACGCCGCAAGGCTGCCGAGGACGCGCTCGCCATGGTCAAGCTGCCCGGCTACGGCACCCGCCGCCCCGGACAACTCTCCGGCGGCCAGCGCCAGCGTGTGGCGCTCGCCCGCGCGCTCGTCAACAAGCCCAAGGTGCTTTTGCTCGACGAACCGCTCGGCGCGCTTGATCTGAAGCTGCGCGAGCAGATGCAAGAGGAACTGAAGAGCCTGCAGAAATCACTCGGCATCACCTTCGTCTTCGTCACCCACGACCAGGGCGAAGCACTGTCGATGGCCGACCGCATCGCCGTCTTCAACGATGGCCGCATCCAGCAGCTCGGCAGCCCGGAAGACGTCTACAAGCAGCCGAAGACCCGCTTCGTCGCCGATTTCGTCGGTTCGTCCAACGTACTGCCGGCGAAACTCTGCCAGCGGCTCGGCCTGAAGGCGCCCGCAGCCAGCCTGCGCCCGGAGGCGATCTCCATCTCCACCCCGTGGACCGGCGCGCTCAGCCTTTCGGGCACCGTCTCGGCCCATAGTTTCCTCGGCGCCGTCAACCGCGTCGTCGTCGATGTCGACGGCGCCCGCGTCGCCGTCGCCAGCCCCGCAGCGCTCACGGTGCCTGCGGTCGGCAGCCCCGTCACCATCAGCTTCGCCGCCGACGAGCTGCACCCGATGGAGGACGCATGACCGCCTTTGCCGAACCCCTCGTCCTACCTGAGCGCCGCGGTCCCGCCGGCCGCCTGTCGGACTTTTTCTGGAAGCACCCGCATCTGCTTCTGACGGTGATGCTTGCGCCGCCGCTGCTCTGGCTCGGCGTCGTCTATCTGGGCTCGCTCTTTGCGCTGTTGCTGCAGAGCTTCTTCTCGATCGACGATTTCTCCGGCCTGATCAATTACGAGTTCACGCTGGCGACCTATCGCCAGCTTTTGAGCGAAACCAATCTCGACATCATCCTGCGCACGGTGACGATGGCGGCCACCGTCACGCTCGCTTCCGCCGTCATCGCCTTCCCGATCGCCTATTACGCGGCGCGCTACGCGCAGGGAAAATGGAAGGTGCTCTTCTATCTCGGCGTCATGCTGCCGCTCTGGTCGAGCTATCTGGTCAAGATCTACGCCTGGAAGCTGATCCTCGCCAAGGAAGGCATCCTCACCTGGATCTTCGAAAAGCTGCACCTGCTCTGGCTGCTCGACGGTTGGCTGTCGCTTCCCGTCGTCGGCGGCAACTCGCTCTCGGTCAGCTATACCGGCACCTTCATCGTCTTCGTCTATGTCTGGCTGCCCTTCATGATCCTGCCGATCCAGGCAGCGCTCGAGCGCGTACCGGGCAACCTGATTGAGGCTTCCTCGGATCTCGGCGGCACGCCGGCGCAGACCTTCCGTCACGTGCTCTTTCCCTTAGCGCTGCCGGGCATCGTCGCCGGCTCGATCTTCACCTTCTCGCTGACGCTCGGCGACTACATCATCCCGCAGATCGTCGGCTCGTCCCGGCTGTTCATCGGCCAGGCGGTCTATGCTCAGCAGGGCACCGCCGGCAACATCCCGCTCGCCGCCGCCTTCACGGTGGTGCCGATCGTCATCATGGGCGCCTACCTGTTTGTGGCCAAACGCATGGGGGCTTTCGATGCGCTCTGATCGCTTGAACCGCTCGCCAATGGGCTTGAAGATGGCGGCCGCCGCCGGCCTCGCCTTCCTGCACCTGCCGATCCTGTTGATCTTCCTCTACGCCTTCACGACGGAGGAGAAGAGCTACCAGTTCCCGCCGCCGGGGCTGACCGCGCAATGGTTCGCCGTTGCCTGGAACCGGCCCGACGTCTGGGCGGCGCTGACGCTCTCGGTCAAGGTCGCCGCGATCGCCACGTCGGTGGCGCTGGTGCTCGGCACGCTCTGTGCGGCCGCCGTCAGCCAGACGCGCTTCTTCGGCCGCGAGACGATCTCGCTGCTTGTCATCCTGCCGATCGCGCTGCCCGGCATCATCACCGGCATTGCGCTTCGCTCCGCCTTCTCGATGGCCGATATCCCCTTCTCCTTCTGGACCATCGTTCTCGGCCACGCGACGTTCTGCATCGTCGTCGTCTACAACAATGCGGTCGCCCGCTTCCGGCGGATATCGGGCTCGCTGATCGAAGCCTCGATGGATCTCGGCGCCGACGGCTTCCAGACCTTCCGCCACATCATCCTGCCGAACATCGGCACGGCGCTGCTCGCCGGCGGCATGCTCGCCTTCGCGCTGTCCTTCGACGAGGTGATCGTCACCACCTTTACCGCCGGCCAGCAATCCACCCTGCCGATCTGGATGCTCGAAGAGCTGATCCGCCCGCGCCAGCGGCCGGTGACCAACGTCGTCGCCATGGTCGTGGTGCTCGTCACCTTCCTGCCGATCCTCGGCGCCTACTACCTCACCCGCGACGGCGACCAGATCGCCGGCGCCGGCAAATAACTCGACTATCAAGGGAGAACAGACATGGACACCCAACTGCTGATCGG
Source organism: Ensifer sp. 22521 (assembly GCF_052044795.1). Taxonomy (NCBI): domain Bacteria; kingdom Pseudomonadati; phylum Pseudomonadota; class Alphaproteobacteria; order Hyphomicrobiales; family Rhizobiaceae; genus Ensifer; species Ensifer sp. 22521. The sequence continues at coordinate 101,189 of NZ_JBQENM010000020.1, forward strand.
ATCGCGCTTCGAGGCCGGCACCGAGGCCGACGAACACATCCTGAACCCGCGGACGGGCGGCAAGATCGTCGACCTGCCGGAAGCCTCGCATACCCAGGTCGAGGCGGCCGTGGACGCGGCCGAAAGCGCCTTCACCACCTGGTCGCAGACCACACCCGCCGAACGCTCCAACTATCTGCTCAAGATCGCCGACGCGATCGAGAAGGATGCCGACGGCTTTGCAGCCCTTGAGGCGCTGAACTGCGGCAAGCCGATCAATGCGGTGAAGAACGACGAACTGCCGGCGATCGTCGACTGCTGGCGCTTCTTCGCCGGCGCCGTGCGCAACCTTCATGCGCCGACGGCTGGCGAATATCTGCCCGGCCACACCTCGATGATCCGACGCGACCCAATCGGCATCGTCGGCTCGATCGCCCCCTGGAACTATCCGCTGATGATGATGGCCTGGAAGCTGGCGCCAGCGATCGCCGGCGGCAACACCGTCGTCTTCAAGCCCTCCGAGCAGACTCCGCTAACGGCGCTGAAGCTTGCCCGTGTGCTCGCCGACATCCTGCCGGAAGGCGTCGTCAACGTCATTTCCGGCCGTGGCGAAACCGTCGGCAATGCGCTGATCAACCATCCGAAGATCTCGATGGTCTCGATCACCGGCGACATTGCCACCGGCAAGAAGGTGCTGGCGGCCGCCGCCAAGACCGTCAAGCGCACGCATCTGGAGCTCGGCGGCAAGGCCCCTGTTATCGTCTATGACGACGCCGATCTCGAAGCGGTGGTCAATGGCATCCGCACCTTCGGCTACTACAATGCCGGCCAGGACTGCACCGCCGCCTGCCGCATCTATGCCGAGGCCGGCATCTACGAAAAGCTGGTCGCCGACCTCACCTCGGCCGTCTCGACCATCCGCTACAATCTTGCCGACGACACCGAAAACGAGATCGGCCCGCTGATTTCGCGCCGCCAGCGCGATCGCGTTGCAAGCTTCGTCGAGCGTGCCGCCGACCAGAAGCACATAGAGATCACCACCGGCGGCAGCGCCGGCAGCAGCGATGGCTTCTTCTTCCAGCCGACCGTGGTCGCCGGTGCCACCCAGGAGGACGAGATCGTCCGCCGCGAAGTCTTCGGCCCGGTTGTCTCGATCACCCGCTTCACCGGCAAGGACGATGCGATCGCCTGGGCCAATGACAGCGACTACGGCCTCGCCTCCTCCGTCTGGACCAAGGACATCTCCCGGGCGATGAAGGCAGCCTCGCGGCTGCAATACGGCTGCACCTGGATCAACACCCATTTCATGCTGACCAACGAGATGCCGCATGGCGGCGTCAAGCAATCGGGCTACGGCAAGGACATGTCGGTCTATGCGCTCGAGGACTACACCGCCGTTCGCCACATCATGATCAACCACGGCTGAGGCGCACACGCGCCTGAGCTCGGCTCGCATATCGCATGCAAACGAAAACAAACGGGAGAAGTTTGCCATGTACCGCCGTCAATTGCTTGTTGCTGCAGGCGCTCTGAGCCTCAGCGCCCTGGTGCTCTCGCCGGCGGCCTTCGCCGCCGACGCGGCGCCGGATGTGGTCGCGGCCTATGTCGCAGCCTGGAACGCCCATGACTCGGCCAAGGCCGCATCCTACTTCGCCGACGACGTGACCTATTACGACGCGTCCGTCGGCAAGCCGGTAACCGGGAAAGATGCCGCCAAGACCGGCGTCATCGACAACTTCCTGAACGCCGTTCCCGATGCGGTCTGGACCATGAAAGGCGACCCGATCGCTGCCGGCGACAAGGTCTCCTTCGAATGGGAATTCTCCGGCACCAATTCGGGCGCCTGGGCCGATGGCACGGCCGCAACCAACAAGAGCTTCAAGTTCACCGGCGCTTCGGTCCTCACCATCAAGGACGGCAAGATCGCCTCCCAGAACGACTATTACGACGCCCTCGGCTTCTACAAGCAGCTCGGCTTGATGTAACTGGCCTTGCACATTGGCAGCCGCAGGCTCCGGCTTGCGGCTACTCGCTTCTTTTGCCCACAAATCATGATTGCAAAACTCATAAATAACTTGCGTCGCAAATAATCTTGAGTAACACGATCACCTTATGAGTTTCTGACCGCGCTCAGAAGGTGTCGCATGCTTGCAGGACGGCGTTCTTTTACGGCTGAGTTTCCGATCGGGCTTGCCCGCGCGCGGGTGACGCCATGACGGCTGCCGTTTCCGAACCAGTCGTCGCGACAGGTGGTCCCAAGGCGCTGTCGGCCGCCTTTGCCGGCACCCATGCCTGGTGCAACGAGAAGATGGTGCTCTCGGACGGACTCTCCGACGGCGTTGCGCTACCGGACTTCTTCGCCTCTGGCGCCTTCGACCGGGCGCTCGACGTCTACACGGAAAAATCCGGAGCCAGCGATCGGCGCGCCGTCGCCTCCATGTGGTCGCTCTATTATTTCTCGAGCCTCACCATCCCCTATCTGGTGGCGCGCGTGCTCGACCATCAGGTGCTCCCCGTCACGTTCGATCAGATGAAAGTGGCGCTTGCCGAAGACGGCCTGCCCCGAACCTTCGGCGTCGCCACATCGGGCGACTGGCAGGCGGGCGATGATGCCGACGTCTTCGCGACGCTCGCGCCGCTGATGCAAGGGCACCTGCGCGAGGTCGTCGGTTACCTCAAGTCCGTCGGCGGCATCGCCCCGAAACTCGCCTGGAACAATGCGCTCGTCTACATCGACTATGCGCTGCGGGCCTCCGGCATCGAGCCGCTGAACGCCCAGGCCGATGCCCTCATCGGCAGCAAGTCCCTGCCGGACGGCACGCCCAATCCCTTCTTCGATTGCCTGCGTCACGAGGAAGAGGACGGCGCTCGCGTGTGCCGCCGCAAGATCTGCTGCCTGCGCTACCTGCTGCCCGGCGTGCCGAGTTGCGGCAGCCTCTGCGCCCTTCCCAGCCAAAGGAACCAATAGGCTTGCTTCATCGCTGCATTTTCCAGACCGCCCGGCGGTTCTTCCTCGTCATCCTTGCTGCTCTGACGCTAGCAACCGCCGCCCATGCGGAAGGCCAATGGCCGATGACCGTCACCGATGCGGTCGGCCGTGTGGTGACGATCCCGGCAAAGCCCAAGGCGATCCTTCTCGGGAGCGGCTTCAATCTCGTCGCGCTGTCGCTGATCCATCCCGATCCCGTCAGCCTGCTTGCCGGCTGGTCCGGCGACATGAAGGGCGACAATCCGGAGATCTACGAGAGCTTCCGGCGGAAGTTTCCCGCGATCGCAGACGTCCCGCAGATCGACGACGGAACCGGCCCGGGCCTTTCCTTCGAGACGCTGCTGACGCTGAAGGCCGACCTTGCCATCCTCGCCAATTGGCAGGCCGACACCGAACCCGGCAAGCGCGCCATCGACTATCTGACCGGCATCGGTGTTCCTGTCATCGTCGTCGACTTCAACAATGATCCGCTGACGAGCACGCCGCGCATGATGCGCCTGCTCGGCAAGATCCTCGAACGGGACGAACAGGCAGACGCCTTCGCTCAGTTCTACGAGGACAAGCTGGCCTTGATCCGGGCGCGCCTTGCCGCCAGGCCGGAGCCACGCCCTCTGGTGCTGATGGACGCCTTCCCCCAGGCCGACCGCTGCTGCTGGGCCTATGGCACCGGCGGCCTCGGCGAGTTCCTGACGATTGCCGGCGGCCGCAACATCGCCGAAGGCACGCTGCCGCGGCCGGGCGGCACGGTCAACGCCGAGGCGGTCATGGCCGCCAATCCCGACATCTACATCGCTACCTCCTCGCCCGGCGGCAAGTACGGCACACTCTCGATCGGCCCCGGTATCAGCGAAGACGAAGCGCAACAGACGCTCGCCCGCACGATCGAGGCGCCCGCCCTTTCGAGCATCCGCGCCGTACAGGAAAAGCGCGTCCATGGGCTTTGGAACTTCTTCAACGCCATCCCGCTCAACATCGTCGCGGCAGAGGCCTTCGCCGCCTGGATCCGGCCGGATCTCTTTTCCGATCTCGACCCGAAGAAAAGCCTTGCCGAGATCAACACCCGCTTCGCCGCGGTCCCGTTCGAAGGCACCTACTGGGTGGACCTGAAACCGGCGGACTAGCATCCGCTTTGTCCTCACCAGCAATAGAGTCCGTCCTTGGCCGAGAACCATCGGCTGCTGCTTATGGTCGCGTGTTGTCAGCCGCCGAGCACCCTATATAAGTGCGGTCACGGCCTTGCCTCTTGAGGGCAAGGACCGTCTAAAGCTTTGATCGGCTGCATGGTTTCCCTCTTGCATCGAATCCGATTCAAGGAATGATGCGGTGAGGAGGATCCGGATGCTTTGGTTGATTGCGTTACCGCTGGGTCTTGTCGTTGTGTATCTGGCAACGCGCTTCAGCCGTTTTCGCCAATGGGCGGAACCGATCCTCTCGGTTGCCGTAGCGGTCGGCCTGCTCGTCGCCTTCATCATCTGGTTCAGCGATCGCGACGGTCGCAAGCCCGCAGCACCTGAACCGGTCCAGACGACGCAGCCCGCGGGCCTGACCGCCGCCGACATTGCGCTTGATGGCCTGACCTTCGAGCAAAGCCAACCGGGACGAAGCTTCCGCCTGCGTGGCACGGTGACGAACAAGGGCCAGACGCTGCTCGAATATTTCCGCCTCTCCGTCACGCTGGAAGATTGCCCGGACGACGTCTGCCAGACGATCGGCGACGACGCGGCCCTCATTCTCGCCCGGGTGCCGGCCGGCCAGAGCCGGCCGTTCGAGACTTTCCTCACCTTTCCGAACCGCGAAGGCCAGAGCCTGACGGCGCCGAAATGGACGGCCGACATCGTCGAGGTCCGCGGCACAAACCGGTGAACAGCGGGTGCAATGCCCGGAATGCGACACAATTCCGGCGGAAACCCGCTTCAAAGTTTATCAGGAATCGCTTGTGAACAGCGCGCGCTCAGCGATTCGACAGGAGAGTGGGACACTCTAGGCGGCGTCCGGACGGCGTAGGGCTTCGACGAAGGCAACCGTCGTCGTCACCTCGGCGAACTCGGCGCGCAAGGTCGCGACATGGGCCCGGTGGACATCCCGGGCCGCGATTACCGTTCCATCTCCATCCGGCTGGTCGAAGCAATCGCACGCATCCTCGACGAGGATCATGCGGTAGCCGAGATTGGCGCCAACGCGCACCGAGGTGGAGACACACATGTCGGTCGAGATGCCGAAGGTAACGACTGTATCGACGCCGAGACGCCGAAGCCTGAGGTCGAGATCGGTACCGATGAAGGCCGCGTTGACGCTCTTGGTGACGAGTGGTTCGCCGGCCTGCGGCTCGAAGCCGGGCCGGAAGGCATTGCCGGGTGCACCGGCTCCAAGCGTCGAGCCCGGCATGACGCTGTCATGGCGGACATGGATCACCGGCCGGCCGGCCGCGCGCCAGGCGGCAAGCAGAGTGAGACCGTTCCGGTCGATATCGGCATTCCATCGGCGCGGCCAGGGGGCGCTGTCGAAAGCCTGCTGCATGTCGATCGGCAGCAGCACGGCATTATCGGGCACGACTGGTATTTTCATGGCAAAGCTCCTTCGTTGCGAGAAGGAAGCTATCTGTCCTATCGTCCGGTTTCACCGGACAAGATGGCGCCAAACCGGACAAACGTCCGGGCTTCGCGCAAAAGGAGATACAATTTGACGGAACTCGACGACAAGGATCGGCTGCTGCTGGCAGCGCTTCGCCAGGATTCACGCCAGAGCCTGGTGGCGCTCGCCCGACATGCCGGCCTCTCGCGCAGCGGCGTGCACGAGCGTCTGCGGCGCCTCGAAGCCAAGGGCGTCGTCGCCGGCTACACCATCCGTCTCGGCGTCGAGGACAAGAACCCGACGGTCAGGGCCTTGGTCGCCATCACGTTCCAGTCCAGCAAGAATTGCGACCACATCGTGCCGCACCTTTCCGCCATGTCGCCGGTCGTCACATGCTGGTCGCTCGCCGGCTCCACCGATCTGATGGTGCTCGTCGAATGCGCTACGAACGGCGACCTCGACACGATCCGCCGGCAGATTTCCCTGATCCCGGGTATCGCCACTGTGCAGACGCATGTGGCGCTCCGGACCCATTTCGATCGCAGAGATTAGGTGGGACGGCCTCGGCCGATCCCACTCGGTTGATGAGATGGATCAGACCGGTCGGCTGATCTCGTCGAGATACCAGTTGATGTAACGAAGCTCGTTATGCTCCATCGGCGCGGTCGGACCCGGCACGAAATAGTGCGAGCGCACGCCGCGCGACGTGTGCTCGATGATCGCCTTGTCCTCCTCGGTCGTCACCTTCCACAGCCAGGTCAACCTGTCGAGATCGTAGTCGCACCCTTCCTCGGCCTTGCCGTCGACCAGCCAGATCAGCTCCATCTCCGACGTCTCCGCCGTCTTCGGGATGAAACGGTAGATCATGCCATGATCGGGATAGCAGACGAGGAAAGTGGTGCCGCCCAAGTGGATCGAGGTGACGCCGCCGTCGAAATCGCTGAAACGCCCCATGAGCCGGCTCAGCGCCTGGCCGTCCTTGCTGCCGGTCTTGGCGCCGTCATAGAGCGGATAGCGGAAGGCGTGCACCGCCTCCTTCCCCGTGACAGATGTCTGCCAATGGTTGCCGGAGCCGACCTCGATGCCGAGTTCGCAGGTGCGCGCCTCCATCCGGGCGTTCAGTTCCTCGATCATGTGCAGCGGCTGTTCCAGCGCATGCGTTTCGGAATATTCCGGATGCGCCGGACCGCAGTGATAGCACTCGACATAGTTCTCGACCGCGAGCTTCCAGTTGGCATCGACCGGATAGGTCTGGCGATGGGCGATCTTGGCCGACCCCCAGCCATATTGCCCGCAGGTCGCGTGCAGGAGATGCTCGACATCGCTGAAATCGAGCGGCTGGTCGGCGAATGAGATGAAGATCAGCCCTTCGATGACACGCACATGGAGCTTCTTCAGCCCATGGTCTTCGCGCCGGAAATCCTTCGGCATCAACCGCGCCGCCTTCAGCGCGCCGTCATTGCCATAGGTCCAGGCATGGTAAGGGCAGACGAAGGCGCGGGCATTGCCCTTGTTCTTGGCGCAGACCTCGGCGCCGCGATGGCGGCAGACATTGAGCATCGCGTGGATCTCGCCACTGGCTGTGCGGGTGACGATCACCTGCTCGGAGGCCATGCGGAACACCTCGAAGTCATTGGCGTTCGGGATAGCGCTCTCATGCGCCACGCAGTGCCAGTGGCGGCGGAAAACGCGCTCCAGATCACGTTCATAGATTTCCGGGTCGAGATAGAAGGCGCGGGCAAGCCCATGGCCGGGACGATGGGCAGCAACCAGCTGATCGATGCGGTCGCCGGTGACAGTCGTAGTCTTAAGCTCCGAAACGAGCATGGGGTTGAACTCCAACAATTGGACCGGAAGGACCGCGTTCCGGCGCGCGTGTAAATTTCATCGGGCACCGGATGGCGCGCCCTCTGCCGTTGGCGCGAGATCCGCCCCGCCCAGGTCCGCGCCAGCATCGCGGCGCGTTTCCCTTCCCTCGTCTGCTCTCTTGGAGCGCGACGTCGAAAGGCGCCGCCTCCTCTCGCCTCGCCGCCTGAGGCTTGGGGCTGGCCAGGCGTCTCCTTCTCCCCGTCAGAACGGGGAGAAGGTGGCCGGCAGGCCGGATGAGGGGCGCTTCCCCCACCACGCGAACGAGGGGCAGCTTCAAGCACCTACGCCTCCGTCCCCAATGCAAACGCCATCGCTCGCGAACTTCGGCGATACCTCAGCTCGACGTAGTCCTTGCAATCTGTAGATGACGGATCGGCCAGACCTGGCCCCCGCTGCCCCCGCCCCGCGACCGGGGCGGAGAGCTAAACTCAGCAGAAGATCTGGAACCTCTCCCTGATCGCCCGATCGATATCCGGCGCGATCACCGAAGGGGCTGCTTCGGCCAGAATGCGGTTTTTCCTCTCGATCGCCCGCGCCACCAGATCGGGGCGGCCGATCTCGACCCATTCCTTCGGGCTCGTGCGATCGGCGACCGCCGGATAGATGTATTCCGTCTGCATCAGCCCAAGCGTCTGCGGATGGCCGAGATAGTGACCGGGGCCATCGAGGCAGACCGAGCGCATGGTTTCGAGCGAGACCGAATCCTCCGTCACGTCGATGCCGCGGATGCAGCGCTGCACCTGGCCAAGCAGATCGTCGCCGAGCACCAGCGACTCCAGGCAGAAGCCGAGCAGCGAGGCATGCATGCCGACGGCCTCATAGACCATGTTGAGGCCGGAAAGCCCGGCCATGACATTGGAGATCGCCTGCTCCCAGCCGGCCTGCATATCAGGCAGCTTGGCGTCGGCAATGCCGGCAGCGGCCCCACCGGGCAGGCGGTAGAACTGGTGCATCTGTGCGCAGCCGGCCGTCAGCAGCGCCTGTTCGCCGGAGCCGCCGGACATTGCCCCGGTTCTCAAGTCCGAAACGAAGGGCCAGGTGCCGAAGACCGCGGGATGGCCCGGCGACATGGCATTGACATAGACGACACCCGCCAGGCACTCGGCGACCGCCTGCACGATTGCGGTCGCAAGCGGCGCCGGCGCCGTCGCCCCCGCCTGCCCAGCCGAAAGCAGCAGGATCGGCATGCCGGCACGGACGCACTTCTCCATGGTGATGCAGCTTTCCTCGGCAAACTTCATCGGCGGCACGACGAAGCAGTTCGAGTTGGAAACGAAGGGCCGCGCCCGCCACTTGTCCTCGCCGCCGGCAATCATGTGGATGAGATCGAAGCAGCCATCGACATGCGAGGGATCGGAGAAGCTCGTGCCGACATGCTTCGTCGTGCCGGCGCAGCAGGCATAGAGCGTGTTGACGTCCATCAGGAAGTTGTCGGCCACATCCCGGCAGACCATGGCGCGCTGGAAGAAGTGCACGTTGTCGAGATGGTGGACGAGCTGTGCGGCGTTCAATAGGTCCTTGGCGGTGGATTCGCGATATTCGCGCTTCTCGACGTCGACGATATGCACGGCCGCGCCGGCGGTGCCGTAGTAAACGCGGGTGCCGGTGAGCTCGAGATCCTGCTTCGGATCGCGGGCATAAAGCGTGATGTCGCGCGCGGCGATCGAAAGCATGTCCTCGACCAGGGCGCGCGGGAAGCGGAGACGCCCGTCATCGCCGAGAATGGCGCCTGCGGCGGTCATGATCTCGATGCCCGATTTCGGCGCGTTGGCGAGCCCGATCTGTTCGAGCGCATCGAGCGCCGCCTCATGGATGCGCTTCACGCCGGCATCGGTCAGCGGCTTGTATTGCCCGCCGGAAAGGCCGGGACGCACCGGCCGGATGTTTTCGGCCAGCGGCGCCGAACGCAGCGCCACCCGCGCCGCCCGCCCGCCGGACCGTCTCGAAGCCGCAACTGCGCAATCGTCAGCCATCATCATCTCCCAATGGGCGGGTGTGTCCTCGCCCCCTCATTCGCGCGGTGAGGTTAAAGCCCCTCATCCGCCTGCCGGCACCTTCTCCCCGTTTTGACGGGGAGAAGGGACTTGCTGCTTCCGCTCGTTCCCCTCCTCACTGTTCATGAGGAAGAGGATTATCTGTCTTCTGCGCCCGCCTCGTCCGTCCCCTGCCCCTTTCCCCGCCTGCGGAGAGAGGAACGAGCCCGGTGCCACGCGTCCCTTCTCCCCGTCAGAACGGGGAGAAGGTGCCGGCAGGCGGATGAGGGGCAGTCCTCAAGCACCGAACACGATGCCCGACGCCCAAACGCCTCACCTACATCCGCACCCGCTCCGCCCGCGGGTCGTACATCGGCTTCAGCGACGCCTCCGCAGCAACCCGCGTCCCGGCGATCTCGATCTCGAAGCGCGAGCCGAGCACATCCTCACCGCTCTCGCCTTCCGACGGCACGTAGCCGAGGCCGATCGCGCCGCCGAGGTGGTGGCCGTAATTGCCTGAGGTGATCGTGCCGACGATCTTGCCGTCGCGAACGATCGCCTCGTTGTGGAAGAGCAGCGGCTCCGGATCGGCGAGACGGAACTGCACCAGCCGCCGCGACAGCCCGCGATTGTGCTTGGCGAGCACCGCCTCGCGGCCGATGAAATCGCCCTTGTCGGCTTTGACCGCAAAGCCGAGACCGGCTTCGAGCACATGGTCCTCGTCGGTGATGTCGTGGCCGAAATGCCGGAAGGCCTTCTCGATCCGGCAGCTATCGAGCGTGTGGATGCCGCAGAGCTTGAGCCCCAGATCCTGCCCCGCCGCCTCCAACGCCTCAAACACGTGCGCCGCCTGGTCGGTCGGGACATAGAGTTCCCAGCCGAGTTCGCCGACATAGGTGACGCGATGGGCGCGGGCGAGGCCCATGCCGACCTCGATCTCGCGTGCCGTGCCGAAGGGATGGGCCGCGTTGGAGAAATCGTTGGGGCTCACCTTCTGCATCAGCTCGCGCGCCTTCGGCCCCATGACGCAGAGCACGCTTTCGCCGGCGCCGACATCGGTGATGACGACAAATTCATCGGCGAGATGTTTGCGCAGCCAGGCAAGGTCGCGCTGCAGCGTGGCGCCCGGCACGACCAGCAGGAAGGCGGTTTCCGAAAGACGCGTCACCGTCAGATCGCTTTCGATGCCGCCGCGGGCGTTGAGCATCTGGGTATAGACGATGCGGCCGGGCTCGACATTCATGTCGTTGGCGCAGAGCCGCTGCAGGAAGGAAAGCGCATCTCGCCCCTCCACCCGGATCTTGCCGAACGAGGTCATGTCGAACAGGCCGACGCCGTTTCGCACGGCGAGATGCTCGGCCTTCTGGTTTTCGAACCAGTTCTGCCGCTTCCAGGAATAGCGGTATTCGCGCTCCTGGCCCTCCTTGGCGAACCAGTTGGCACGCTCCCATCCCGCGACTTCGCCGAAGACGGCGCCGCGCGCTTTCAGGTGTTCATGCAGCGGCGAACGGCGCACGCCGCGCGCCGTTGCCATCTGGCGATAGGGGAAGTGATCGGCATAGAGCAGGCCAAGCGTCTCCGAGACGCGATCCTTGAGATAGGCGCGGTTCTTCTGGAACGGCTGCGCCCGGCGGATATCCACCTCCCAGAGATCGAAGGGCGGCTCGCCGTCGTTCATCCACTCAGCCAGCGCCATGCCGGCACCGCCGGAGGAAACGATGCCGATCGAGTTGTAACCGGCCGCCACCCAATAGCCCTTCACCTCAGGCGCTTCGCCGAGATAGTAGCGGTCGTCGGGCGTAAAGCTCTCCGGACCGTTGAAGAAGGTATGAACGCCCGCCGTCTCCAGCATCGGCATGCGATTGACCGCCATTTCCAGGATCGGCGCGAAGTGGTCGAAATCGTCGGGCAGCTGGTCGAAGCAGAAATCCTCGCGAATCCCCTCCATGCCCCAGGGCTTGGCCTTGAGCTCGAAGGCGCCGATCAGCATCTTGCCGGCGTCTTCCTTGTAGTAGGTGCACTCGTCCGGCACGCGCAGCACCGGCAGGCGCTTGAGCTCCGGGATCGCCTCGGTGACGATGTAGAAGTGCTCGCAGGCGTGCAGCGGCACGGTGACGCCGGATTGTCGCGCGAACTCGCGGCCCCACATGCCGGCGCAGTTGACGACGTGGTCGGTCTCGATCGTGTAGGTCTCGCCGTTCTGCTCGCAGGTGACGCCGGTCACCCGGCCGTCCTTCTTCAGGACCGAGGTCACCTTGACGCCCTCAAAGATCGCAGCACCGTTCTGGCGGGCACCCTTGGCGAGCGCCATGGCGATGTTGGCCGGGTCGCACTGCCCGTCGAGCGGCAAGTGCACCGCCGCCTTCACATCCGAGGTGTTGAGATGCGGATACATCGCCTTGACTTCGTCCGGCGTGATCTCGCGTACATCGACATTGAAGGCGCGCGCCAGCGATGCCTGGCGATAGATCTCTTCCTTGCGCTCCTCCGTCAGCGCCACGGTGATCGAGCCGTTCTGGCGCATGCCGGTTGATATGCCGGTTTCGGCTTCGAGCTTGACGTAGAGGTCGGCCGAATATTTCGCGAGCCGCGTCATGTTCTGCGAGGCGCGCAGCTGGCCGATCAGGCCGGCTGCATGCCAGGTGGTGCCGGATGTCAACTGCTTACGCTCCAAGAGCACCACGTCGGTCCAGCCGAGCTTGGCCAGATGATAGGCGACCGAACAGCCGGAAACGCCGCCGCCGATGATGACCGCACGGGCTTTCGAGGGAATGGGCTTCGTCATGCGCGCAGTCTTTCATTGGAGGGATCCCAGAGCGGCTGGCCCGCCTCGACCGTCGCCTTGAAGCGGTCGCCGAAGATCTCGACCTCGATTTCCTTGCCGGGCACGGCGAGATCGGCGCGCAACATGCCGAGCGCGATCGACTTGCCGACGCGGTAGCCCCAGTTGCCCGAGGTCGTCTCGCCGACCACCTGGCCGTCGGACCAGAGCGTCGACATATATGGCGCGTCGCAGCCGTCGGCGGCGACCGTCAGGGTGACGAAGCGCTTGCTGACGCCCTGCTGCTTCTCCCGTTCCAGCGCCGCCTTGCCCTTGAAACCGGGCTTGGCCCAGTCGACGAAGCGCTCCAGCCCGCCCTGAAGGATGGTGTAGTCGGTCGACAGATCACCCTTCCAGGCGCGGTAGCCCTTCTCGATGCGCAGGCTGTCGAGCGCCTCCATGCCGAAAGGTTTCAACCCGTGCTTCTGGCCGGCGGCCCAGACGGCGTCGAAGATCGTGGCCGTATCCTCCACCTTGGTGTGGATCTCCCAGCCGAGTTCGCCGGCAAAGGAGACGCGCACCAGCTGGCAGTAGCGCCCGGCGATCTCAGCCGTCTGGTGTGTGAGCCAGCCCTTGGCGAGATCGGCGTCGCAGACCTCGGCGAGGATGTCGCGCGACTTCGGCCCGGTGAGGATCTGGCAGGAGAAGGACTTGGTGACGTCGTCGATGCTGAAGGCGGCATTGTCCGGCCGGTGCTTCGTCAGCCACTCGAAATCGTGCCACTGCGCCGTCGCGGCGGTGATCAGGAAGAAGAAGTCCTCGTCGATCATCATGACCGACATTTCGGTGACGATGCGGCCCTTGTCGTCGGCGAAGTAGGCAAGGCCGATACGGCCCGGCTTCGGCACGCGACCGGTGATCATCCCGGAAAGCCATTCGGTCGCGCCCTCGCCCTTCACCCGGAAGCGCGAGAAGCCCGGCAGGTCGAGAATGCCGGCGGCATCGCGCACGGCCAGGCACTCCTCCTCGATGCGTTTCGCCCAGGGCCCTGCCCGGCCCCAGGTCTGCGTCGCCTCTTCGGAGGTGTCGTCGCCGGGCTTGGCGTACCACATGGCGCGCTCCCAGCCGTTGTAAGGCTTGAACTGGGCGCCGAGTGCGGTGATCCGGTCGTGGATCGGCGACAGTTTCTTGCCGCGGCCTGCCGCCCAATAGTGTTTGGGGAAATGCATCGCATATTCGTGGCCATAGATCTCCATGCCCTTGGCGATGCAATAGTCCTGGTCGGTATAGTCGGTGTAGCGGCGCGGATCGCACGACCACATGTCCCATTCCGTCTGGCCCTCGGTGATCCATTCGGCCAGCACCTTGCCGGCGCCGCCCGCCTGGCAGATGCCGAAGGTGAAGACGCAGGCCTCAAACGCGTTCGGCACGCCGGGCATCGGGCCGATCAGCGGATTGCCGTCGGGCGCATAGGGGATCGGGCCGTTGATGATCCGCGAAAGGCCCGCGGTTCCCAAGATCGGCACGCGCTCGACCGCGTCGTTCAGGTACCATTCCAGCCGGTCGAGATCGTCGGGGAAAAGCTGGAAGGAGAAATCCTCCGGCATCGGATCATCAGGCGTTACCCAGTGAGCGCGGCAGTTGCGCTCGTAAGGCCCGAGGTTCATGCCGTTCTTCTCCTGGCGGAGATAGTAGGAGCTGTCGACGTCACGCAGAAGCGGCAGCTTGTGGCCGGCCTCCTTCGACCAGCCGGCCAGCTCCGGGATCTCGTCGAACAGGATGTACTGATGGCTCATCACCATCATTGGCACCTCGCGGCCGAACATCTTGCCGACCTCGCGGGCATAGTAGCCGGCGGCGTTGACGACGTATTCGCAGCGGATCTCGCCCTGCGGCGTCGAGATCACCCACTCGTCATTTTCGCGGCGCGCGCCGGTCACGGGACAGAAGCGGATGATCTTTGCGCCCATGTCGCGCGCGCCCTTGGCCAGCGCCTGCGTCAGCTGCGCCGGGTCGATGTCGCCGTCATAGGGGTCGTAGAGCGCACCGGTCAGCTCGTGCGTTTCGAGGAACGGGTAGCGGGCGCGCATCTCGTCGGGCGAGAGGATATCGAGATCCATGCCCTGGTAGCGGCCCATGCCGACGACGCGCTTGAACTCCTGGAGGCGCTCCTTGGAGTGGCCGAGCCGGATCGAGCCGGTGACGTGATAGTTCATCGGATAATCGACGAGTGCGCCGAGGTCGCGATAGAGCGATGCCGAATAGCGCTGCATGTTCATGATCGACCAGGACGACGAAAAGGTCGGCACATTGCCGGCCGCATGCCAGGTCGAGCCCGCCGTCAGCTCGTTCTTTTCCAGAAGCACGCAATCGGTCCAGCCGGCCTTGGCAAGATGGTAGAGCGAGGAAGCGCCGATCGCTCCCCCACCGATGATCACGACCCGTGCATGCGACGGCAAATTCGACATCAATAGTTCCCTCATTTTGGCGGAATTCTTGCCGGGGAAGCAGGGCGCCATCAAGCGACGGAAACAGGCTTTATTGATCGATGAATTCGATTAGATTGACCTAAGGCAAACAGGAGTGCACGGCATGCAGGTGGAACTGATCGAAACCTTTCTCGACCTGATGGAAAGCCGCTCCTTCAACCGCACCGCCGAGCGGCTGAACATCACCCAGTCGACTGTCTCTCACCGGGTGAAGGCGCTCGAAGCCCAGTTCAACCGCAAGCTCTTTACCCGCAACAAAGGCGGCACGGTGCCGACGGCTGCCGGCCTGCGCTTTCTGGATTACGCGAAAGCCCTGCAGAACCAATGGCATGAGGCGACGCGCGCGGTCACAAGCGCCGGTGCGCTGGAGCGTTCCATGCGCCTCGGTATCCAGCACGACCTGGCCGAGGCCTTCGCCGGCGAATGGATGGCGGCAATTCGGCAGGACCTGCCTGGCACCGAGGTCTATATGGAGGCCGATTATTCCAACCAGATGAACCGCGATCTCGGCGCCGGCGACCTCGATCTTGCGATCCTCTACACGCCCCACTACCTGCCCGATCTCTATTACGAACGGATCGGCGATCTGCATTACGTGCTGGTCAGCACCGAGGCGCGCGAACTGGCCGAGGTCCCTTCCGAGAACTATATCCGCGCAAGCTATTCGCCGACCTTCGACCGTGCCCACCGGCTGGCCCTGCCGCACCTTTCCGCAGCCCTGCTTTCGGCCGGCCAGAACATGGCGATCACCCGGCTGCTCGCCGCCCTTGGCGGCGCGGCCTATGTGACGGCGGCAACTGCGGAGCGGCTCGCCGCGGACGGATTTGCGTTTCGCGTTCAGGATGCGCCGGTCATCGCCCAGACCGTCTATGCCGCAACGAGCCTTCGAACACGCCACGCGCACCAGCACCGCAAGATCATCGGCGCCATGGGCGTGCTGCTTTCGACGTTGCCTGTGCCGAGCGGGCCTTAAAGCAATTCCAGGAAAAGTGCGAAACGGTTTTCCGTCCGGAAGCGCGTCGTTTCAAAGACCTAGTAACGGCCCTTGAGCAGCCCTTTCAGCCGCTCGGCATCCGCCTCGGTGACACCAAGCGGCGCAACCACCTGCATCCAGGCGTCGATATAGTGCTCGGGTGCGTAGACGTGGCCGTAGCCGATCGGCGAGGTCGTCGCGAGCGCCATGTCGGCGAGCAGCTGGAACATGGTGACGACCGGGAACCACCGGAGCGCCGGCGAGACGTCCGCACCGCGCGGCGCCTTCATCCAGTCCGGCTCGCGGTAGAAGGAATGGGGATCGAAGAAGGTGATCGGGTCGCTGGCATATTGCAGGTAGACGATGCGGACATTGCCCCACTGGGCCCCCGGGATATTCAGCGCATTTTCCTGGTTGGTGAAGCGGATCACCGAACCGTCGCGATAGAGCGGCCGCCATTCGGGTGAGCCTGGATTGCGATTTCGCGTGATCTGCAGCCAGGTCTTGGTCGGGAAAGGCGAGCCGACCCAGAGCGCGCCCTGGAACGGATCGCTGATGATGTCGAAGGGATCGACCGAGCCCTGCGAGTTCATCGAACCGAGGCTGAGGCCATAGAGATAGAGCTTCGGCCGCCGGTCTTTCGGTAGCGTCGTCCAGTAGCCATAGACCGAATCGAACAGCGCATCGGCGGTCTCGGCACCGTATTCCGGCTCGACCAGCAGCGACAGCCAGCTCGTCAGGTAGGAGTACTGCACCGCGACGCTGGCGACATCGCCCTTCAGGAGATATTCGAGCGAATCAAGCCCCGGCGGGTCGATCCAGCCGGTGCCGGTCGGCACCACGATCAGTAGATTGGTGCGTTCGAAACCGCCGACGCGTTTCAGTTCCTCCAGCGCCAGCTTCGCCCGTTCCTTGGCGGTTTCAGCCGAATTGAGGCCGGCATAGACGCGCAAGGGCTCCTTCGCCTCGCCGCCGAAGAAGGCGCCGATGTCCTTTGTCGCCGGCCCGGAGGCGATGAACTGGCGTCCTTGGCGGCCGAGCTCGTCCCAGGTCATCAGCGACGCCCTGCTGCCCGTCTTCAAGGGATCGGTGGGTGGGGCTAAGTCGGGGTCGATCAACGCGTCGAGCCGCTGGAACGAGCTGTCGGCCGCATGCAGCGCATAGCGAAAGAT
The DNA here is from genome assembly GCF_052044795.1 of Ensifer sp. 22521. Taxonomy (NCBI): domain Bacteria; kingdom Pseudomonadati; phylum Pseudomonadota; class Alphaproteobacteria; order Hyphomicrobiales; family Rhizobiaceae; genus Ensifer; species Ensifer sp. 22521. The sequence continues at coordinate 117,965 of NZ_JBQENM010000020.1, forward strand.
GACGCCATCGGCGGCCGACCAGAACAGCGCCAGCGCCGCAATCACGCCGGCGACCTTCGCCAGCGGCCGCGTCAGCACATGTTCGAAACGACGGGTGAGAAACCGGAAGGTCAGCCGGAACAGGCGCGCCAGCAGCACGACGGCGACGAAGACAAGCGCCGCGATCAGCCCGAGCTTGAACGGCTCGGCGCTTTCGACCGGATCAAGTCCCATGATCTGACGCACCGTGTTCTGCCAATAGGCCGTGCGCCAGAGGAAGGCGAGTGCAACGGCGGTGCAGCCGACAGCGGCCAGCACCTTCACCGTGAGCCCGGTGCGCCCGCGGATCTCCGGCAGGTCGAGCAGCGACCAAACCCAGCGCAGCAACACGCCGATCGCATAGCCGGCGCCAAGCGACAGGCCCGAGATCACCGCCTGGACCACATAGGGGCGCGGGATGAGGCTCGGCGTCAGCGACATCGCAAAGAAGAAGACGCCGACGATCAGCCCAGTGGTCGAAAACGATGCGAGCAGCGTCGAGAGAAACCGCGGCACCGGCAACCTCGACAGCGGCGTCTGTTGAAGATGTTCCATGGCGTCGGGCCCCCTCATGCTGACACTGTCACCGGAAGACCATAGGCCGTTCCGCCGGCGGCAATGTCGCTTCCCCGACGTGTCCAGTCAATTGCCGCAACCGGAAGACGCACGGACGCAAGCTGGACTCTGACGGTCGCACCCCTCACGCCCGGGTCACCTCGATCGGTGTCTTCATGATGATTTCGCGGTGCGGGAACGGGATCGAAATACCGGCCACCTTGAAGGCGTCCCACAGCGCCATCATCACCTGGCCGCGAATGTTGGTCAGCCCGTTGCTCGGATCGGAGATCCAGAACCTGAGCTTGAAATCGAGTGACGATGCGCCGAAGCCGGTCATCCAGCAGACCGGCTCCGCGTGGCCGCTCGCAACCCGTGGGATCGATTTGGCAGCCGCGATGGCAATGCGCGCCACCTCGTGCGGATCGCTGTCATAGGAAGTGCCGAAACTGACCTCGATGCGGACGAAGTCGCTGGAGAACGACCAGTTCACGACCTGCTGCGAAATGAAGTCCTCGTTCGGAATGAGGTATTCCTTGCCGTCCCTGGTGATGACGGAGACGAAGCGGGAACGCAGGTCGCGCACGGAACCGAAGGTATCCCCAAGCGTGATCGTGTCGCCCGGTTTGATGGATTTGTCGAGCAGGATGATGATGCCGGAAATGAAGTTGGAGACCACCTTCTGCAAACCAAAGCCGATGCCGACGCCGACCGCCCCGGAAAAGACCGTCAGCGCGGTCAGGTCGATACCGGTCGCGGACAGCGCGATCGCACCGGCAAAGCCGATCAGCACGATCTTGACCAATTTGCTTATCAGCACCTTGAAGGACGGCGTGAGTTCTGCCGACCGCTGGATCCAGTGCGCCGAGACGTTGCCCAACAGCACGGCAAGCCAGATCAGCGCGGACGAAAGCACGACAGCCTTCAGGACGAGCAGCAGCGACAGACGAACGGCACCGAGGTTGACGGCAACGCCATCAAGGGTCGTCAGGATCACCCGGTCCAGCCCGACCGCATAAAGCGCAAAATAGATCCAGCCCACGACGGCGGTGACGCGCGCCAGCGTCTGGTTGCGGATGATGCGGGTGAGCACGGAAATCACGAACCAGGCGGCCGTCAGGGTCAGCGCAGTCGCCACCAGCCAGCGATACGACGGCCAACCGAAACGCAATATCATCCCATCGGCGATCCAGAGCCACACGATCAGGAAGAGCCAGCGCAGCCGCCGCATGAAGGCGATGATGACGCGCAGCAGGTCCGGATTGCCCTTGATCAGGCGGGCGCGGGCTTCGACCAGCGGCTCTATCCGCTTTGCCAGCGCGCCGCAGATCAGGTAGCCGGCAACGATGATGGCGATCTGATAATACGTCCACTCGTTCAAAAGGACCGTCCGCGACGAGGAAGCGACGGCGTCGAACGCTTCTGCGAAATCCATCGTCTCTCTCCGAGAGAACCAGGCGTCCGACCGAGCGTTTTTTTGGCGGGGACGCCCTAATCCTTTGAATCTAGGGCATCCTTGACACTTTCAATGCCGCCACCCGAAGCCGGTGCGTCGATCCCCCTTGAATTCGGATGCCTCGCAAGATCCGTCGCACCTGCAAATCGTGGCAGGCTCGGAATAAAGCTAGCATCTTCAAAAGCTTATTGCCGGATGGACGCTAGACCCGCCGCTCCTTGATCGTGTTCATGACGAAGCTCGTTTCGATCGAGGCGACGCATTTGAGCCGCGCGATCTTTTCCTTGATAAAGCGCTCGTAGTGCTCGAGCCCGGCACTCATCACCTTCAGCACATAGTCGCGCGAGCCGGTCACCAGATGGCATTCGAGCACTTCGTCCCAGCCGCGCACCGCCTCCTCGAACATCACGATCTCATCTTCATGCTGGCGGCTGAGCCTGACGGTGGCAATTGCGGTCATCGTCCAGCCGTCGATCGACGGATCGATCAGCGCCGTATAGCCGCGGATCACACCGGTCTCCTCCAGCCGCCGCAGGCGGCGGAGACATGGCGAAGCCGAGAGCCCCACGCGCTCGGCAAGCTCGTTGTTGGTGAGGCGCGCGTCCGCCACCAGCTCCTTCAAAATCCTGCGATCCGTCTCGTCGGCAATTTTCTGCGCCATATCTTTCCAACTCAGCCAAATCTTTGCGCAACTCAAAGACATCCAGCCGGAAATAGCAAGGATCGGTCCAAGCATCTGATATAATTTGCCAGTCAGTCGAGTCCGCTTCCCTTCAGGAGACAAGTCATGACCGCACCGCATCCCTCCAAGACCCACATCGGAAACCACAAGCTGCATCCCGAAACGCAGATGCTGAACTATGGCTACGATCCGGAACTGTCCGAGGGCGCCGTCAAGCCGCCGGTGTTCCTGACCTCGACCTTCGTCTTCCGCTCAGCCGAAGAAGGCCGCGACTTCTTCGATTTCGTTTCCGCTCGGAGGGAACCGCCAGCGGGTGTCGGCGCCGGTCTCGTCTATTCGCGCTTCAACCATCCGAACAGCGAGATCGTCGAGGACCGCCTCGCCGTCTACGAGCGCACCGAGAGCTGCGCGCTGTTCTCGTCGGGCATGTCGGCGATCGCCACCACCCTGCTCGCTTTCGTCAAGCCCGGAGACGCGGTGCTGCACAGCCAGCCGCTCTATGGCGGCACCGAGACGCTGCTTGCCAGAACCTTCCTCAATCTTGGTGTTGCGGCCGTCGGCTTTGCCGATGGAGTCAATGAAGCAGCCGTCAGCGCCGCCGCCGAAGAGGCGATGGCGAAGGGCCGCGTCTCGGTGATTCTCGTAGAAACACCAGCAAACCCGACGAACAGCCTCGTCGATGTTGCCATGATCCGCCGCGTCGCCGATCAGATCGGCAAGAAGCAGGGTCATACCCCTGTGGTCGCCTGCGACAACACGCTGCTCGGCCCGGTCTTCCAGCGGCCGATCGAACACGGCGCCGACATCTCGCTCTATTCACTGACCAAATATGTCGGCGGCCATTCCGACCTCATCGCCGGTGCGGCTCTCGGTTCGAAGGCTGTGATGAAGCAGGTAAAGGCGCTGCGCGGCGCGATCGGCACCCAACTCGATCCGCATTCCTGCTGGATGCTCGGCCGTTCGCTGGAAACGCTTTCGGTGCGCATGCAGAAGGCCGACGACAATGCCCGCGTCGTCGCCGAGTTCCTGCGCGAGCACCCGAAGGTCGAGCGCATCCACTACCTGCCCTTCCATGACGAGGATTCTCCGGTTGGCCGCACCTTCAGGGCGCAGTGCACCGGCGCCGGATCGACCTTCTCCTTCGACATCACGGGTGGCCAGGAAGCGGCCTTCCGCTTTCTCAATGCGCTGCAGATCTTCAAGCTCGCCGTCAGCCTCGGCGGCACGGAATCGCTGGCAAGCCACCCGGCGGCCATGACCCATTCCGGCGTGCCGATCGAGGTGCGCCACCGCATCGGCGTACTGGAGTCGACCATCCGCCTGTCGATCGGCATCGAGCATCCGGATGATCTCGTCGCCGATCTTTCAAACGCCCTGTCGGTCGCCTGACACGATATCGCGGCCGCCGGTCGAGCCGGCGGCCTCCTAGATCATTTCATTGTTTCGTCGAAACGGTGAAATGATCTAAGTCTTTGAATTGGCGCAATTCCGGACGGAAAACCGTTTCACACTTTTCCTGGAATTGCTTGTCTTATGACATTGGCTGCCGAACAGGTCAGAACGGAACCGCTGCGGGAGGG
>NZ_JBQENM010000021.1:0-57587 GCF_052044795.1 Ensifer sp. 22521
ACCAGCTTCTCATTCGGTTTGCGCCAAGCTAGGCGCAAATCTTGCGCTTTGCCGACCTGGTGGTTCTGGCGGGGTGGCTGCACCCGTTCCCATTCCGAACACGGCCGTGAAACGCCCCAGCGCCGATGGTACTTCGTCTTAAGACGCGGGAGAGTAGGTCGCTGCCAGGTCTGCAAAACGCAAGAGAAACAACCGCCGCTCCCCTTCGAGGCATCGCCGAGAAGGATAAGGTAGCGGCGGAAACAAACCGAAACATCTTCTCGACACACACTTCGGCCCTGCCGAACACGGGCCGCCACCAAGCGGCCCTTTTGTTTTGCTAGACTGAAAATAATCAGTGCGTCCCTTACGCGAGACAAATCCTACCGATTTGCTCGGCACAGACAAACAACGAGATTTTGCTTCGCAAAACTCGGACCGGATTAAACGGGATTTTGCCTTCGGCAAAACCCGGAAAGAGCGGATAAATCCCATAGGGATTTACCGCGATGACGGATAAACCGCTTAGCGGTTTACCTAGATGGCGCGGGGTGGAGCAGCCCGGTAGCTCGTCAGGCTCATAACCTGAAGGCCGCAGGTTCAAATCCTGCCCCCGCAACCAAATCAAAAAAAGCCCGCGCGGAGAAATCCGCCGGGCTTTTTGACGTTCTAGCGCTACCCGGAGAGAACGGTAAGCGGCAAGCTGACCCCATCTGGCGTAGGTAGCGCGGGCGCCTGTATTGCGGACAGACGATTCACAGACTGTGAGCTTCTATGTCTGCGCCTAGCTCTGGAACTAGAAACCTCCATATGATCGAAGCCGTTCCGGAACGGCTTGAGGGTGCGCCGCGGCAGTTTCGGCGGCGGTGGTCCGATGAATTCAAGGAGCGGGCCGTGGTTGCAATGGAGCCCGGCGCAAGCATTTCGGCGATTGCGCATCGCATCGGAATACATCCGTCGCATTTATTTGGCTGGCGCCGCAATGCTCGTGCCGGACAACGATCCTTCTCGGCGGATCCGGCTGTTCAGGTAGAAGCCGGACCGGTTGGTGCGAGAGCGGTGATCGAGCTTGTCATCGGCGACATCGTTGTCCGGGCGGGCGCGGATAGCCGGCGGAAATTCTACGAGTTGCACGTCGCAAAGAGCTCGAAGGTTGCCACAGAGACGGTCGGCGAAGCTCTGGGAGATTGAGGAAACCATCCGGGGTCAAAGCCCTGAGGCTCGTGCGGCAGCACGTCAGGAAGTCTCTCCAGCGATCGTCAAAGACCTCTTCACCTTCTGGCAGGCGACCCTGCCGCGGGTCTCCGGCAAATCCAAACTCGCGTAGGCGCTCCGCTATGCCATGTCGCGTCGCGACATCTTCGAACGCTTCCTGACCGACGGCCGCATCGAGCTCGACTCCAACATCGTCGAGCGGGCGATCAGACCTCAGGCCGGACCTGAGTCATTGTGCACTCCCACTCTAAGTGTCTGTAAACATTGGAAGCGTCTCCGTGGCAGTGGTGCGACACGGGCGACCCTTTCGGGCTATCGCGGCCTGAACCGTCGCAGAAGTAAGGTCGCTGGCGCGGTGTCGGGCGAAATGAAAAACTGACCCCCCCTATTGCCTCACCCACGAATGTTACCGAAGTTTTGTGCGCTGAGATGGCCGTTATCTTCGCCTGCCGCGGCGGGAGAAGATAACGGCGCAAGGCTGTCAGTCGTCCGGGATGAATTCAGCCTTGTCCGGGGCGCAGTAGCGTCTAATGGTTCTCGCGTAGAGGCGAGCCATGTCCGCCGTTGGGGCGGCACGGCAAATGATCGAAGGAAGACGTTATGGCGACTGGTACCGTAAAATGGTTCAACGCGACGAAGGGGTTTGGTTTCATCCAGCCGGATGACGGCGGGGCTGATGTCTTCGTCCACATTTCTGCGGTTGAGCGGGCTGGGTTGCTAGAGCTGAAAGATGGTCAGAAGATCACATACGAACTGGTTTCGGACCGCAAGTCAGGCAAGATGTCGGCGGACAATTTGCAGGCCTAGGCCGATTTTCGCACTGCGATCTTCTTGGGAGGCGGGATTGCTCGGCAACAGCACTCCTCCTCCTATGCTGGCGGTCACTCACGCTAGGGCGGCCCACTCCTTCCACGCCAGATTTTTTCGTTGCGCCAAACTCTGAAGTCCAATGACCCATCGCGATTCTGCCTTGTTGTTGATCATCATTGTGCTCATGCAAACAGAACCTCGGGAGAGCTCATGGAGACGGACGACTGCGAACTCATCGTTGTGATGAGACGGTATTTTGCGGTGAAGGCCGAGTTGGCCGCACTGACGGCGCAGTTGGAAGCGGAACGAAAGGCGGCCGACGCGGAAATCGGCGTGTTCTATGATCCGCGCCAGAATGCCGAGCAAGCCGCCGACCTCCAGCGCTCGCATCGCTTGAAGGCAGAGATGGTGTCGCTTATGCAGCGCGCTGAAGCCTGGGGCCGGGCGGCGGTAGCCGCTGACCTGCGCGATAGATCGGAGGCGGAAGCTGAGCCTGAAGAATGGCAGTCGTTTGAGAAGCGAGCTGATACATTATTCGGCGCGTAGCCTCGCCTAGACGATGAGCCGGGCCGCTCGTCCATTCTTTCGCTCCGCGTTGTTATAATAGCGCGCCGCCTGGGTCACCGATTTGTGCAGCGACTGCTGCATTGCCTCTGGCAAGGAAACACCGCGGTTGGCAGCCTCGGTGAGATAACCTGACCGCAGTCCATGCGCCGAAAACAAGGTCGGGTCGAGTCCCGACTGTTTGCAACGGCCTTTCAGGATCAGGTTGACGGATTGCGGTGTCAGGGCTCGCCGGTCGATGTTTCCCCACTGGTCGATGCGCCGAAACACGGGGCCATCCTTGATATCGGCTTCCTCAAGCCAGCGTCGCAACGCGACCACTGGCCGGCCGATGAGGACTACCTGTTCGTCGTCGTCACGCGTCGTCGTTTTCGTCCGGCCCACGCGGAGTGACAAGCATGGGAGGAGGGCGGAGTTTTCATCGGTAGGGTTGGCCCGCACCGGCTCTTCGTCGGTTAGATCCTCGACCCGCAATGCCGCCACTTCCGAGCGGCGGCGACCGCCGGACGCGAAGGCGACCAACAGCAGTGCGCGATCGCGCAAGTTCACCAGGCTTTCGCCGGCGCAGGCCAGCAGCAATTGCGCCAGAACATCGGCTGTGACCGCCTTTTTGCTCTTGCGCTGTCGTGGTCGGGCGCTGGCGCGAACGGCGAGCCGCAGAGCGGATCTGAGCGAAGGACCGTCAAAGCAGCCGGTAAGGCCGCGCCACCTGGTGAGGATCGACCAGCTCGTCAGCCGACGCCGCACCGTGTCGGGCGCGTGCGGTCCCTCGGACCGAAGCTGCCGGCGCTCACGGAGGCCATCTTCCACTTCCGCCGGCATGCCATGGCTGGGCTCCTCGGCGCGTTTGATCGGGTCCCAAAGGTGATGAGCGACAAACTTGAGCAGCAGGCTCTCGGGTGCGGGCCAGGGGAGGGGGACGCCGGTGGCGAGTTGGCACCAGGCCTCAAGGTAACCGAGATCGGAGGCGAGTGCGCGAAGTGTATTGTCGCCAATGCCTTCGCCGGCGAGGTGCTTGAGGGTATCGACGTCGTCGTCGGTCAGAAGTGCGGCGAGTCGGTCGCGGCGATCGAAGGGCAGGATGGCCTCGAGGGCGTCGAGCTGCTCTGCACGCCGCAGCACAGCGTCGGAAATGGACGTCGCCTTCACGCTCTTGCCGGATTTAGCCATCGGTTTGCGGCCGCCAGCGTTTGATGATGCTTTCGAGCTCGCCGCGGTAGTCGGTCGGGTAGACCGCATCTTCCTCCCGCGCGAGAGAGGTGAAGATCGTCGCCATGTCCTCCGAGACCGCGCGGTCGACGGCGAACAGGTCGGCGAGATCGAAGCCCCCATTGGCGTCGGCGTTCCACCAGGCGAGCAGGAATTTCGCCACCCGCCGGCCCTGGCCGGCGTCCTCGTGGGCGATGGTCAGCAGTTTTTCGAGAGCAAATCTGACGCGGTCTTCCATGGGATCCCGTCGGGCTTGGTGGGCAATCGTCCTTCAGCCGGATGATGCCGGGTGAATTTTCAGGTCCGTCTGGCCAAAATCGTTGCCCTTGAACAACAGCGGCGCTTTGGTGATCCTCGCAACAGCATAGGAAAAGCAGTCGCCCATGTTGAGCGTGGCCGGATGGCGGCCTTTGCCGAAGCGGTCGAACGCTCGTTCCGCTTCTCGGTAATGCGCCTCGTCGAACGCAATCGCGGTGACGTTCGGCAGCTGGACAAGCTGATCGACAATGTCCGAAGCGTTGGGAAATCCTCTGCCTGCCAGCACCATGCGCGCCTCAAGCAGCGTCGGCCAGCCGATCGCAACGGCCTCCTGCCCCACCAACGCAGTGAACCGTTCGGCCTCCGGCTCTGCCAGAGCCATCGCCAGAATGACCGACGTATCGACAGCGATCATCGCGGCAAACCGTAGTCGTCGTAGTAATCGTCATGCGCGGATGTCGTGCCGGCCGAGACCGCACGCCGCCCTTCGGCCATCAAATCCGATAGGACATCGATCGGCGCCCGGATAGACTGCTGGCGCAGTTCCAGATCGTAGTGCTCGAGCGCCTGCTCGACGAGCCTGTTGATCGGCTGACCCGTGCGGCGCGCCAGCGCGTGCGCCAGATCCCTGGCCTTGGTGCTGCGGACGGACAGTTGCGGTTCGGACATTGCGTTTCCTCGATCGAAATCCCTTCGAATATAGCGATTATGGTTTTAGATGGCAAGAAAATCACTTCGAGATGGCTTGCTATCGATACTTGATCGCTATCGATAGTAATGGTCGAGAATGCGGGACGTTTGGGTGACGGAACGATGTTGGTGCTTAGTATCCGCGCGTGCGATTTAATACGCCAATTCATACGGTTAATCGTTCTTAAATTGGCGAAAGCGCGGGTAAGCGGGGCAGATTTGGTGGCGGCGCACCCATCGCGCAAAAGCTGGTTGTCGACCTTAAGCCAGGTGTTTTCCAACCACAGCGTCGCACTGTCTTCCCGAGGGGCAGCGTTCTCGGCGCGAATGGTCGTGACCTCTACTGAAAAGCTTGCTGACCACATCGACCAGACCCGTCACAAGCTCGCGCAACGCCTTCAGCGAAAGCGTCTCGGAATGCTCAGGCGGGGGGTAATCCCCCCGCCGAATAATGGACTTCAAAAGTAGAATTTTCTCGGGCTTTAGACGCGTCGATGATCAGCCCGATGAAGGCTCTTGAAGACGAGAACCGTCGGCTGAAGAAGATGTATGCGGAGATGAGCATGCAGGCGGAACTGCTCAAAGAGCTCTTGGAAAAAAGTGACGCGGCCATCTCAACGCCGGGAGCCTTACGGCAAACGCGAGCATTTGCCTGTCGGCCAAGGGATGGCCGGGAAAGCGGTGGCGTTGCGCGGGGTGAGCATTGCACTCGCCTGCCGCACCTTTGGTGTCAGCGAGACCTGCTATCGTTACAGCGCCAAGCTGAACGACGAGAACGAGCAAATCGCCTATCTCCTGATCGGGTTGACGCGGGCGAAGAAGAACCGAGGCTTCGGCCTTTGCTTTCTCTAGCGTGCCGGGCCAAACGTAGGCCTGCATCACCGCTTGGTCGATCTGCTCATGCAGATCTTTGTCTATTAGGACGCGACCTCGTCTATGGAGTTCTCGCTCTTTCGACGAAAGAGAACCTTCTTTAGCCTCTGCGACCATTCTCAGTTCCACATGCTGGACAGCGGCGCCGCGGCCAGCTTGTCGCCGAACGGCACCACATCAGTGCTGTCATAGAGGACGACGCCGAAGGCAAAACGATCGCCGAAGGCTTCAGAAAGTGCGCGGAGGCCCCCGAAATCGCTGGCCCTGACCGTGGCGCTCGCCTTGACCTCGATGCCAGCGATCATCCCGTCGTCGCGTTCCAGCACGATGTCCACCTCGCGCATGTCTCGATCCCTGGAATGATATGGTGTCAGCCGCAGGTCTGAGGCCGTCATCAGCTTCAGCACTTCAGAGAACACAAAGCTCTCCAGCAGCGCGCCGAATGTTCCGCGATCCGCCTTCACCCGGTCGAAGGTGAGTCCGCGCACGCTGGCCAGGATACCGGAATCAAGGAAATGCAGCTTGGGTGTCTTGACGATGCGCTTCAGTGTATTGGTGAACCAGGGTTGAAGCGTCGCGACCAGGAACACCTGTTCAAGCAACCCGACATAACGCTGCCCCGTCTTGTGGCTGACGTTGATGCTGCCGGCGAACTGCGAGTAGTTTACCAATTTGCCTGCATGCTCGGCCAATAGCCGCACGAACTTTGGCAGCTCGGTTGGCCCTCGATCTCTGCTCTCGCCAGCGGCAGCATTCGGATGGTCTCCATCCGGCCGGCTAGGCTGTCCGCAATCCGTGGCAGAGTCAGCACATTCGCCGATCCCGTGAGCAAAAACCTGCCCGGACGATAGTCCTCATCGACTGTCTTCTTGATTGCCAGAAGCAGGTCGGGTGCGCGCTGGATCTCGTCGACGATGGCTCGATCAAGGCCCCGAATGAAGCCAGCAGGATCGGATTGCGCGGCTTCGAGAACCGTCTGGTCGTCGAGCGTGATATAGGTTCGACCGGCTTCTCCCATCTTTCGGACGAGGGGTGGTCTTGCCGGCTCGGCGCGGTCCCACGATCAGGGCAACTGGGGTATCTGAAAGGGCTTCCTCCGCGCGCTGCTTTACAAACCTCTTCTCGGCTAATTGGAAGTCAACTGACCGCTAAAGGAGGAACGCTTGGGATTTGCCGTGACGGGTTGATAGCTGGAGGAGAGGCTTCTGGCTCCTGTCGCGGAGAACCACAATGTCCAAATACGATCGCAACGTTTGATTGGCGTCCAGTTTGTCTTTGTCGGTAGGTCCAATCGGTGATTTCAGCGACCTGCTCGAACACGTCGTCGACGCCGCCGGCCGTCGGATCAGCCGGCTGGAGCCAGCCCTCGGCCCATGCGATCTACTCTTCAACGCTGCGGCCATCGATCTCGGCGGTGGTGGTGACGTCCATTGATCGCAGCGCCACTAGGAAATCGCGCACGGCACTGAGCTCGTGCCAATCTTGCGCTAAGTCCCGGAAGCGTCGCCAGCGGCTAGCGTCGCGCTTGCGACGCCGCTGTTCTTCGGCGCTGCTCGGCAAGTTGGCGCTTTCCCTGCTTAACCTTTCCGCCTTGGCGCTCAATCGCCTTGAACAGCGCATCCAGAATGCGGTGTTTGCGGTGGTCCGTTTCGGAGAAATAGCCAGGGTCATAAAGATTGCGCCTCCATGGATCGTGCTCACTGCGGGCTTGACGCTTTTTCTGTTCGTGCTCCGCGAGGCATGAGGCGATGACTGCGTGGGGTCTCAGAAGACGTTCGGGCACCGCAAGGGCGGATTCACTCGCACGGGCTTTTTCCGCCTGTTGCTTGACCTCCGGCGGGAGCTCGATGAGAGGCGCCGGCAACGGTGTCGGTCGAATGGTGATGGAGCGTGTATTGCTCGATTTCGGCAATGGCGTCTGTTTTGGTGCTTTGCCCACGGAATGTTTCGCCCAATAACCACTTACCAACGAGCAGTAATGTCCGCAGGAATGCCGTTCAGTGAGGAAACGCTCGCGCGCTTGGCCAGCGACCTCCGAAAATTCGCCTTTCGGATCAGGTTCGGGATCGGCCTACAAACGGAACCGATCGGGTACTGCGGCGTTGGGACTAGCCTTTGGCTGACACAAAAAAGTCGGAGCCGCGGGGCATGGCCCCTTGGGGCGCGCGAACAGGCGTGCCGTTCTGCCGGCTTTGATGCGGGCGATAAGCGCAACTGGCGCGGGGACCTCCCAATAAGAGGAACAATGATCATGTCGATTCGATCCAAACTTTTCGCAACGGTAACCTTGCCCGTCTTCGCCGTATCTTTCGCGATTCAGCCGGCGCTAGCCGAGAGCCTGAGGGCGCCGTTCCAGGTAGCGCAGGACGGGACCGACCAGCAGTCTCCCGAGGACTTGCTTCTGCTCAAGAAGCGCAAGAAGCAGCATGCCGCCGAGGAAGGGCAGACAGAACAGCAGCGACCGCAGGCCGAGGAGCCGCAGCGTCAGGTCGAAGAGCCGGTTCGCAAGAAGCGCAAACAGCAGGCCGAAGAGCAGCAGCCCGGCTCCGAGGAAAACGCACCGCGGCAGGCTGAAGAACTGCAAACGCCTGTGCGGAAGAAGAGGAAGCAGCACGCCGAAGAACAGCAGCCTGGCGTCGAGGAAAGCGCTCCGCAGCAGGCCGAAGAGCAACAAACTCCGTTGCGCAAGAAGCGCAAGCAGCAAGCTGAGGAACTACAGCCTGGCGTCGAGGAAGCGGCTCCACGGCAGGCTGAGGAGCAACAAAACCCTGTGCCCAAAAGGCGCAAGCAGCAGGCCCAAGACCAGCAGCCCACCGTAGAGGAAGGAACCCCGCAGCAGGCCGATGAACAGCAGGTACCGCTGCCCAAGAAGCGCAAACAGCAGGCGGAAGGACGGCAGCCCGCCGTAGAGGAAGGGACCCCAAAGAAGGCCGAGGAACAGCAGGTACCGCTGCCCAAGGAGCGCAAGCAGCACGCTGAAGGAAAGCAGCCCGAGGAGCAAAAGGCCCTCGAAGAGCGTGCTGCACCGACAGGCGAAACCATAACAGAGCAGCCGACACCGCAGACGGGCGAGGCGGGGCAGCAGCCGGTTCCAGGAGCCGAACAACCCGCAACGGCCGAGCAGCGCCAGGGTGAGGAACCTCAGGGCAAGCCCGCTCCGATCGTTGTCGACAAGCGCACGAAGGAAGAGAAGCGCAAGATCGCCCAGGATCCGGCGGCGACCGACGAAACCGTGGTGCTTCCGGTCGACAATGGCGCGGCTGTGCTCGACAGCGACAAGGACGCCGATAATTCCGGGGGCAACCAGGGGCGCGAGGCTCGGCGCAAGCAGCGCGAGGAGCTGCGCGTCCAGGATCAGAACATAGCGCCGCCGACCGACGACGCCGCGGCCCAGGCGGAGATTCCGGCCGAGGGGCGGCAGGCCGTTTCGCAGAGGATCGAGGCCGCGATCAAGGAAGAAGGGCGACGCGTCGAAGCGGCGCCAGTCTTCGCGGTCCCGGAGACGACGAACACCGTCATCAACAATACGGTGATCAACAACACGACGGTCAACAACACCAGGAACAATGATGTGACCGAGGTGCAACTGGTCGATAGGGTCGGCGATCGCGTTGTCCTCGGCGTCGGCGACCAGATCTTCGTGCGTGGCGACGACCGTCCGCGTCTGCGCCACGATGCGCAGGAGGCCTACTACGACGAGCTTCCGCGCGGCCGCGTTCGTGAAACGATCGTCCGCCCGGGCGGGTATCGGATCGTTACCGTCTACGACCGTTACGGTGACATCTTGCAACGCTCGCGCGTCGACGGCGACGGCAACGAATATGTGCTGATGTACGCGCCGGAGTATCAGGAGGAACGGCGTCCGGCGATCGTCGACGTCGGTTACGAACTGCCGCCGATGCGCCTGACGATTCCGGTCGACGACTACATCGTCGATTACTCGGAAGAACCGGATCGGGACTACTACGAATTCCTGTCCGAGCCGCCGGTCGAACGCGTCGAGCGAGTCTACACGATCGATGAGGTCCGCAATTCGGCCCGCCTGCGTGACAAGGTCCGGCGCATCGATCTCGACACGATCCACTTCGCGACGGGGAGTGCCGAAGTCTCGATGTCGCAGGCAAAGACACTGCGAACGGTCGCCGACGCAATGCAGAAGATTCTCGACAAGGATCCCGGTGAAACCTTCTTCATCGAAGGGCACACGGACGCTGTCGGTTCTGATCGCTCGAACTTGGTCCTCTCCGATGAGCGTGCCGAATCCGTCGCAGTCCTCCTGACCGAAGTTTACGGCATCTCGGCGGAAAACCTAGTCACGCAAGGCTATGGTGAGCGCTTCCTGAAGATCCGCACGCAGGAACCCGAGGAGGAGAACCGCCGCGTGACCATCCGACGCGTGACGCCGCTGGTGCGCCCGGTCGCGCAGCGGTAACCGAAATCTGCATCGCCATGCGTCTGTTCAGATGGGTGGCGATGCATCATGCTGAGTTACTGCATCTTCTGCGTCCTTGCTGGCGACAAGCATTCGTGAATATGGGAAAATGCCGGCATATTAAGCCCGACGATATCGTGGCGCCCCAGGAGCCGTCATAGCTGTGGATCGAAAGCTCGCAGCCATCCTTTCAGCCGATGTTGCTGGCTTCAGTCGCCTTGCGGCGCTGGACGAGGAAGGTACGCTTGCCGCACTAAATGTGTGCCGCAACCGGATTACCGAAGTGGTGAAGGAGCATGGCGGCCGTATCTTCGGTACCGCCGGTGACGGTTTTGTCGCCGAGTTTCCAAGCGCTGTCCAGGCCGTCCGGTGCTCGGTCGAAATCCAGCGTCGTCTTTTCAAGGCCTCAGATGACCGCCTAACCGATCGCCGCCTGGAGTTCCGCATCGGCATCAACCTGGGTGACGTGGTCGTGGCGGGAGACGACCTGCTCGGCGACGGCGTCAATATCGCGGCGCGCGTGCAAGAGATCGCCGCACCGTCAGGCATCTGCATTTCCGCATCGGTGCGCGAGCATCTCGATGGGAAAGTGCCGTTCCCGCTGATCAGTCTCGGCGAGCGCAACTTGAAGAACATCCCGCGGCCAATTTTCGTCTTTCGGGTCGATTGGCAGGAAGAGACGTCTGTCGAAGGCGGCATCGCGTCCGCGTCATCACTTGCCGCCCGCCGTGGCAAGGATCAGCCATCGATCGTCGTCATGCCCTTCGACAACCTCAGCGGGCAAGACGATGAATACTTCGTGGACGGCGTTGTCGAGGAGATCACCGCGGCGCTCTCGTGCGTTCGGAATTTCTTTGTAATCGCGCGACAGTCCGCGTTCACCTACAAGGGACGCTTCGTCGACGTGCGCGAGGTCGGCAGGGAACTCGGCGTCAATTATGTGGTCGAGGGCACCGTTCGCCGAGGCGGCGACCGACTGCGCATTTCGGTGCAATTGGTCGATGCGGAGACAAGGACCCAGTTCTGGTCCGATCGCTACGAGGGCGCAATCGAAGATATGTTCGAATTCCAGGATCGGATCGCGGCGCAGGTGGCGGGCGCCATACACCCGGCGATCCGCGATGCCGAGATCGAACTGGCCAGGCGCAGGCCGCCGACAAGTCTCAGGGCCTATGATTTCGTCATGCGCGCCTACCCGAACCTCTGGGGTCGCCGCAAGGATACCAACAACCAAGCGATCGAACTGCTGCGGCAAGCGATCGCCGTCGATCCAAGCTATGGTCGCGCGCATGCACTTCTGGCTTGGTGCCACGCCTCGAACGCCTCCTACCTGTGGACCGAACAGCCGGAATACGAGCTGGAAAAGGCGCGCGCGGCGGTTGATGCTGTAGGCTCGATCAGCGACGATCCGACCGCCCTGACTGCCGCCGGTGCGGCATTGAGCATTTGCGGCGACCAGGAGCGCGCCACGACCTTTATCGAAAAAGCGCTTGCGCTTGATCCAAACAATGCCTGGGCATGGGCGCGCCTGGGCTGGCTTGCGATCTACAAGGACGAAGCCACTCTGGCAACGGAACGCTTCCAGCGAGGGATGACTCTGAGCCCAAGAGATCCGCTCGCATTCAACATGAGATTGGGGATGGCTTTTTCCTTGGCCATGGAAGGCGCTCTTTCACAAGCGATTGCGATAGCCCATGAGGTCGTCAACACCTATCCAGACGTCACATGGTCCTACCGTCATCTCGCCGCCTGGTCGGCGATGAACGGGGACTTGGAGACCGCCCGATGGGCTGCGGGGAAGCTATTGGCGGCCGAGCCAGGCTT
Organism: Ensifer sp. 22521; assembly: GCF_052044795.1. Taxonomy (NCBI): domain Bacteria; kingdom Pseudomonadati; phylum Pseudomonadota; class Alphaproteobacteria; order Hyphomicrobiales; family Rhizobiaceae; genus Ensifer; species Ensifer sp. 22521. The sequence continues at coordinate 11,855 of NZ_JBQENM010000021.1, forward strand.
TACCATCGACCGGTATCGAGCGCTTCCTTGGTTTCAAAGCATCCCGCGGTGGCAGGATCAAATGGCCGAGGGGTTGCGGAAAGCGGGAGTGCCTGAACACTGATGGCCATTCGAGGAGATGCGCAATGGCTGGAAAATGCGCAAAGCGCTCGGCCCCGTATGGGGGCTTGCCAGAGCGGTTCCCGGAACGGTCGACGAGGGCATCTGGATTGCTTGCCGGACCCGGATGGCGGGCCGGGCTGCTATATGCTCTTCGCTTGCGTCAAATTCCCGACCCGTCCAGTTCTTGGTCGTCATCGCCTTCCCAGGGTAAGGGCATCGAGGTGAGATTGAGATTGGCCGAAGGCATCGGCATCCAGCATTTCAGTTCCGGCTCGGCGTATTCGATGATGCGGCCGGGCGAGGAATCGGAGGCGCGCCAGCCTTCTCTACCGAACTGATCGCCATTCGACCAATATGCAAGGTCAACTTCCGCTATCCCCTGTTCGGACGGGCGGATCGTGACGAGGATCCGACTGCCGTTTTTCGGTGCGCTTGCCATGTGGCGCCAGCGGTCTGGCTCAGCCATCATTCGTCCTCCTCCTCGCTCCCGGTTGCAAGTTTCGCCGCGCCGTCGAAAACGGTCAACACAAACTTTGGGCAACCCACCGTCTATCGATTGGGGGTTCGATCCACGACATGCTGTACGAGCGTGGTCGCGGCGAGGTAGCGTCGCTCAGATATTAGCGGCGGCGGATCGCCGTAACCCCGTGAAATCCAATGCGTTCGGCAGCTTCCCGCACGCGTTCGGCCGTTTGGGCGCGCACCGGACCCCGCACATTCAGTATGCGGTCGACGGTGGAAACGCCGACGTCTGCGGCTTTGAAGCGTGGTCAGGAGAGTCGAGTGCGGATAGGCCCTAGCCGATTGTTCGCACGCTATCGGCCATCAGCTTGATGCCGAGTGCGCCCACCACAGCGCCAGCCACGCGGTCAATCCAGGTCTTCGAGCGCAGATAGACGACCCGCGGCGCACGTGACGAAAAACCAAGGGCGACAATCGCATACCACACGAACTCGTTGATGAAGAGCAGTGGCGGAAGCGCCAGCAGCATCCAGGTGGGTGTGGGAGACGGTAGCAGCGCAGCAAACATGGATGCATAGAAGATGGCCGTCTTCGGATTGGAAATCTGCACGAAAAGGCCCCGCAGCAGAGACTTCCACAGTGTACCTGGTTGATCTGCGGGCGCATCGGCAATCGCTATCGTCTGGGGAGCGGCACGCCAGATACCGACGCCGATCCAGACGAGGTACGCGCCACCGGCGAGCCTGAGCAGCATGCTGAGCCACTCCACTTGAAGGAGGATCGCTGTCAGGCCGGCGACTGCAATGCAAGCGAATAGAAAGCCGCCAATTCCCATGCCTACCGCTGCCATTAATCCGTCAGCGCGTGACCGGGCGATCGCGATACGCGACACCACAATAAAGCTTGGGCCAGGACTCATGGCTCCAAGAAGGAAGACGCCCAGGATGGTGACAAGAATTGCGAATTCATGCATGTCGCTTCCTCCCGAAAAATCCGGCACCGCGGTGCGCCAGCACTATGGCGACTGTTGCGTCGTTGCTCAATCGTCCGAGTGCTCAGTCCAACACGCGCAACCGACGCGTATCCTCATTTGGGGCGATTTGGCCGTTGCTCCATTCCCTCAGGCAAATTCTATTGTGGCCTGGGCTTCGTTGACCACCCAATCGATGAACACCTTGGCGAGCGGGGAATGGTCCCGGTTCTTTTGCGTGATGACGTAAAGCCCTTCGTCGCCGATTTTATGAAACCTTTGAGCGGGCGGACAAGCGCCCCTTGGGCAAGCTCTTCGCCAGCAGTGGTGTTGTCCCCCATCGCAATGCCAATTCCGCAGCGTGCCGCCGCGAGGTTCTGATTGAAATCTTCAAAACTCAGCCGGCGAACCGTGGCGGGTATCTCCTGGTCGTGGTGACGGAACCAGTCGTTCCAGTGGGTGGATCCGACGCCGTCGAGAAGGACGTGGCGGGTCAGGTCCCTGGTGCGTGTGATGTCGCCGTCCCGGTTGAGGAGGATTGGGCTGCAACGCGAGTTGCTTCCTCGGGGTCGTGTTCAAAAGCCGTTGTGCCAGTCGGGGTGTTCGAACCCGACCGCAAGTTCAGGTCAGGGTCCAACCCCAGGCCGGCGTCGACGAGTATCGTCTGGTCGCCGCTGCGAAGGAGGACCACGTTGCGCGACCAATCGAAAGCGTCTGACGGCAGGAACATATCGTTTAGCCACTCCGCCCGGACGGCCGGGTCGACGTTGTGGGCCAACATCGCGGTTGACAGCGACAGCACCCCAACGCTGACCACCAGCGCTCATCGAGCGTAATAACCGGGCTGATCGAGGTCTGCGAGAAGGCCGGGGCCGGAAGGCTGCCAGTCAAGCAATGTCCGGGTATGCGCGCTGGAAGCGGCCATGTCGGCGCCTGCCATCGTGGCGAACCAGCCGAAGTGTTCACGCGGCCGCGCCTCGACAGGGAGCTGGCGGCCGATTACAGCGGCGATTTCCTTGAACGGGACCGCCTCGTCGGCGACGGCGTGGTACACCGGTTCGAATGCGAGGAGGCGACCGTCCGCGTCGCGCTCGACGACGCCGCCCCGCTCTATCGCGACGCACCCGAAGCCCGGGAGGCAAAGGAAGCGGGCGATCCAATCTTCGAAAATTTCACGCTGGAAGTGCTTACACAGCACCGGTTCCGTCCGGCAATTGGCCGCGGATCTGATCATCACAACGATGACCACTGTCGGTAAGGAGTTTTCAGAAACGCCAAGGAGTTTGGCGGAGATAGAGGTCTACGCCGTCGCAATGGCCGACATGTTCTGCGCCTACATCAGCAGCATGGCTGACGGAGCTCGATCGTAGCGTTGGAAACGTCTCTGTGAAGTGGGCGGTGCCGCAGGCTGAGCCGACTGATCGATTAACTGGCCGCCGGTTCGATTGCGTGTCGCCGAGATACCCGTCCGCGCGCTGCAATCAGCCGTCCGACCAGAAGCGTTCCTTGTCAAAGGCCTTTTTCTGTTCGCCGAATTGGGAAGCCCCATTCGGTATGCGGTTTGCATCCTCAGCGCTTGCCACGGAGGACCCCAGGCTTGCCGGAAGGATCAGCTGCTCAAGTTCTTTAGCCGGCGCCAGCGCCCACTTGAAGAGCGCAGCGTCGCGAATTGACCACTCTGTCTTCGCGGACGGCGAGCCGGTGAGGCTGGATTCGGCTGCGCCCGGCGCCCGCATCGTGCCCGTGCCAAGTGCGAACTTGAACGACGAGGACGGAACGAATGCAGAGGTGTTTACCGGGAGCGCACGCTCGCTGGCGACCGTGCGGAGCGTCGGAAGCGGTGCTGTGATTGAAGCAAGGTCGAAGAACGGCGGTTCTTCGACAGCCTGCTTGAGGGTCTGGCGGTCGAGGGCTTCTTCCCCACGGCTCTTGCGCGTCGGAAGCATTGCGGTCAGCAGGGTATTGTCGAAGGGTGCCGCAGACTTGAATTTCGCTGGACCGGCACTGTTGGCGGCCACGATCGAGGTGGCCTTCACCCGTCGTTTGTAGTCGGCCATCGCTTGGTCATAACCTGGCAAGGCCCCGCCACTGGCAGGAAGATGAAGCGTCTGCCCCTTCGGGAATATGCGGGCCAGTTCCTGGCGCGACATCCGCGGCCACGCCCGCACCTTTCCGACGTCGAGATGCACGAAAGGCGATCCGGAGGTGGGGTAGTAGCCGACCCCTCCGACTTGCATCTGCATGGCGACCTCCCGCAACCGAGCGAGTTTCACACCTGGAATGTAGAAGTCCATCGCCTTTCCCAGCATGTGCTGGCTGTTCTTGGCGACCCCGGTACTGCGCGAGCGCCCGCGCAGCATGTTGTTGGTCGCGGGCGAGCGGTAAGCGGAGACGATGTTGATGTAGTCCTTAGCCCCGGCGCGCTGGTAGACTTCCCAGACTAGGTCGAGAAGACGCGGGTCCATGCGGGCAGGCTCGTTCCTTCGCCAGTCGCGCAGAAAGCGATTGATTTGTGCGAGCCCTTTCGGGTCGTATTTACCGTCCCGCTTGAAGGTGATCGTGGCACGCTCGCCGGTGTGGGTGAAGAAAAGTTTTAATGATCGAACTTCCGCCGAAGACGCGGTGGTGGTGAAGGCCATGGTGGACGCAGCGATGGCGGTGATCGCGCTCACACGCCCAAACCATCGCGCAATGCGCTGGACGCTTCTTCCTGCGACGCCACACGACACAGGCGCCGGATACACGGTTACTGGATACTCAGACACGGCGGGTTCCGATTCATTCGAGGTACAATCCACTGGCGGCAAAGACCGGCGGTTCGGCTCTTCGACGGAAATTATGGTCAACGAAGGATTAAGAACCCGTTGATGCTACCCCAGAGGCTTCATGTGAAGTATTCCTGTGACGAGCAGGTCCCCAAGACCTCGGCCTTCGTTGGCCAAATCGATCGGCCAAGGAGAGGCCACTTGTTTTCTCCGGTCCATACGTTAGCTCATACTGAGTGAACCGGTTGCACCGTGGTATCTGCGTAGCCTGGGTGTCCTATGAGAAGTACTTCAGACGTCATTGCCGAACTGAGCCAGGCCGAACGTGACGTTCACATGCTGACGGAGGGTGAAAAACTTCGCCTCCTCGTCCGGGCCTATGTCGCGGTCCAGGAAGGCTGGAAGATGCTCGGGCAGCCCGATCGACTGAAAGAGTCAGCCGAAACCATGGATATCATTCGGGCCGGGGGGATGCCGGTGCATCTCTACGATGATGAGATGCGGGCAATCCTCCAGGAGGCCGTCAAGGTCATCACGCAGATAGAGGCCGCCATGGAAGCGAAAAACAATCCGATGCCCGCACGTTACAAGTCTACGGAGCAAGAGTAGTAAACGCCCGGCGATACGGCCGAAGACCATAGGTCACGCTGCTCGCCGCCGTCCGTGCGTGGGACGTTCGCGAGACCAAGTTGCCATCGACTTCAGGAAAGAACGTCGTCGTCAGAGACAGGGAACGAAGATTCGATGGCCGCGCCAATGAAGGCTTTCCGCGATTGCCCAGGTTCTTCGCCGCGCTCCAGGGCAGCGGGGCAGCGGTTTCTTGGCCGGTCGTAGAACCATCCGCCCTGCGGCATTTCGCTGAGATACTGCAGGGCATCCTGTGGCCCGTTGATGGTGCGCTCGCCTTTCACACCAACCCTGACGGGGTGATCCCAAATGATCGCTTGCATTGCCGTTGTCTCCGGTTCGGCGCAGAACGCCTAGCCCGGAAATTTGTTCCTGGGTCGGGCAGAGAGTGGCACCAGCCAATTTTGATTGCTTGCGCCCTCAACCCAGTCATGGGCGATGTTTGAGCATTCCGGAAGCTGGCGCTTCTGGCACAATCTTGCGGGGCGGTGACCAAAATGGCACCGTGCACTGCGAGGAAAAATGACGATGGCCGACACACAAGCACTTTACCGCCTCTACGGCGTTCCGAGCTGGGGCTCCATTCTCGTCGAAGCGGCGCTGGTGCAAGCGCGGCTACCCTACACGTTCGAGAATGTCGCGGGGTTCGATGAGCCCGGCCCGGCCCGGGACCGTCTTGTCGCCGTCAACCCGCTCGCACAGGTGCCCGTGCTCATACTTCCCGATGGCACGGTGATGACGGAGAGCGCGGCCATTCTGCTTCATCTTGCGGAGACATACCCAGAAGCCGGACTTGCGCCACCGGTCGGGGACCCGCTTCGTCCTGCCTTTCTTCGTCGCCTGATCTGGCTCGTGACTGCCGTATATGGGACCTTCACCTACGCTGACTACCCCGAGCGTTGGGCACCGAGCGTGCCGGACGAGTTGCGCAGCCGGGTGCTAGGGCGCCGAATGGATCTGTGGCGCCAGTGGGAGGACGAGATCGCACCCGCGCCGTGGGCGCTCGGAGAGCGGTTCTCTGCCCTTGATATCTGGATCGCGGCGATGACGCGCTGGCGACCGGGGCGCGATTGGCTGGCGGCAAACTGCCCGAAGCTGCTCAGTATTGCCCGGCGTGTCGACGCGGATCCTGATCTTCGCGAGCTATGGGCGCGGAACTTCGGCGCGATATAATTAGCAAACCTGTCCCGCCGGGTGCGTATGTCTGCCGCTCCGGCGCCAGTCCCTGCTAGGCCACGTCGGCCATCAGCAAAGACACGGGAAGCACCGCTTCTTCTTTGACGGTCTTGGTGACGATGTAGGTGAGGTAGCGCGCGATGCCGAGTTCCCTATCGAGAAGTGTGTCGATCAGGCGCTGATAGGCGTCGATATTGGCGGCGACAATTTTCAGGATGTAGTCGACGCCGCCGCCGACCGACCAGCAGCAGACGATTTCCGGAATATCGCGGACGGCTCGTTCGAACCGGTCGAAGTCTGCCTGACGGTGGTTGGCGAGCGTCAGCTCGACCATCACGCTTGCAACCGGCGCGACACGCCGCAATGCTACGTGCGCATGGTAGCCGCTGATGATGCCGGCCTTTTCCAGCTTGCGCAGCCGCATCCAGCAGGGCGTGGGCGAAAGGCCCGCCTTTTCGGCGAGTGCGAGTTTGGTGATGCGTCCATCCCGCTGGATTGCATCGAGAATGCGCAGGTCGATCGCATCAAGCTTCATGGCAAACTCCCGCGCAACTCGTTTGTCTGCTCTTATTTAGCCTTGCCGAGCAATGCAGCCTTTTCTGCGTCCATTTCGGCGATGTCCTGGAACCGGTCGGCAATGCGGGCATGGGCACGGCCGCTGTCGGAGGCACCTATGGCGACGATGATTTCGTCCGGCCCCGGGGCGTCGGCGATCTGGAAGTTGGAAGTGAGAAAATGCGATCGTTTGCCGCTCTCGCTCTTGTGCATCATCGGCAGTGACAACAGCGCGCCCGGCGCATTGCGGGTGTTGGCGAATTCCAGGTAGTTGGTGCCGCCGATCGCCTCGCGAAAGGGATTGCCGAAACGCAGCGTGTGGATCATCGCCGAAGCATGTTCGATTTCACCGGCGATGCCGACGGCCGCCGCCTTGCCGCAAGCTTCGATCCGTTCCGGCTCCATTTGGCGCAGCAGTCGGTCCGTCATCTCGCGGCTGAGCTCGCTTGCAATGCGGATAATCTCCGGCCTGAGGTTTTCGACGAAGCCGCGGCCTGCCCAGGGATTCTGGATCACTGCCGCGACCACGACGATATTGACGGGACGCGGCGCCGCCTTGCCGCCCTCCACCAGCGTTTCTTCGAGGAAAGTGCAGATTTTTCGAATGCCGATCGTCATGGGATGCGCCGTTGCTGTTTGTTGGGATTGCTTCGCACCCTAGCCGGATCGTCGGGCGGCGCTTCCTACATTTCGTCGGAAGATGTGCGCTGCGGCTTCGCGGAAGCGGAGTAGACTTTGGCCTTCGCCGCGCGCATGGTTGGTTGATAGATGTCAAGAGGCGAGACGATTTGGATCAGAAGTCCCAGATACTGGCGCTCCGCGACGTCGCCAGTCAGATCAACAGCGGTGGCGATCTTCAGACGGCGCTGCAGCAGCTCATTGCGGCCGCCTGTCGCCATGCGAACTGGTCTCTGGGGTCGATCATGGGCATCGACGCGGCGCATGGTTACGCCCATGTCATCGTGCGCTACGATCCGACACTGATCGAGCGGCAGTTGCCCGACAAATGGGAGCTGGCGACCAGCCCTTCCCTGATCGCGCTGCAGCGAAACGAGCCCGTCTACATCCGTGACGCACGCGAATCCGCCGAGTTTCCAGGATATCGGAAGGAGGCTTTCGAGCGCGACTATCGTACGGTGCTCGTCATGCCGATGAACTGCAGGGATGCTGAGGGCCGACCGATGGTGCTGAGCGTCATTGCTCGCGAGGTCGCCGAGGTGTCGGAAGACGATCTCGCCTTTCTCGGCACGATCATCCACCTCGGTGCCATCGCCGTCGAACGGGAACATCGTCTCGAGGCGGAGAAGCGGTCGGCGCAGCGGCTGGAGCGCGCCCTGGAGGCACATACCTCGCTTCTGGAACATGTGTTGAGCGATGGGTCGGTCGCACCACTTTCGGCCATGGTCGGCACGATGCTGCCGAATCCGACGGTGGTCGTTGATTTCACCGCCAATCAGGTTGTCGCCGGCCGGCCGCCGAACGCACTCTACGACGAGGCCAGTTGGCACGAGGCGGCTTCCACCATTCTTAGCCGGCCGCTGATGAAGGCCGCCCGAGACGCTGTCGAGCGCGGGACGACCGATGCCGTGAACCTCTACCTCGATGACGGCACGCAACGGTTCAAGATAACGGCCCGTGTCGAAGCGCTGATGGTCGACAATCAACTGGTCGGGGCGCTCATCATCTTCCCGACGACGCGCGAGTTCAGCGATCTCGATCTCATGATGCTCGACAGCGCCAAGTTTGCGCTGAGCGTGCAGATGATGCGAAGCTTCATCCGGTTTCGCTTCGAGACCAGGACGCAGACCGAACTCTTCTTCGAGATCGTGGAGGCGCGGTGGCGCAATGCCGGCGATGTTGCCCAGCGCGCCCAGCGGCTCGGCCTGAGTTTTTCCGTGCCTCAGCAGATGATCGTCGTCGATTTTCCGGATAAGACGAAGGCATTTGGCGGCGCTTCCGTCGATGTGGAGCACACGCTGTCGCGTGTCATGCAGCAGGCATCCGTTCAGGCGAACCTGATTGCCGTCGAGGGCGGCGTCGTCTGCCTCGTTCCCCACGATACGGGTAAGCGGCAGGAGCGCACGACAAAGCTCGCCCGCCGTATCGCCGAGGAACTCGGCCGTTACTTCGACGAGGCACCGATCGTCGTCGCCAGCAACCGGTGTGCCGCGCTGTCGGATTATCCGCAGGCCTGGGAACGCTGCGCCCGAATGATCCGCATCGGCCGCTCCTTTGGTCTGACTGGCGCGGTCTCCGCACAGGATTTCGGCCCGCTGCCGATGCTGGTCGCTGCCTGCGAGGCCGGCGACGTGCGCGGTTTCGTGCAGGAGAGTGTTGGGGCGATCGCCGATCACGACCGGGACAACGGAACCCCCTACCTCGAAACGCTGTCGATCTACTTGCAGGAGGGGTGCCGCAGCCAGGCTTGTGCCGACGCGATGGGCCTGCATGTGACGACGCTGCGCTATCGGCTGGCGCGCATCCAGGAGCTGTTTGGCGTGGATGTCGAAACGCCGGAAAAGCGCTTTGCCGTCGAACTCGCGATCCGCCTGCACGGTGTCATCGACAACCGTTCCACCCTCCGCAGCTAGATTTTCCTCGTCCGTCGGGAGCCGTCTTGCGACCACGTCGCCACCCCTTTTCGTGGCCTTCAATCGCCTCCTAGGGTTCGATGCAGAAGTTCTTCGCCCACTCCTGTGAAGCGACGGAAGAACGACCGCCGTGACGGCATTAGCCTCCAATCAACCTGATGGTGAGGAGGCAAGAAGCGCATGGTTGAGACTGCAGCATCGACGGACGTGCCGATTGATCCGATTGCGCTTCGCCGCGCCTTCGGTACGTTCGTGACCGGTGTCACCGTCATCACCACCCGCGACGATGACGGCACGCCGCGTGGAATGACTGCGAACTCCTTCACCTCGGTTTCGCTCGATCCTCCGCTACTTCTGGTCTGCGTTGCGAAGTCGGCTTCGAGCTATCCTGCCTTCACCAATGCAGGGTGTTTTGCGGTCAACATCCTCCATGAAGGACAGGTCGACGTCTCCGGAACCTTTGCCTCAAAATCTCCGGACAAGTTTCAGTCGGTGACCCACGATCACATCCACACGGGCGCGCCGGTCCTGACCGACAGCCTGACCTGGTTCGACTGCACGACTTTCAGCACTGTTGATGCCGGCGATCATGCGATCCTGATCGGCCAAGTTCGGGCCTTTGGTACCAGTCCGACCGCACCGCTCGGCTTTTGCCGCGGCCGCTATGCCAGCGTTAAGGACCCGTTGCCGAATGGCTGGCTCGCGTCGCATGGCATGATCATCGGCTATCTGATCGAAGCGGGTGACGGCCTGCTTCTGCGTTCGGACGGCAAGGGCGGCTGGGTTTTGCCGTCTGCGCGGAGACGCAAGGCGGACAGCCAGCTCGTCATCGACGGTGGCGACGCGCTGCGGCTCGTCCCGGACGAGACCTTCCTCTATTCGGTCTTCGATGTCGCAGACAGCGACCCGGGCTATCTCGTCTATCGCGCCCGACTGGCGGGCGAGGGCGGCGCCGGCACCAGGCTGCCAGCGGATCTGCGCTTCTTCCCGCTCGACGATCTTCCCGACGATGCGATCGCGACGCACGAATTGCGATCCATGTTGCGGCGCTACGTACGCGAGAGGCAGGCGGGCCGCTTCGGCATCTACATGGATTCCGACGACGGCGGCCGTATCGCGATGATCGACGGCGAAGCCCGTACCTGGCTTCAGACCTCCCAAGACCAAGGACAATGATATGAAGACGACGGTCAGTTCCATTGAAGGTTCGCGCCAGCTCCTGTTCATCAACGGACAGTGCGTGGCGCCGAAGAACGGCAATTACATCGCGAGTTTCGACCCGACGACGGGGGAGTGCTGGTATCATCTTGCCGAAGCGGATGCGGACGATGTCGAGGCCGCCGTGGCCGCTGCTAATGCCGCCTTTCGCGATCCGGCCTGGCGCCGCATGACGCAGACCGATCGCGGTGCGCTGATGCGCCGGCTTGCCGAACTCGTTCGCGCCAACGCCGACACGCTCGCGGAAATCGAGACGCGCGACAATGGCAAGCTGCTGAAGGAAACCCGGGCGCAGATGCGCTCCATGCCCGACAGCTACCACTATTTCGCGGGCATGGCCGACAAATTGCAGGGCGAGACGATCCCGATCAATCGTCTCGATACGCTGAACTTCAATTTGCGCGAACCCTTGGGCGTCGTCGGCATGATCACGCCGTGGAATTCGCCGCTGATGCTTCTGACCGGCACGCTGGCGCCTTGCCTCGCAATCGGCAATACGGTCGTCATCAAGCCTTCGGAGCATGCGACCGCCTCGACGCTGGCGCTTGTGGAGCTGATCCACGAGGCGGGCTTTCCCGCCGGCGTCGTCAATGTCGTGACCGGTACCGGCCAGAGTGCCGGCGAGGCGCTGACACGTCATCCCGGAATTGCGAAATACGTCTTCACCGGCAGCACGGCCACGGGCCGGCGCATCGCCGGCAACGCCGCTGAGAACCTTGTCCCTTGCTCGATGGAGCTCGGCGGCAAGTCGCCTCATGTCGTTTTTGGCGATGTCGATATCGAACATGCGGTCAACGGCGTCGTCTCCGGTGTCTTTGCTGCCGCCGGCCAGACCTGTGTCGCAGGCTCGCGCTGTTTTGTGGAAGCGCGCATCTACGATCGCTTCATTGAGGCGCTCGTCGCGAGGACAGAACGCATCCGCGTCGGCCTCCCGACGGCCGACGACACCGACATCGGTCCGCTCGCGCTCGCTGATCAGCTTTCAAAAGTCGAATCCTACGTGGCCTCCGGCATCAAGGAAGGGGCGCGCATCGCCGCCGGCGGCCGGCGGCCGCAGCGGCAAGGGCTTTCGTCGGGGGGCTGGTACTTCGAACCGACCGTGATGGTCGACGCCGAAAACGACATGACCTTCATGCGCGACGAACTCTTCGGCCCGGTGGTCGGCGTCATGCCGTTTCGCGACGAGGAAGAGATGATCCGCCTCGCCAACGACACGCGCTATGGCCTGGCCTCCGGCATCTGGACCAAGGACATCGATCGGGCGCTGCGGTTCGCCAACCGGATCGATGCCGGGACCGTCTGGGTCAACACCTACCGCTCCGCCTCTTTCATGTCCGCCAACGGTGGCTTCAAGGAAAGCGGCTACGGCCGGCGCGGCGGCTTCGAGGTCATGCACGAGTTCTCGCGATTGAAGAACGTCATCGTCGACTACTCCGGCGCGATGCAGGACCCCTTCGTCATCCGCCTGAAATGACAGCAAAAGCACGGGCACAGGAAAGGCAGAAAACATGAAGTTCGCAGTCTCCCTCACGATGGAACGCTTCTCCCCCGATATTCCGATGGAGCAGGTGAAGAGCAACTTGCTGCAACTCGCGCGGCTTGCCGACGAAGGCGGCTTCGAAACGCTGTGGACTGCCGAGCACCACACGCTGGAATGCACGATCTCCCCCAATCCGTTCCAGACACTGGTCTGGCTTGCCCAGCACACGGATCGCATCCGGCTCGGCACCTCCACCCTGGTCGCGCCCTACTGGAACCCGATCCGGCTCGCCGGCGAGTCCGCGCTCTGCGATCACCTGACGAACGGGCGCCTGGAGTTCGGCATCGCGCGCGGCTCCTACCAGTACGAGTTCGACCGCATGGCAGGCGGCATGCCGCAGCAGGAAGGTGTGGCCTACATGAAGGAAATCGTGCCGGCCGTGAAGAAGCTCTGGTCCGGCGACTATGCCCATGAGGGGCAATACTGGAATTTTCCGATCACGGCTGCCGTGCCGAAGCCGCTGCAGCAGCCCCATCCGCCGATCTGGGTGGCGGCGCGCGATCCCGGCACCTTCGACTGGGCGATCGCGAACGGCGCCAGCATCCTGTCGACACCGCTCTCCGCTCCGGAGGCCGAGATCCACGTGCTCTCCGAGAAGTTTCGCAAGGCGGTTGCCGATCATCCCGAGGTACGGCGTCCGCGCTTCATGATGCAGCGACGCACCTGCGTCTACGACCGGCCGGATGGCTGGGAGCGCGCGGTCAAGCACAGCATCGACTACGGCCGCGCCTTCGAAAACCTCATGCAGAACATCGGGACCGTACGCGAGGGGTTCCCCGAAGCGGTGCCCTATGAGGCGGTCAAGGGCAAAGACAATTACAACCCGGAAAACATCCGCAAGAATCTGATGTTCGGTACGCCGGACGAAGCGATCGAGAAGCTGCTGGTCTATGAGGCCGCCGGCGTGGACCAGTACTGCCTGGGTCTGACCTTCAATCTGCCGTTCGAGCTGCAGAAGCGGACGCTGGAATTGTTCGTCAGGGAAATCATGCCCTTCTTCGCCGCCCGTGAGATGGAACAGAAGCGCGTTGCGGTGGGTGGCTGACGATGGCAGGGGCTCAGCGCCATACCATTGGAGAGGTGACGCTCAACTGCCGCATCGAGGGTGACGGCGAGCCGCTCGTCTGTATCCACGGCGTCGGCTCCTATCTCGAGGCATGGTCGGGCGTGGTCGAACGCCTGAAGGATCGGTTCACGATCCTGACATTCGACCTTCGCGGGCATGGCCGGTCCAGCCGGGTCAAGGGGCGGTACGAGATCGATGATTTCGTCAACGAGACGCTGGCTCTCGCCGATGCGGCGGGTTTCCCCACCTTCCACCTTGCGGGCTTTTCGCTGGGCGGGCTGATCGCCCAGCGTCTCGCCCTGACCCATCTGGGTCGTCTGCGCCGGCTGGCGCTCTTGTCGACGGTCGCCGGCCGCACGCCGGCCGAACGTGAGCGGGTTCTCGAACGCCTGGCGGCGCTCAGAGCCGGCACGCCCGCCGATCATCACAACGCCTCACTGTCGCGCTGGCTGACGGAAGACTTCCAGGCGCGCCACCCGGACGTGGTCGAAAGGCTAAGGGCGCGGGACGCCGAAAACGATCCCGACTGCTACGCGGCCGCCTATCGCGTGTTGGCGGAAACGGATTTCGGCGGTTTTCTCGACCAGATCCGCTGCCCGACGCTGATCGCCACCGGCGAGGACGACGCCGGCTCCAACCCACGTATGGCGCGCTACATGCATGAGCGCATTCCCGGTTCGCAGCTTCGCATCCTGCCGGGTCTGCGCCACTCCATCCTCATCGAGGCGCCAGACGTTGTTGCATCGCTGATGGGCGAGTTTTTGTGCCAGGGGGAGACGGTTGATGGATGAGGCTTTGCAGGCAAGGGGAGAGGCTGTCCGGCGCAGGGTGCTCGGCGACGACTATGTCGATCGCGCGGTCGGTAGCAGCGATGCCTTCTCGCGTCCGTTCCAGGATCTGTTGAACGAATATTGCTGGGGCATCGTCTGGACGGACGAGGGCCTCGATCTGAAGAGCCGCAGCCTGCTCAACCTCGGAATGCTCGCGGCGCTCAACCGAATGCATGAGTTCGGCATCCATTTTCGTGGGGCGATCCGCAACGGTCTAACCGATGACGAGCTTCGCGCGGCACTCGTGCAGATCGCGATCTACTGCGGCATTCCCGGGGGTGTCGAAGCCTTCCGTGTCGCGCGGAGCGTCCGCGACGAGATGGCTCAGAAAGGAGAGCGCTGATTTCCACGGTTTCTAGGAAAGGGCCGCGCCGCGCTACCTCGTATCGCTGGAAGACGGAAGGCCGCCTGAGAACAGAAGATCAACCCGATGGCAGGAAGAGGACCCTGTCAAAAACAGAACGACAAAAGGGAACGACAGCATGAACACATTCGCAAAACTCACCGCGGCGGCATCGCTCGCTCTGTCGCTCGCGACCGTTCCGGCTCACGCCGGTGCCGTGCTCGACCACGTGCTCGATGCAAAGACACTGAAGGTAGCGACCGACGCCAACTGGGCGCCGCAGTCCTTCATGAACGAGAAGAACGAGATGGACGGCTTCGACGTCGATGTCGCCAAGGAAATTGCCAAGCGGCTGGGTGTCGGCGTTGAGTTCGTCACGCCCGGTTGGGACATCATCACTGCCGGCAACTGGCAGGGACGCTGGGACATGCATGTCGGCTCGATGACGCCGACCAAGGAACGCGCCAAGGTCTTCGATTTCCCGGCGGTTTACTACTATACCCCGGCTGCCGTGGCCGTTCACAAGGACAGCCCTACGGTCGGTTTGATCGATCTGGACGGCAAGGTTGTCGGCGCCACGGCTACGTCGACCTTCGAAGCCTACGCCAAACAGGATCTGACACTCGATGCCGCCGGCGCGCCTGCCTTCGAATACACGTTCAAGCCGAAGGAAGTGAAATCCTACGCGAACTCGACGACCGCCTTCGACGACCTGCGGCTCGGTGACGGTGTCCGCCTCGATGCGGTCGTGTCGTCGCTGCCCAGCATCCGCGACGCGATCAAGGCCGGTTATCCGATCAAGCAGGTTGGCGACCCGGTCTTCTACGAGCCGCTCGCTGTCGCCGTCGAACACGGTGACAAGGAACTGAGCGACAAGATCGCCGAAGTGATCAAGGCGATGCAGGGCGATGGCACGCTGAGCAAGCTCTCGGAAAAGTGGTACGGCGTCGACTACACCATCGTGAAGTAAGGCAGCCCATATCTGGCGGTCCGGGAGACCGGACCGTCCTTTGTCCAAAGGGACCAAAGATGCTTTATCCGGATACTGTTGAGTCCGAAATACTTGTCCACAAGCCGTGGTTCGTGGCCAGTATTTTCGCCACCGTCCTCATTGCCTTTACGGCTTTCGGCCTGACCGGCACGACGATGGGCGAACTGATGCGCCCGGTGATCGGCGAGCCGCTCGAAAGCGGGTTCTACGGTCGTTTTGCGACCGCATTCGTCGTGGCAGTGCTCTTCTGCCTCAACATCGTCCTGATCGGTTTTGCGAGCCTCAGGGTCCAGATCGCCGTCGTCTGGCTGGAGTTGCTAGCGCTGTTCCTCGCCTTCTTCCAGACCTTCAATCTCAGCCTGCCATTTATCGAGGAGAAGTTGCCGTTCCTCATCACGCAGGGGCTAGTGACGACGGTCTACGTTTCAGCGATCTCGATTGTGATTGCATCGGCGATCGCCATCCTCGGCGCTGTGGCCAAGCTCTCGAGCAACGGCTTCGCCTATGCGATTGCCAGCTTCTACACGTCATTCTTTCGCGGCCTTCCGCTCTTGATGCAGGTTTATCTGATCTATCTCGGCCTGCCGCAGCTCGGCTTCATCATCGACGCGGTGCCGGCCGGCATTCTGGCACTTTCGCTCTGCTACGGCGCATACATGACGGAGATCTTCCGCTCCGGCATCCAGAGTATCGACCGCGGCCAGTGGGAGGCATCGCGCTCCATCGGTTTCGGCTTCGGGCTGACGATGCGCAAGGTCATTCTGCCACAGGCGCTGCCGGTCATCATCCCGCCGACCGGCAACCAGTTCATCTCGATGCTAAAGGATAGCTCGCTGGTCTCCGTCATCGGTGTCTGGGAACTGATGTTTCTCGCCCGCACACTGGGCCAGAAGACTTTCCAGCACATGGAAATGCTCATATCCGCCGCCATGCTCTACTGGACCCTGTCCATCGCTCTCGAGTTGATCCAGTCCCGCATCGAACGTCACTATGCCAGGAGCAAGGTCAGATGAGTGCCGAGACCATCATCGACGCCAGAAACGTTTCCAAATGGTACGGCGCCTTCCAGGTGCTGACGGATATCAACCTGACCGTTCGCAAAGGCGAGCGCATCGTCATTTGCGGCCCGTCCGGCTCCGGCAAGTCGACGTTGATCCGTTGTTTCAACCGCCTGGAGGCGCACCAGGAAGGTGAGATCGTCGTCAACGGCATCAACCTGCATGCCAAGATGCGCAATGTCTCGGACGTGCGGCGCAATGTCGGAATGGTGTTCCAGCATTTCAATCTGTTTCCGCACATGACCGTCCTGATGAACTGCATGGTGGGGCCGATGTGGATCAACGGCGTATCGGAAGCGGAGGCGAGGGCAAGAGCGCTTACATTCCTGGAGCGGGTACGAATTCCGGAACAGGCCAATAAGTTCCCCATCCAGCTTTCTGGAGGCCAACAGCAGCGCGTGGCGATCGCTCGATCGCTCTGTATGCAGCCGGCAGTGATGCTGTTTGACGAACCGACATCCGCGCTCGATCCGGAGATGGTGTCCGAGGTCCTGGACACCATGACCAGCCTGGCGAAGGACGGCATGACGATGGTCTGCGTCACGCACGAGATGGGGTTTGCGCGGGCGGTCGCCGACCGTGTGATCTTCATGAACTCCGGACAGATAGTTGAGGAAGCAAACCCGGACGAATTTTTCACCAATCCGAGGCACGAGCGGACGAAGCTGTTCCTCAGCCAGATACTGAAGCACTAGCACGGTATCTCGTCGTCTTCAGGCTTCAAGATTGCCTTTGGGGTCGCCTGGAGCATGGAAGACTCGATCAACGTGTTGTCGGATGCTGTAGCGCTAACCGGATCGCTCGCCGCATTGATTGACACGATAAGCCCCGTCGGCGTTGAGTGAGGCGAGGGCCGTTCGGTGATTTGCGAATTCGGCCACCTGGTTACTTCGAAGCGAGCGGGCGGGAAAGCGGGAGGACAGCAGTGTCATATATGGATGACTTGGACGTCGCCGATGCGGCTTTGTTGATCATGCACTATCAGGCCGACGTCTTTTCGATCCTGGCAAACGATGTTCCAACGGATCTCCTCGATCGCACCAATTCACTGATTGCGCGGTGGCGTGAAACTGAGAACCCGACGATCTTCGCGAATTTCGCGATCGACTATGAGACACCCTGTGAAAACAATATGTTGATCAGCAACATCATGAAGACAGGTTACTTTCGTGACCCGGCGCCCGTAACTGGGCTCGATGTAGCCGAAAGCGACTGGCGATACGCATGTCCGCGCGCCAACGTGTTTCATGGCACCACTTTGCACCAAGACCTGCAGGCAAAAGGCATCAAGACGCTGGTCATGGCTGGGATAGCGACCAGCGGCGTCCTCTTTTCCAGCGTCGGGTGGTCAAGCGATGCAGATTATAAAATCTACATCGTCCGTGACTGCTGTTTTGATCCCGACACGGTTGCGCACGACGCACTTTTCCGGACGAGCTTCGCCACACGGGCTACCATTGTTTAGATCGCCGCTGATTTCACCTCCGCCCGATCAGCCTCTAACGCAAACGATGTCCATGCTTGGCGTGGTTCTTGCCTCGTAGGCCGAGGACCCCCGTACCTTGCGCGGCGTTCGGTACCGGTCCGATGAGCGAGACCGCGGGGCTATCTCACGGCCGTCTTTATCTTGGCTATCCCTTCCAGCGTTCGATGGACGGGGCATTTGTCGGCAATTTCGACGATTTTGGCGCGAACCTCATCCGACACCTCGCTGTCGACTGATATGACCCGCTCGAACCGGTCGATCTTTCCGCCATCGGCGCTTTCGGATGCAGCGCATTCTTCGCAATCCCTCGCGTGGATCTTGGAATGCGAGACTTCCACCTTGATGCGCCCCAGCGCCAGCTTCTTGTGGTCGGCGTAAAGACGCAGCGTCATCGAGGTGCAAGCCGCGAGTCCGATCGAGAGAAAGTCATAGGGCGATGGACCGGAATCCAGCCCGCCTGCACTTTGTGGCTCATCGGCAAAAAGGCGATGGCTGCCGGCCTGGACCGAGTTCTGAAATTTGCCTTCTCCCGTTTCCATTACGCGAACCTGTTCCATCGGTCTCGCGCCGTGTGGCGGATCAGCCACGAGATAGCGGCCCAGCCATTCCGCAATGATCCGGGCGGCGAAGGCGGCGTCGGCAGGATCGGTTAGCAGATGGTCGGCCTTGTCCAGCGAGACAAAGCTTTTGGGGTGTTTTGCCGCGTGGAAGATGTCGCTCGCATTCTCGATACCGACCGTTTGATCCAGCGGGGCATGAAGAATGAGAAGGGGCTTTTTCAGCGTCGCCGCAGCATCCAGGACGCGATGCGCGCGGGCGTCTTCGACGAATTGTTTTCTGATCAGGAACTTGCGCCCGGCAAGATCTACCTCGGCGGCACCGCTATCCTCGATGTCCTTGAGGCTCGTCCCGAAGTTCTTCAGGACATGGCCGACATCGGCCGGCGCCCCGATCGTCGCCACCGCGCGGACCTCTGGAATGTCTCTGGCGACGGCGAGAACTGCGGCGCCGCCGAGGGAATGGCCGATTAACAGTGACGGTGCCTCGAAGTGTCGGCGCAGATAGTCTGCAGCCGAAAGCAGGTCGGCAACGTTGGAGGAGAAATTGGTTGAGGCGAATTCACCTTCGCTCGATCCCAAACCTGTAAAATCAAAGCGGAGGACCGCGATCCCTTCACGCGCAAGTTCGGCCGCGATGTGACGCGCCGCTGCCAGATCCTTGGAGCAGGTGAAGCAGTGGACGAAAATCGCGTAGGCCCGCACGGGACCGTTGGGAAGATCGAGACGAGCGCCGAGGGTTGCACCGGAATGTCCAGCAAATTCAAGTCGTTGAGTGTTGAAATTCATGGCGATGCTCCTTTGGGGAGAACAAGCATTTGCCTCTAATCTTCAATGGCATCGCATACGACGCCACTTCGCCGGACTTATTTCGACGGTCTGGCTGAAAGCCCTGGTAAAATGAGCCTGGTCGGAAAACCCTAGGACAAGTGCGATCTGAGCAACAGACTATTCGGTGCTCATCAGGTATTCCTTCGCCTTCGAAATGCGCCTCTGCATCAGCCACTGATGCGCCGACATGTCGGTGGATTGGCGAAACGCGCTGCTGAGGCAGGACCGCGACAGACCCGTAGGCTGACGATCTTCGCGCCATCGAAGGCCGGTCCGAAAGGGCTACGGCGTTGGAATGCTGCGGTTCTATGGCGCCCAGCCATGCTCCTGCCTCCCGCGTCTCGATAACCAGGACGAGCCTGCGTTCATGTCTTATTGACGCGAAATCAGGAGCCTAGGTCAAGAAGGCGAGCTTGAGGGCGTATCAATGACGCCGTGCCCGCTATATGCATGGGCATGCGGGCAGTGCTGAGTGGGCTTGTTCAGGATGGGATCAGGATGGACGACAACAAAATCATCAAGTTTGAACGACCGAAGCCAAAGAAGGAGGCCAAGCCGGTCAGTCCAACGCAGCGAAAGGCGTTGATTTGGCTGGCACTGGTAGCCGCGTTGATCGGGGTTTGGTCATACTACCAGTTTGTCGCGCCGCCGAGCTTGCCTGGGCACTAGGGCCGATTTGTCTTTGACTCCGGCGATGCCTGGATTAGCGTTGTTTTCCCGATCGACCTGCGCTCCACGGCGTGCTGATTCTGGCGCTTTCCCTTGAGAGGAACGGCAGCGGAGGATGCCGCAACCTGGGCGGCCAGCGTGGAAGCGACCGGTCTTTTCCAAAAATCCTCGCCGCTTTTCGATAGCAATCTGCTCGCGATAGAGGCGGCCGCCAATGGACAAGGCGTGGTGGTCGTGCCGCAGTTTTCGGTCGAGGCAGACATTGCCAACGGTACACTCGTTGCCCCGCTCGCTTCGGATGTCATGCAGCCGGGCGGATGGTATCTCGTGCATCTGGAGCAGCGCGCGCGAGAAGGCGATCAGCAAGTTCTTGCAGTGGATCCAAAGCCAAGTGTGATGGCGACGCGCGGCCGGGAGGGCGCGCAACCATGCTCGCTCTCACGCACGCCTCGACACTCTCGTCAGGTATCGTCGGCACTAGTCTTGGCCGGTCGGAAGGCCTTTGAAATGCCTGACCTTTTCGTCAATCTGCACCCACTTGTGCTTCGATTGTTCGAACACCGACAGGGCAGGTGGCGCGAAGGTCGGGTCGGCAAATGAGCCGACCGCCACCCCGATCCAGGATTGTGCGGCCTCGGCCTTCCAAAAGACGGTAGAACCGCATGTTGGGCAAAAATACATTCGCACCTTGCCTCCGCTGTCGCCCGTGCGAACGAATTCCGTAGACGCTCCGGAAATCTCGATGCAGTCGACAGAGTAGAACGCATTGGCGCTGAATGGCGCGCCAGTTCTTCGCTGACAAGCCAAACAGTGACACAGCGCGGTCAATTGCGGCAGTTCGCCAATCGTCAGTCTAAGAGCGCCACAGGTGCATTGGGCAGTGGCCATGGAAAGTCCTCCCGCTTGCGTGGTGAAAATACGTTGGAGGGGCGAAGGGCAGATCCGAGCCACAGATCCTTGCGGCAGAGAACGCGAAGAGGCTGCGGCCTGATATAATTTCAGGCGCGCCAAAATGACTAAGTAGTGCGCGACATTCCACGGTCTAGAGGAAAACTATACGAGGACGTATGGACGGTTCTTCGAGGTTATCTGCGCATGGACAGCGAACCGTTCATCACTACTCAGGGGTCCCAGAGTTCAACAGAATTGCCTTCAGGATCGTGAATGCGCGCAAGCCGGCAGGCGCGTATTTGCAACTCGAACGTCGAGCTTTAATGCGATGGTTGTGCTGAGGGCAACGCGCACCGGCGCGCCCGCTATCGGTTCCAGCCACCCAGCCTGTCGTGAAGCACTGCTATGTCTTCGCGCAGGAAAGGAGGGCAATCCCTGTCGATCTGCTCCTGGTAGGTTCGGGCATATTCGTGACCCGAATAGACGGCGGCGGCGATCAGGCCGGGCGCCAGACAGTCGCCTAGCCGGACAACAGTCTTGATCCCCGCATCGGCCCATTCCGCTTCCCGTGCTTTCAGGTCATGCCACAAGGTTTCATCGGGCAGCCGAGCCGTGATCGGGACAAGTGTGACGCAGTCGATCTGCCGCGTCTTTCCACTATAGACGCAGGAAAGCTCAAGCCGGTCCTTCGTGCGCCCGGCAAGCGCCATGGCAGGAATGATATCCACGCCGAGTTCGATGAGACGTCTTTGAACCCGTCCCTGTTCCAGCGTGTTCTTGCTCCACGGCGAAACCTGGGCTTCGGGCGTCACGAATGTCACGGCCCGGCCAGCCCTGGCCAGCATTTCAGCAAGCACGCTGCCCATATAGAAGCAATCGTCATCGAAGATTACGACCGGACCGTCGACGGACACGGCCGCGGCGCCGTCGACAAGAAGGGCGTCGGGCGAAACGAGGGCGCCTTCGGAAAGGAATTCGAGGGGCAGGCGGTGGGTGCGGCCGGCGCCGTCGCATCGCCAGTTCGCGCCGGTGGCAATTGCGACATGAGGCATGCCGTACTGAAGAACGTCGTCGGCGCTCAGCGGGCTGTGCAGGTAGAGTTGGGCATTCACCTGCGTGCCCAATTGCCCGATGCGCCAGTCGCGTACGCGGCCCCAGGTCGCAAGCCCTGGCAGGCGGCATTCGCGCGCGACCCGTCCGCCCCATTCTCCGCCCGCCTCGGCGAGTACGACGTCGACGCCGCGTTGGGCAAGAGCACGCGCCGCCTCGAGACCCGCCGGGCCGCCACCGATGATGAGCGCCGGCTCGGGCGCCAGCGACGTTGCAATAATCTCGGGGTGCCAGCCTTTGCGCCACTCTTCGCCGATTGTCGGATTCTGCGTACAGCGCATCGGCACGTTGGTATTGTCGCCGGAAGTGCAAATGTTGCAGCCGATACATTCGCGGATGTCGTCGATGCGTCCTTCCTCGATTTTCTTCGGCAGATAGGGATCGGCGATCGACGGGCGTGCCGCGCCGATGAAGTCGAGAATACCCTGGCGGATCACCCGCACCATGCTGTCCGGTGAGGTATAGCGCCCAACGCCGACCACCGGCTTGGTCGTGACGGATTTGACGAAGCGGATATAGGGCTCCTGGTAGCCTTCTTCGGAGAAGCGGGCCGTCTGACTGTCGTTGGACCAGTCGGAAAGGTTGACGTCCCATAGGTCGGGAAGATCGGCGAGCGCCGAGATGATGTCCTTGCCTTCTCCTTCGCTGGTAATACCGGATGGGCCCATCAGTTCGTCGACTGCGAGGCGTACGGCGAGTGCACAGGTATCGCCGATCGCCTCGCGGGTATCCTCCAGAATCTCCCGGAAAAGCCGCAGCCGGTTTTCGAAGGAGCCGCCATATTCGTCGCTGCGATCATTGTGGCGGCGCGACAGGAAGTGCTGCAGCACGCTCATGTCGTGGCCGGCATAGACATAGATGATGTCGAAACCGGCTCTCTTGGCACGCAACGCGGCATTGCGATACCAGCGGCGCATGTCAGCGATGTCGGCCTTGTCCATCGCTCGCGCCTGGACGGGGTCGAGGCTGTCGCTGATGGCATGCGACGGGGCAAGCGGGATCATGCGGCTGAAGCGGTTGGCGACATGCAGGCCATTATGCACGAGCTGGATGGCCGCCAGGCTGCCATGGTGATGGATGCGCTCGGTGACGGCCGAGAGCGCCGGCAGGTCGCCCTCGTCCCAAAGACGCGCTTCGTTGGCCGGCGTCAGGTCCGAGGTTGGATGGATTTCCGCTTCCTGGGTCGAGACGACCGCCCACCCACCTTCGGCTTTCATGCCGCGCAGGTGGGCCTCTGCGTTGGGATAACGGTATCCCATGCCGGAACAGTGCGGGACCTGGTAGAAGCGGTTACGCGCCGTGACCGGGCCGATCTTGACGGGTTCGAAGAGAATATCGAAGCGGGACATCGCTACTACCAGGATTAGAGATTTGATTGAGGCGGCCGAGGCCGCCGAAGCCCAGAATAACCGGGTGTGGCCGCGTCGCAAGATCATTGCTATACAATTGTATAGTTTCTTCCATGGTAAATTGTTTTGATGTCATTGCGCTCCGTCATGATCCCGCGCAGGCGACAGTCGGCCCGACCCCGATTAATCCTCAAATTGGGCGAGATTTTCGCGTTCAACGCGCTGATCGCCTTGGCGGAGGGGAGTGGGGGTCGAACCCACCCGGGACAGGCTCGCTGCCCCAACCGGATTTGAAGTCCGGCCGTCCCACCGGAGACGATTTCCTTCCGGGGCTTGATTTCATTACTCTTTCGCCAGAGGCGAGTGAGTTCATAGCCGGTGTTCGCTACCGATTTGCTACCCTTTGC
Organism: Ensifer sp. 22521; assembly: GCF_052044795.1. NCBI lineage: Bacteria > Pseudomonadati > Pseudomonadota > Alphaproteobacteria > Hyphomicrobiales > Rhizobiaceae > Ensifer > Ensifer sp. 22521. The sequence continues at coordinate 35,449 of NZ_JBQENM010000021.1, forward strand.
TTTCGCTAGAGTCCCCTACCGCACGCCGGATCATCTCGTCAATCTGCGCGGCGGCATTTGCCTGCATACCCGGCATCACATGCGAATAAAGATCGAGCGTAATACCGATTATCGAGTGTCCGGGTCTCTCGCTAGCAATCTTGGGACGGACGCCTGCCGCAAGCAACTGGGTCGCATGTGTGTGGCGCAGATCGTGGAATCTTTCGTGCGGGAGGTTCAGTCCTTCGAGGAAGCTCAGCCAGCCATCGGTCAGCTTTCGCGGCTTGAGCGGCTGCCCCTCAAAGTCGCTCACGATGAAGGTGTCGTCGTCGCTTCTAACCCCTAACGCCAGCAGCCCCTCTGCCTGCTTTGCTTGATGAGTGCGGTAACCACCGACGGTGAGAGGTCAACACCCGCCCACGGCCCGACTTGGGCTCCTTTAATGAACACCTTCAGCTCTTTGCTCCGCACTCTCTACAATTGATGCTCTGGCCCCCGCGAAATCGATGGCTTCCAGCGGAGAGCCGCTATCTCTCCTCGTCTTACGCCACACCTCTACCACGCCGGGTCGCACTATGCTCGGCTATGGGAGCAGGCGGGGACAGCCTCGGCTTCCTCTCCAGACCAGAAGCTAGATCGATCCTACCGCGGATGCCGACTTGTTGACGACACATTGTGCCTGTAGGAGTTGCGCATCGATCTTGCTTGTTGAGCTTTGTTTCCTCGCTTTGGCGTTCAAGCCGACCTTTCTCTCAAAATCGATCTAACGCTTGGCTGACGCCATGTCGGCCAGGAAATTCAATTGCGATTGAAAGGAAATTGTTATGAACATTGGAACCGTAAAGTTCTTCAACAGCACCAAAGGCTTTGGCTTTATCGCCCCTGACAACGGCGGAACGGACGTCTTCGTTCACGCATCCGCAGTTGAACGGGCTGGGATGAGGTCACTTGTCGAAGGTCAGAAGGTCAGTTTCGAAATCGTGCAGGATGGTAGATCCGGCAAGAGCGCAGCGGACAACCTTTCTGCTGCTTAACAAATATCGCTTCTGGCCATTGACCACGGATGTACTGGCACTGGCTATTGAGGCGATATGTAGAAGGTCGGGTTTGCCCGGCCTTTTTTATTGACAAAGTGCCCACCCAAGGGCCGCCGTCTGCGCAGGGTGGTCGCCGTTCGATTGCATCAACGGGGTACGCTGTCGATGCGGTCGGATTTGGCCGCGCTAGGTGGTGTTTCATAACCAGTGAAGATAGTCGGCGCGGGTCTGAAACCATAAAAACGCCCATGGACGCGATGAGTAGCGCGAAAATCGCATTCGTCGCCATTGTCAGTTCGCCATTTCTGGCAATAAGACGCGCAAGCGCCCTTTAAGGCCTCGCGGTCCGTGCGGCTAGGGAGGGGGCCGGTTGTGTCCGGTATACCACACTTTCTCGCCGTGTGGTCGCAATTAGGTAAGGCCGAAGCTAAGCGCCGAGGTCTACGTAATTACCAATTGCACGATATGAGCAAAGGGGGTCATTGCCCACTTGCCGCTGTTATCCTTCGCGGTTTTGTAGATGATGAAGTCGCGCCCAATGGTAAAGGGTCCGTGCATCGTAATCTCATTGCCGGTGGAGAGAATGGCCCGAAGTTCGTTTGTGTGGCGTTGCTCAATCTGGCCCCTGATCAAATCGGATAGGACCTGATCCAGGATAATCGGTTGTGGGCCTTTCATTGGAATTCCCCGAATTGTTGCCGGCAGGGATTTTGATGGCGCCACAAATTACGACTGTAGGCAAGGCCTGTCGTCTCACCGAGTCATGGAGCGGCCGGTATGAGTTCAGTCATTCCTGAACGGAATAAGCCCAAAAATTTATTGGGTTGAGGTGTTGTGCTTTGGCACAAAAGTTGTTCACAGATCGTTCTAGTGCGTATTAGAGGCTGCTTTGCCTGGTTTCTCAACCGACAGGCGACGACTTCAGGATCTGACAGGTGTCAAATTCGCACTAATCCTAACGGGTTAGAAATCCTCTTTCGTACACGGCGCGTTCTCACGTCGTTCGGCGTATATTAGATCTTAAACTTTCAGTAGAAATTCAGGGTTTTGTAGGAGCTCTGTCGCGCATACGTGAGCGACAGAATCAACCAGATCAGCACAGCGGCTGTGATGAGCACAATCGTGATGGCTATGGCGATAATCTCCAACCTCAGCGGATCACGGTCCCCGTATTTTTCTGTTGTCCGACGAACCTCTGCGGTTGCGGAATCCTTCGCCTCGCCTATCACGTAAATCTTGTGCCCAATGGCCGTGATCTCGCACCCAGCCGCGATCAACTCATTCACGAAATCCGGGACTTCATTCGACGTCATCGACGGTCATCGCATGCCGGTTGACTACCGGATCAGGACCTTTGCGGGGGAGTATCAGACCTAAGCCGAAGTGCTTGCCTCAAAGAAATGACCCCGTCGCTTCCGACGGGGTCTCAGAGCGCGCGTACTATACCAACCGTGCTACATTAAGGGGCCGCATTCTTAAAACTGTCGATGGAACCCCAGCCTTTGATCCCTGGGGTCATCGGCAATGCAAACAACGGCCACCGATCCGGAATGTTCCCTATGCATCCGACTGATAGAAAGAGCTGCGGGACGTTTGCTCCCGCCACATCGCGTTGTCGAACAGCGCAGCCTCGTCGCTCACCCCATTGCGGAATTGATTGGCAATATGCCGGGCCAGGCTTTCGGCGCGTTTTCCAGAGCGCGGGATCCGACACCAGATGCACGCCCGATCGAATGTCCGTTGGAGCATATCAAGCTCGTCGGGGCTGAGTGGCTGGCCGGCAATCTCCTGGATCGAAACCTCCCGGGTGCCGCGCGTAAGCGAGTCCGCGTTCTCTTCCACCGCCGCCGATTTATAGTAGCCGATCATGTGTTTCAGAGCGCCGCTCTCCCGAGTGCCGCCTTGGTAACAGCTGATAATACGCCTTCCGATTGCCTCTGCGGCCTCGCAATTCCGCGACAGGCCGAGCCCGCGCAGGACGTCCACGAAGATCTGTTCGATCTGGTTGATCTCGTGAGGGAGAAGTACCTTTGAGTGGGTCGTGGGAGACATCACGCGACCTCCTGTAACCTGGGGCGAAAGCGTGAAGTCTTCCAGTCGTCGGGGCCCTAAATACTGCCCAGCGATAGAGACAGTATGCGCCGATCCGGCCGCAAAACAACCAAAGAAGTTGCCGCCGTGACGCTGCGACAATGCCGTGCCTCCGGCCTGACGTCTACAACCCTTTCGAACGATTGAAGAGGTTCGCGGTCCCCGGCGGGGCCTCGGCAATCTCCACGTATCACGCCTCAATCGAACGTCCGTCCCGGTTTCCCCGGGGCGGTGTTAAGCATGCGAGCGTTGCGGCTAGTAGTTAAAATAGACGGTCACGCCTTGTCGCCGTTCGTAGCGGTAATAATCTCGATAGCCGTAATACCGGGAATAGCGGGGGTAGCACCGGCCGTAGTAATCGCAGGGACGGTGGGCGTACGGCCGTTTCCAGTGGCGATCCGCGTGCTCATGACGATGTTTCCGGTGCCTTACCTGCTCGACATCGCCAGCCCGCACATGTTCGGATTTTGGCACGAAGATCGGCGCGGCGTTTAGCGGTAGCACGAAAGATGCCGCTAGGACCACGGCTCCGAGGGTGGGGAATAGCTTTTTCATTTGACGCATCCTCTCTAGTTCTCAGCTTGGCCTGAACCACAGATGAACCGTCGCGGCTCGACCGTTGCGGAACCTAGCCCTGAGGTGGACCCCAGAGCGCTGGGTCGCTTGGGGCTGGGGTCGCGCTCTGGGATCTCTGGCGCCAACGGCGGGGGCTTCCGATACCGTTAGTGCTTGGGCAGCAATGGCGGGCGAAATCAGATTCGGCAATGCGGATAGGACCTTTGCCCGAGCGCACCCGACCTAAGTCCGAGGTTTTTCCAACTTCAACCCGAAAGGTCCAATACGGCGCAGCTTAGCTGGGAAGCTTGCAACGGGCCCCAGAGCGCGGCAGTGCTGGGGCGGGGCGCGCTCTGGGATCCCTCTAGTTGCCTGCGTTTTCGGATCAGCTTGGCGTCAAAGTGAATTCTTCGGCGTGACCAGCTTGCTATCAGGCAGGATTCGAACTAAGTTTGTAAGACTAAGTTCGAGATTGGCCATGCACACTGTAAATATTCACGAGGCGAAAACTCATTTGTCCCGGCTCATTGAGAAAGCGGCGAAAGGCGAGTCCTTTATCATCGCCAAAGCGGGTAAGCCGTTGGTGAAGGTCGTTGCGGTCGAGGCACCTGCCGCCGACGAAACTCGTCGCGTCGGATTCATGGCGGGGCAGTTTTCCGTACCGGAAGACTTTGATCGGATGGGTGGCGAAGATATCGAGAAACTGTTTGGCGGCGAATGATGAAACTCCTGCTCGATACGCATCTTCTGCTTTTGGCTGCGGGAGAGCCTGGAAAACTGCCGCCCGCTGCTCTGGCTGAAATCGAGAATATCGACAATGTTTTGCTATTTAGCGCGGCGAGTCTTTGGGAGGTGGCCATTAAGCGCGGGCTTGGCCGCGCCGATTTTATCGTGGACCCTCGCCTACTTCGCCGCGGTCTCATCGATAACGGCTACCAAGAGCTCCCAATCACCAGCGAACACGCAGTAGCGGTGGATGGACTGCCAGCGATCCATAAGGACCCCTTTGATCGGATTTTGGTCGCTCAATCGATCGTGGAGGGTGTCACCCTGTTGACTGTCGATGAACTGGTCGGGCAGTATCCGGCCCCCATTCGCTGTATGCAAAAGTAGCTCGAAATCGCCTGCTCGCTCCATACGGAGCGAGCCGATGTTGACGAATTCCGGCGTTCCTCGGCTGCACCGAGGCGTAGGCCCTTCTAGGGGTAATTACCTTTGCAATTGGACAGATATCGACACGCGGCACGTTTGCGCCCGCGGCATTAAAGCGCCCAAACGTTCTGCTTGTTTGGTAACGGTCTTCCCCCAGACTTAAGGTTGAATTGCGCGCGGTTGTGGAGGTTTGAAAGCGCTGATACGCTCCCGCCGTCGCAACTTCGCTCAAGGGATTGCTACCGATTTGTTACCCTACTCGGTAGCACCATGAAGAACGGCGAGATACGCACGAGTACAAAATCGAGCGCTACGCCTCGCAATTTGGCATTTCTTGGGACGCCCACAATTGCTGGCGATAGAACTTGAAGTCCGGCCGTCCCACCGAAAACGATTCCTCTCCTCAGCGCTCGAACAGGTCGCGGCGATGGGGATTTATGCGCTGTTATCCGACCCGCAGACAAGCGGCGGTCTGCTCGTCGCCTGTTCGCGATCGTCCGCGCCTGAAGTGCTTGACGTCTTCAGCAAGCATGGGTTCGACGCGGCCGTAATCGGAGAGGCCGCGACGGGGAATGTGGCGTTGGTGGTCGCGTAGTACGCGTTGTCGACCGCGCCTGCGGGCGGGCCGCTTTCAGGCCACTTCGAGCTGAGAGTCTTGCGCCCCTTCCGCGACCGAGGGCGATTCCCATTGCATGTGGGAAGCGTTGAGCCGGCGCGCGACGATGTCGTGGTTGAGCCATTGGACGGGACCGGACGGTTCCGACGACGCGCCGAAGATAAGCTGGCCCGTCGCCTCGACCACAAGAGCACTCAGGTGGTCGCTGATCATGACCTTGCCGTCGCGATGCATCTGTGTGATCTCGTTGGACGTGCCGATCGTCAGATCGGACTGTGCTTGACTGTTCGCCATGGGCCACGCCGAGAAGTCGTAAAATGGACGCATGACTTCATTGGCCTGCATGTCGGTAATTTTCTGGAACACATCCTTCATCGTGAAGCCGTCTGCCAGAAGCTGCTGGCAGGCCTGCCACTGGTGCTCCGCCCAATGGCCGCCGTTCTCTTTCTTCAACGCAAGCAGTAGCGGTATCAGTGGGAGCTCGATGCCAGTGAAGACGTCGGACGAATTGGTCCGGATTTCGGGGCAGTTATAGACGGTCGCCTTGACACCCGCGGTCCAGGCATCCCGCGCGATGCCTTCGAGCCGCATCTTGGCGTAGCCTTGCGTGTAGTTAGTGTAGGTCTGCCAACGGTAGCTGCCGTCGATCAGGACGGCCGTTCCATGGTAGCCATAGGCCGTATAGCGGACTTGACCGCCCGATGCCTCGATGCGCTCGCGGATCGCCGTGCTGAAGTCGATGAGATGTCGGAAGGTGATTGCGGAGACTTCGTCGAAATTCTGCAGGATGAGCTTGCCCATATCGCTGTCGAGCAGGGCTTGCGACGACATGTGGCGGGCACCACGGCCCTTGTAGATTCGGTTGGCAATGACCAGGAAGACCTTCGCCTTCGGGATGCCTCCGGCCATTGTATGGGCGAAAAAGACGTTGCGGCCGCCGGCGATCATTCCGTCGAGAACGGCCATAACCTGCTTGAGCGCATTCGTGAACCGCGCGGTGGCGATGTCCCGGCACTGCTTAATGTAGTCCCAGTCGAGCTTGTCGTCTTGCCAGCTCTCTAGCGTCATGTCCGCGAGAAGATCGGTCGGGGTTGGGCCACCGGCCGGAGCGTCGAGATCGAAGCCCGCCATCAGAGGGATGTTGATGATCTTACCGCCCAGCCGCTCTTCGGCGGCGCAGAGTTCCTCGGCGTCCAGAGGCCGCAGCGCGTTGTTCTCATCGCGCCTTCCGACCGTGATCCCCACGATTTCCATACCAGCCCGCCGGGCTTCGTCGAGCAAGCCAGTCGCGTATCCGCGACCGAACAACTCGCCGAAGAGGACGAAAACATCTCCTTTGCGAAAGACGCTGTTTTCGGCAAGACGGTTCAATGCGATCGGGTTTTTCATACTGTCAGCTCTTTGGTCCGTTGGTCGTCGAGGGGTGACTCAGACGAACTTTGAGCGTCACATGACCACACTTGCCCGGAATAGGAAGTCATTTTAAGTGACGGTTCATTTCAAAACGTGAAGTCGCGCAAGGAAAGCGAGCGCCTTAGCGCAGCAATTCTGGCGTTTTGGGTGGGTGCTTTCCTGTCTCATGACCTCAACGCCGAATGTTCCAAGCCCGAAGGCAGGAGCGGCCGCTGCTCGATAACCCCCGAACGCATCCCGGGAGTGTCCACCGTTTTGGGGGTGATTCGTCGTCGGTTGTCGTGCGCCACGGACCTCCCCATGGCAGACAGACATACAGACATTCGAACCGATTGCACGTTAGACGAAGAAGATTGGCTGAGCCGACAGCAGCACAGGCATTCGGCGGTGAGGACGCGTGGCGGCCACGATCATGATCGGGCGAGTGCGCACGATTGAGGGCTCGAGAGATTGCGGGCTCATCAGCCATCCGATGCACGAAGCGGTTTCATCAGAAGCACCCAGTTTTCCGTATCGCCCTTCCAGCCTTCCCTGACACAGGCGAGCGTCGCCACTTGCGCGTAGCCGCTGCGCTCGTACAGTCGTCTGGCACCGACATTGTTGTCGGCAACGATGACGCTCATCCGACGGAGCGCCTGATCCCGCGCTATCTCTTCTGCCAGACCGAGCAGGCGTGAGCCAAGCCCTTGCCCGCGGTACTCGGGATAGCAGGCCAGTACATTGACATACCAGCTGTCGAGTGCCTTGTTTTCCAGTTCTTGCAGCGGCCGGAACAGGGCAGGGAAATCATCGGCAATTGGCTCGGGCTCCGATCCAATCGGGTAACCAGTCAGGCTTGCTACGGCGCCATCTCCGAAGTCCACGACTACAACCTGGCCTTCGCGCACCCTTTGCATTTGTCGGGCGCGACCCACGTCCCATGGATCCTGCCCGTCCTTTGCAAGCCCCTCCCAGATGTACAGGGGCAAACCCTCGCCCGCAAAGTTGACGAGATCGGCCAACGCCTTCGCATCTGCCTCGCTTGCAACTCGTAGCGGTGGTTCGAGCCGGATCATCTGGATCCTCCGGAAAGCTTTTGAGCGGACGCTCATCATATGAGGTTTTTCTGATGACGCGGAGGGCATTCTGACGGCGGCGGGGTCGACCTCGCCGTCGATTGAACGGTCTTTCGGTCGCAAGAACTGCCGAGCATGAGCCACCCGGTTGCCAAAAAACCATAATTGCTTCACCTAGATTGGCATAGACACTCGGCATTAAGAATTGGATCAACGCTGAATGCGCATATCATACGTCTTCCTTGGTGCATTTCTTGCATTCGTACAGTCCGCCTATGCTGAGGTCGCCCCACCGCCTGTTCTGGAGCCGCTGAAGCAACAGGCACAAGCTGCGCAGTTGAGTGCAAAATTTCTCACGCGTTTCAGCTACAAGCCGGTTCAACTCGACGACGCCTTGTCGGCCAGGATCATGGATCGGTTCATCGAATCACTCGATCCGGATCGCGTGCTTTTCCTGCAGGCGGACATCGACAGTTTCATGTCTGATCGCAGTGAGATCGACGATGCCATCAAACAGAAGGATTTGAAGATCCCGTTCGAGATCTTCAACGTATACGGGAAGCGCGTTGTCGACCGCATGAACTACGCGCGCGACTTGCTTAAACAGGACTTCGATTTCAGCACGCAGGAAAACTATCCCGTACTGCGCGACAAGGCGCCCTGGCCACAATCGGAAGCCGAGAGCAACGACCTTTGGCGCAAGCGCGTAAAAAGCGACTGGTTGCGTTTGAAGCTGGGCGGCAAGACCGACGCAGCCATTCGCGAAACGCTCACCAAGCGATATACAAACGCTCTCGATCGCGCCTACAAGTACAAAAGCGATGACGTTTTCCAGTCGTTCATGAACGCCTACACGACGTCGGTCGACCCGCACACGGATTACTTCGGCGCGAGCGCTTCGGCCGATTTCAACATCGCCATGAAGCTTTCGCTGGTTGGTATCGGTGCGGTGCTGCAGGAGCGCGACGACTACACGACGATTCGTGAACTCGTGCCCGGCGGGCCGGCGCAGCTGTCCGGCAAGCTTGCGGTCGGAGACCGCATTACCGGTGTTGGTCAGGGCAAGGGCGGTGCGATAAAAGAAGTGGTTGGCACCCGCCTGGATGAAGTCGTGCAATTGATACGCGGGAAGAAGGGCTCCGTCGTGCGCTTGGACATCCTGCCAGCAGATGCCGGGGCGGATGCCACGCATCGCGTCGTCACCCTGGTGCGCGATAAGATCAGCCTTGAAAAGCAGGCTGCGCAGAAGACCGTACTCACTGTGAAAGTGGGCGACGCCGAGCGTAAGATCGGCGTGATTACACTGCCGGCATTCTACGAGGATTTTGAAGCCCGGCGCAAAGGCGACAAGGACTACCGTAGCGCGAGCCGCGACGTGCGAAAACTTCTCGACGAACTCAAGCGGGAAAAAGTCGACAGCGTTCTTATCGACGTGCGCAACAATGGCGGCGGCTCACTGGACGAGGCGATCGATTTGACCGGCCTGTTCATCGGCAATGGTCCGGTCGTCCAGCAGCGCGGCAGCGACGGCAAGGTTGACGTAAGAAGCGCTGATTTTCCAGCGCCGGTGTGGACAGGCGCCGTGGGCGTTTTGGTCAATCGCGGCTCGGCGTCGGCTTCGGAGATTTTTGCCGCGGCAATCCAGGATTACGGTCGAGGCGTGATCATTGGCGAACCCAGTTTCGGCAAGGGCACAGTTCAAGCCGTCGTCAATCTTGACGAGATGGTTCGCAACAGCAAGCCCGAATTCGGTGAGCTGAAAGTGACGATCGCCCAGTTTTTTCGGATCGATGGCGGCACGACGCAGCTGCGCGGCGTGACCCCTGATATCAGCCTGCCGGGACTTTCCGACCCGACCAGCTTTGGCGAGACCAGCTATGACAATGCCTTGCCGTGGGCGCAGATCAAGCCCGCGAAGTATGCGCCCGCCGACACTGTGATGAGGTTGCTGCCGAAACTGCAGAGCCGCCATGATGTGCGGGTTGAGAGCGATCCGGACTTCCAGCGCCTGCTGAAAGACATTGCGGAAGTGAAAGCGCAGCGCGAGAAAGGGGAGATCTCCCTCAATGAAGCCGAACGCCGCAAAGAACAGACCGACCGGGAAAAACGACGGAAGTCCCGCGCGCTAGCAGGTGATGGCGACGACACTGGCGGAGATGATGGCCTCAATGCAAACGAGCGGAGCCTGAGTGCCGACATTGCGATTGAGAATGCCCGCAAGAATGCAAAGGACGTCCTGCTGAACGAGGCCGCCGCCATTCTTGCCGACGAGGCCGTTTGCAGGAAGGCGTGCTGACGGCGACCGCAGGGCGATAGGGAAGCACGGACGGGGACTAATCAGACCCCGTCCCGCGTCCAAGTGCGCGCTGCGTCCGACCATGTCTTCGTTCTCTGCAACTGCAAATTGGGGTTTGGTTCAGATACGTTCTCGAGCGCAAAGCTGACGGGCCCGCCGCTGGCGTTATCGCCGACGGGGCAGGTGCTTTGCGCTGTGATTGCGTCCGGGCAGACCAATTGAAGACCTGCGGGCAAAAAACTCCGCGAACTGTGGCGGAAACTAGACGGAATTTCTAAGGCGCTGCGCAACCAAAGTGCTCGGTCCCTCGCGCTATTGCACGCCCACCGGTAGGTTCTCGGGGAAGTCAACACCGGAGAATTGCATGAAACGCCTCCTCATTCTTGGCGCCGCCCTTGCCGCGCATTTCGTGACTCCCGCGAAGGCTGAGGAGCCCACAAAACTCCTCAACGCTTCCTACGACGTCTCGCGCGAGCTCTTCGTTGTTGAGAACGAGGCGTTCATCAAGCAGCATCCGGGCGTGACGATCGACCAGGCGCACGCGGGCACCTCCAAGCAGGCGCGCTCGATCCTCGAAGGCCTTGAGGCCGACGTCGTAACCTTCAACCAGACCACCGATATCGAGTTCCTGGCCAAGAACGGTTTCGTCGCCAAGGATTGGGCGAAGGCTTTCCCGAACAATGCCTCACCGTTCTATTCCTTCCCCTCGTTCCTGGTGCGGACCGGCAATCCCAAGAACATCAAGGATTGGGCCGATCTCGCGCGTGACGATGTTCACGCGGTCTTCCCCAATCCGAAAACGTCCGGCAACGCCCGCTACACCTATCTCGCCGCTTACGCCTGGGCCAAGGAGGCCTATGAGGGCGACGAGGCAAAGATCGCGGCCTATATCACCAAAATCTTCGACAATGTTCCCGTATTCGATACGGGCGGTCGTGCCTCCACGACAACTTTTGTCGAACGCGAAACCGGTGATGTTCTGATCACCTTCGAGGCCGAGACCCGCAGCATCGTCAGGCAGTATGGTGCCGACAAGGTCGAGAGCGTCATTCCGTCCGTCAGCCTGCTTGCGGAGTTTCCGGTTGCCGTCGTCGACAAGGTCGCCGAAAAACACGGCACGGAAGCCCTTGCCAAAACCTATCTCGATTTTCTCTACACCGAGGAAGGCCAGCGCATCGCCGCTGAGTTCGGCCACCGCGTGCGCAACGAGAAGGTCGCTGGCGAATTCAAGGATAAGTTCCCGGCAATCCGCCTCGTCAACGTCGACGACGTCTTTGGCGGCTGGAGCAAGATCCAGAGCGAGCACTTCGCATCTGGCGGGGTTTTGGACACGCTCTACGGCAGCCGCTAAGCGTCAAGCGGCTCTCGCCTTCAGCCAGCCCGGCAGACGATCCGTTTGCCGGGTTTCACCATGACATGACAAGGAAATGACCGCTTGAGACGCAATGTCTTGCCCGGATTACGCCTGTCGCTGGGTGTGACGCTGCTCTATGTGAGCTTGATCGTCGTCCTGCCGCTGGCAGCACTCGTGTTCAAGGCGGCGAGCCTTGGCCCTGCTGACTACTGGCAGATTGTCTCGTCGTCGCGGGCTCTCGCGAGCTATCGCGTCACCGTGCTCGCTGCACTTGCTGCGACCTTCTTCAATCTCTTTTTCGGCCTGGCGCTTGCCTGGGTCCTGGTGCGCTATCGTTTTCCGGGGAAACGCATCGTCGACGCCATGGTCGATCTGCCGTTTGCACTGCCCACGGCGGTCGCCGGTATTTCGCTGACGGCTCTCTTCACGACGAACGGCGTGTTCGGCTCCATCCTCGGCGATTTCGGCATCAAGGTCGCCTATACCCCACTCGGCATCATGATTGCCATGTGCTTCACTTCGCTGCCTTTCATCGTGCGCACGGTGCAGCCGGTCCTGGAGGATCTCGACCCGTCGCTGGAAGAGGCCGCTCAATCGCTCGGGGGCTCGGATTGGGCGATCTTCCGCAAGGTCATCCTGCCGCTCCTCACGCCGGCTCTTCTCGCAGGTGTGTCGCTCTCCTTCGCCCGGAGCCTTGGCGAATTCGGCGCGATCATCTTCATTGCCGGCAACCAGCCGATGTCGACCGAAATTACCGCTCTGCTGATCTTCATTCGGCTGGAAGAGTACGATTATCAGGCCGCCGCCGCGATCGCGTCCGTCCTATTGCTTGCGGCTTTCCTCATGCTCGGCTTCACCAATTGGCTGCAAGCGCGAGCGCTGCGTTACACGGCAAGGGGCTGACCATGGGAACGATGAGAACCGGACGTACCCCGCCGCGGGTCGGCGACGGACCATTCTTCCGTCGCATATTGATCGGCATTGTCCTCATCCTCGGTGCCTTCCTCATTCTCGCCCCGCTGCTGATCATCGGCGTCGAAGCCTTTGCCAAGGGATGGCAGGTTTATCGCGACACGATCCTTCATCCCGACACCCGGCATGCGATCATGTTGACAGTGCTTACCGCCCTCGTCGCGGTGCCAGTCAACACCGCCTTCGGCATTGCCGCGGCATGGGCCGTCACCAAATTCGACTTCCGCGGCAAAGCCTTCCTGCTGGTTGTCATCGAGATCCCGTTCTCGGTCTCGCCGATTGTTGCAGGCGTCGCCTACCTCTTCGTCTACGGCCTGCAGGGCCTTTTCGGGCCGACGCTCGATGCCTATGGCATCAAGATCCTGTTCGCCATCCCCGGCATCATTCTCGCCTCGATGTTCGTCACGGCGCCGTTCGTGGCGCGTGAACTCATCCCGCTCATGCAGTCCCAGGGCAGGGACCTCGAAGAGGCGGCGACCTCGCTCGGGGCATCCGGCTGGCGTACCTTCTTCTCGGTCACGCTGCCGAACATCAAATGGGCGCTGCTCTATGGTGTCGTCCTTTGCAATGCGCGCGTAATGGGCGAGTTCGGCGCGGTTTCGGTCGTGTCGGGCAATATCCGTGGTCAAACCAACACGCTGCCGCTCCATATCGAGTTGCTTTACCACGACTACCAGGCCGCAGGCGCCTTCGCGTCGGCGTCCATTCTGGCGCTCATCGCCGTCTTCACCATTATCGCCAAAGTGGCGCTGGAGCGCCGTGGGGCGGGCCGCGTCCGTCCGGCAGTCAATCCTGCGGAGAAAACAGCATGAAGATCCGCCTTGACCACGTCGTCAAGACTTTCCAAACCTTCCGCGCCGTCAAGGACGTCTCCCTGGAGGTTCAAAGCGGCGAGCTTGTTGCGTTGCTCGGTCCGTCCGGTTCCGGCAAGACGACGATCCTGCGGATGGTCGCGGGCCTCGAATTCGCCGATGGCGGCCACATCTATTTCGGCGATCAGGATGCGACCGACATACCGGTGCGCGACCGCGGCGTCGGCTTCGTGTTCCAGCACTATGCACTTTTCCCGCACATGACCGTGGCTGAGAACATTGCCTTCGGCATGGACGTGTCGAAGGTCAAGCGCGAGAAGGCAGTGATCCAGGCGCGGGTGACGGAACTCTTGCGGCTGGTGCGCCTCGAAGGGCTGGGCGACCGGTTTCCGGCGCAAATCTCCGGAGGGCAGCGCCAGCGCGTTGCGCTTGCCCGCGCCCTGGCGGTCGATCCGAAAGTGCTCCTGCTCGATGAACCTTTCGGTGCCCTGGATGCGAACGTCCGTCGAGAGCTACGCCGCTGGCTGCGCGAGATCCATACGACGCTCGGCATCACGACGCTGTTCGTCACCCACGATCAGGAAGAGGCACTCGACCTAGCCGATCGCGTCGTGATCCTGAAGGATGGCCACATCGTTCAACAGGGAACACCCGAAGCCGTCTGCCGCGACCCCAAGTCGGCATTTGTCATGAAGTTCCTGGGCGATGCCAACATGCTCTCTGCCGAAGTGCGCGACGGCAGGGCCTATGCCGACGGCGCGGTGATCGAGGCGGCGGGGTTGGCAGATGGCAAGGCTGAACTCTACGCCCGTCCGGGTGATCTCGACTGGGTGCCGCAGGGGGGCGGCATCGCAGCCACGATCAGCCGGGTCATGGACAGGCCTAGCGGTCGCCGCGTGATTGCGACCACCCGCAGCGGCGTGCATCTGGAACTCGACCTGGAGGCGGAGCGGACCGTGAAATCCGGCGAAAATGGTTTTGTGACGCTGCGCCGTGCGAAGGTCTTTCCCGTCTAGGCGGTTGAAGCCGACCATCGCCGCTGTCCTATCGACTGCCCTCGTTGTCGGCAATTTCCCGAATAGGGATCAAGGTTCTCCGCCTTGAGCGAAACGCTACCTGTAAGCTCAACGCGCGAGACTGTTCCCGGCCAAGAGCCCATCCTACGCGGTTGGGCCCAAGTTCTTTCCAGCATCCCCACGTAGAGCGATCATTCCGCCGCCGACCGCTGGGGCAGAACCCAGTTCGCGCGCGGGAAATGGCAGGTGTAGCCGTTGGGATAGCGCTCCAAGTAGTCCTGGTGTTCCGGCTCGGCCTCCCAGAAATCTCCCACGGGCTCCACTTCGGTCACGACCTTGCCTGGCCACAGGCCTGATGCTTCCACGTCCGCGATGGTATCTTCGGCAATTCGCTTCTGCTCGTCATCGACGTAATAGATTGCCGACCGATAGGACATGCCAATGTCATTGCCCTGGCGGTTCTTCGTGGTCGGGTCATGGATCTGGAAGAAGACCTCCAGAATTCGCCTGTAGCTGATCCTCTCCGGATCGAAGAGGATTTCGATGCCCTCGGCATGGGTGCCGTGATTGCGGTAGGTTGCATTGGGCACGTCGCCACCGGTGTAACCCACGCGCGTATCGGTGACGCCGGGAAGCCTGCGGATCAGGTCTTGCATCCCCCAGAAACAGCCACCGGCCAGAACAGCTCTCTTGGTCATCCAGAATTCCTCCGGTTGATAAATACGCCTTGGTCTCATCTCCACTCAAGGGGAATGAACCGCCGGCGACGGAACTGTAATATAGGAACTCGTTTTGATCAGATCAGGTGGCCTTCGGGGCGAATTCCGAGCTGAGGCGCTGGAAGTTGGGTCGCTTAAAAGCGTTAAGCGTCGGGCACGATGCCTCCGGGGCTGTCGCGGCCGGATGCTACAACGCTCCCGGCTTGAGCGGCTCTGCGAGTCGCGTCAGCAGCGTTACTACTTCGGCCTGCAGGTCCAGGCAGATTTGCTGATGTTCGGATACCTGCTTCTCGCGGCGCGGAAGTTCCCGCAACAGATTGTCGAGGGTCATCGACTCGCGCGCATAGGCCTCGTAAAGGTCGTAGAGCTGTTGGTTCTTTGTCATGCGCAGGAGTTCGCGATGCCGTGGAAGCACCAGCGCAAGGCGAGCCCGGCCGAGTTGCACCAAACCCATATCGTCTTTTACCCTCTGCTCTAACCTGTGATCTGTACGATCCAGGTTCTCTCGTGCGGTCCAGCGTCCGAAAGCACCGGTGGAACGAGAAACGCTGCAAGACGAGGACGGTTCCCGGCGATGTGCAGCCGGGGCCGGAGTGCGAGGGAGAGAGAGTTGAGATTGGTAAAGCCGGTGACGCTCGTCAGGTCTGGCCGCTGCGGGCATCCACGGGGAGGCTGAGCGCGGTACCATCGACGCGACGTAGGATGAAACTGTCAAAGTTGGCGATCGAGGCGCAGGAGTGGTTGGGGAACACACGCACGCGACTGCCGAGCGGCAGGGGACGTCCCGAGAAGGGAACGAAACCATGCTCTTCGGACAGTCGTTCGAGTGTCCACATACCGGTTTCGCCGTCGCCTTCGGCGCTGACGACAGTGCCGAAGCCTGCACCACCCATGCCATGCGCGCCGCGATCGGAGCTCATGGACTTCGAGCCGGCGTCAATGACGAAGTGAGTGTCGTTGGAGGCAACGACGCGGGCGACCACGCAAAGCGCGAGGTCGTCGGCAGAGCAGATACCAAGCCGGAGCGCGGTGCCGTCCAGAAAGACGTAATTGCCGGGCCGGATACAGTCGACCTCCTGGGGCAGCGGCGCGCCCTGGCAAGTCGGCGTCGCGCCGACGGAAATGCAGTCGACCGCGATTCCGCGCTCGCGAAGCCGGTCGGCGAGACTGGCGAGGTCTGTCGCCTCATCGCGGGCGATTTTGGCTAAGGCGTGCGGTTGGGAAGCCGCGTAGGCATGTCCGGCGTGCGAAAGCAGGCCGGCAAAACGCAGGCCGTCGGTGGCGGCGATTCTTGCGCACAAATCGAGCGCTGCAGGACCATTGGGTTTGAGGCCGACGCGACCGAGGCCAACGTCGACCTTGAGGAACACGCCGATCTCGACGCCGTGTCGGTTGGCGGCTTCCGACAGCGCATCGACACCCGTTTCGCTCGCCGCAATCGTACGCAGCTCGACGCCCCGTGCCTTTACCACAGGCAGCAGGCGATCGAGTGACGCGGCGCGGACGATGGGATAGGCGAGGATGATCGACGGGATCCCGGCTTCGGCGAAGATCAGTGCCTCGCTGGGCTTGGATGCGGTGATGCCGCGCGCGCCTGCCTCGAGCTGCTGTCGTGCGATGTAGAGGCTCTTGTGCGTCTTCACATGCGGAAACATCGTGACGCCGGCCGCGTCGGCGCGCTGCTGCATGCCCTTGATGTTGCGCGTAAGCCGTCTCTCGTCGACTTCGATATAGGGCGTCGGTTGCTCGGCAGCCGTTGGACGCAGGAAGCCCTCGGCCTTCACCTCGTTTGCGCCGTTGTCGATGTCTGCCGACGCCATGCCGGCCGCGCTCGCAGCCGATTGCGTCACTTCGGAAGTGCTCATGTTGGGTTACTCTGATCTGGACGGGAAATTGCGGCCGTTGTCAGCCGGTTACGACCTGCCGCACGTAATGGCTCGATGAGATCTGCCGCATCGGCAGTTCGTGCGGCACGAAGTCCGGCCCACGCACCGCACTCGGGATTTCGTCGGACATCGGCTGGCGTCCTTCCGGGCGGCGTGTCGGGTCAGCGATCGGAACGGTCGATAGCAGCTTGCGGGTATAGGGGTGCTGCGGGTTGCCGAATACCGAGCGGCGATCGCCGATCTCGACGATCTCGCCGAGATACATGACGGCGACGCGGTGGGCGATGCGTTCGACCACGGCCATATCGTGGCTGATGAAGAGGAGCGCGATCTGCATTTCGCGCTGCAGGTCCATCAAGAGATTGATGACCTGCGCCTGGATCGTCACGTCGAGCGAGGCAACCGCCTCGTCGGCGACGATGAGACGCGGGTTGAGCGCGAGCGCGCGGGCGATACAGATGCGCTGGCGCTGGCCGCCGGAAAACGCATGCGGATAGCGCTCGAGGTGCTCGGGCGAAAGCTCGACCTTAGCCAGAAGCTCGGCGGCACGGGCGCGCATGACCTCCGTCGAGCCCAGCTTGTGAACCCGCATCGGATCCATCAGCGACTGCTCGATCGTCATGCGCGGGTTGAGCGAGGAGAAAGGATCCTGGAAGACCATCTGGGCTTCGCGGCGAAATCTCGCGAGGACGGGGCGCGGCGCGCCGATCAGCTCGGTTCCATCGAAGCGGATAGAGCCCGACCGTGGTCGATCGAGCTGCATGATCGAGCGGGCAACCGTCGACTTGCCGCAACCGGATTCACCGACCAGCGCCAGGGTTTCGCCCGGAAAGATATCGAAGGTGACGTTCTCCACCGCATGCACCCGGCCGGAGACGTGGCCGAACAGCCCCGCCGTCAGGTCGAAGCGCGTGACCAGGTTGCGCACCGAGACGAGAGGGCGCCGGGCGTCCGTCATTTGCGCAGACGCGTTCATTCTGTCGCCTCCGCGAGTTGCTGCTCCGGTTCAAACACCAGCAGCGGGAATTTTTCCGGCGCATCCTTGTCGGCCATGCTGCCGAGGCGTGGCACGGCGGAAATCAGGGCGCGTGTATAAGCATGCTTCGGTTTGGCGAAAATGTCGTAAACTGAGCCGGTTTCGACGATTTCGCCCTTGAGCATGACGCAGACGCGGTCGGCGACTTCGGCGACGACGCCCATGTCGTGGGTGATGAACAGCACTGACATACCGATTTCGCGCTGCAGGGCACGAACGAGATCGAGGATCTGCGCCTGAATGGTCACGTCGAGCGCGGTCGTCGGCTCGTCGAGGATCATCAGCGATGGGCGGCAGGCAAGGGCAATCGCGATCATGACGCGCTGGCGCATGCCGCCGGAAAGCTGGTGCGGATATTGGTCGAGCCGGCGGTCCGCATCGGGCACGCGGACGAGCTTGAGGGTGTTGAGCGCGACCTGGCGCGCTTCTTCCGGCGTCTTGCCCTGGTGATAGATCACCGCCTCGGCGATCTGGTCGCCGACGGTAAAGACCGGGTTTAGGCTCGACATCGGATCCTGGAACACGATCGAGATGTCCGCGCCGCGAAGAGCTTCGACGCGCTTTTCAGAGAGCTTGGCGAGGTCGGCGACCGGGCCGTCCTTCAATCGCATCAGCACTCGCCCGCCGGTGATGGTCGCACCGTCATACTCGGTCAGCCGCATGATCGTCATCGCCGTGACCGATTTTCCGGACCCGGATTCGCCGACCAGCGCGACGGTCTCGCCGCGCGCTATGCGAAAGGAGACGCCGCGTACCGCGCGCAGCTCGGCGCGAGTGTGGGCGGCGAAACAGACTTCAAGGTCTTCCACAGAAAGGATGACATCCTCGGGCAGTTCAGGTGTTGCGGATTTGGACAGGGACATCAGCACATGGACCCGATTGCGAGGGGACGTTGCGTCCTCAGGTCTCGCAACGAGGTTGCATCCTGTCAATATGGTTGAATGGCAGGGTCGTCCCGGTGAGGCGGACCGCCACGGCCTGTGCGCTGCACCACGACCTTCCGCCTAGGCCACAAAACCGAGTGAAATCAATGTGTCACGAATGTGGCAGGCGAAACTATGCGTTTCGTGCATTGAGCCGCCTATCTTCGCATAGGCGGCGATCCGCTGCATTCGGGCACCACGACGCTCTAGGCGGCGTCGATATCGACATCGAAACCACTTTTGTACTGCGGCAGCGCCGCGCACTGCTTGAGATGCTGCCACAACCCATCGCTGTCAGGACTGCCGGGACCGGCGCGTCTGAAGATCCGGATTTCCATTTCGAGTGACATCTGTGGGCCGCCGATCTGGGCAAGGCGGCCCTGCCGCATCGCTTCCGCCACGCAGATCTGCGGCAGCCAGGCGACACCGCGGCCGGCGACGGCCATGTGCTTCAGACCGTCGGCGAGGCCAGACTGGTAGACAGTGCTGAGATTGAGCGGGCGACGCCAGCGCGACTGGATCAAGGTCGCCAGCTTGCCGATGTAGCCGTCGCTCCAGGAATAGGCGAGGTAGGGGATTTCCGTGGTTTCGGACACGTCGATGTCGAACAGCGGGCGGCCATTTTCGTCGGTTCCCGAAACCAGGATGAGCCGGTCCTTGCCGATCTGCAGGGATTCGAACGGGCCGCCTTCCAATACCGGCGGGCCATCGGGATGCACATAGGTGATGGCAAAATCGCACTGGCCCGAGCAAAGGTGATCGATGCTTTCAAGGAAGTCGGCAGCATGCATGCTGGTGCGAAGGGGCAAACGCGAGATCAGCGGCGAGCCGATCCATTTCGGGAAGAAGTACATCGCCAGCGTATGCAGCGAAGTAAACGTCAGCATGGCCGAGCTCTCGCCGGCGACATTGCGGCAATCGGTGCGTAGCCGGTAGGCCTCGCGCACGAGGCGTTGGCAGCCCGGCAGGAACATCGTGCCGGCCCGCGTCAATTGCACGGGATAGGTGCTGCGGTTGATCAGGTCCGCGCCGATCCAGTTCTCAAGCGATTTGATGCGGCGACTAAAGGCGGGTTGCGAAATATTGCGTGCAGTCGCCGCCGTCGAGAAATTCCTGGTCGCGGCAATTTCCAGAAAATCTTCAAGCCATTGCAGTTCCATGCTGGCCCTCATGCGTGTTTTGCATAGTCTATCCTAATTACACATTGGACAGACGTGCAAGGGCTCTTCTAGCCTCCCCCATAACGAGAAGAAAAACTTCCGCCTCCACCAAATGGGAACAACGATGAAACGCACCTTAGCCCTGGCCCTCTGCCTGGGGCTCGGCATCGCGGCTGCGCCCGCTATGGCCGAGACCAAAAACCCCGGCACTTTCGTCTTCATGTGGACCGACGACATACAGTCGTTCGACCCAGCCTATATTGCCAACACGCCGAGCTCCTACGGCTCGCTCAATATCTACAGCCGCCTGTTGAACTTCAACGGCTCGAAGATTTCCGAGTTCGTGCCGTCGCTCTCGACGGAGGTGCCGTCGCTGGAGAACGGCCTCATCAAGCAAGGCACTGACGGCTCCGTCAGCTACACCTTTCCGATCCGCAAGGGCGTTTTCACCCACAAGGTCGGGATCAAGGGCGCCGACGGCAAAGTCACCTGGGAATATTACGACAAGCTGACGGACGCGCAAAAGGCGACGATCGAGCCGGGTTACGGCCAGATTACGCCAGAGGACGTGCGCTATTCGCTGCTGCGCGCCATCCTTCAGGGGCAGTCGTGGATGTCGAACGCGATCACCGAGGTGATCACCGCTGGCAAATACACCGACATCGCCAAGTGGGTAGAGACCGAAGGTGAGGTCAAATCCATCAACGACGCCAGCCCCGAGGTTTTACGCAAGGTCTATGATCAACTCGCGTCGCAGATCGTCGTCGATGGCGACAACGTCACGCTCAAGCTGCCAAAGTCGTTTCCGGCAACGCTTGGCGTGATCGCGCTGCCTTTCGGCACCTCGGTTCTCGACAAGGAATGGGTCGCTTCCGTCGGCGGCTGGGATGGCTCTGGCGACACCTGGAAGGCTCATTACCGTCCGGAACTCGGCGCCAATCCGCTGTTCGCCGAAGAAAACGGCACCGGCCCCTTCATGCTCGAGGAATGGGATCGCACCGACCGGCGCATCACCCTGAAGCGCTTCGACAATTATTTCATGGGGCCGGCCAAGCTCGAGCGCGTGGTCATGCGCACGGTGCCGGAATGGACGACGCGGCGTCTGCAACTGCTGTCCGGCGACGCCGATTTCGTCACGGCCCCCGTCGAGTTCATCGACGAGCTCAGCAAGACCGAGGGCGTCAAAGTCATCGACGGCCTGCAGAAAGTGTTCTCGCGCGGCATCTTCTTCGCCTGGCCACTCGATGACAACGACAACCCGGCTATCGGCAGTGGCAAACTGGACGGTGCCGGCATCCCGCCGGACTTCTTCGCAGACATCGACGTGCGCAAGGGCTTCAACTACGCCCAGAACTACGATGCGCTGCTGAACCAGGTGCTGCTCGGCAAGACGGTGCAGTCGCGCGGGCCGACAGTGCGCGGCATCATGGGCTATCGCCCGGACTCGCCTGTTTACAGCTACGATCCCGCCAAGGCCGAGGAACACTTTAAGAAGGCGTTCGGCGGCAAGCTCTGGGATACCGGCTTTACCTTCACGGCCTATGTGACCGAAGGCTACCCGCAGCTGACCGCAGCGCTCTCGGCCTTGCAGCAGGGCCTTTCGCGCATCAATCCGAAGTTCAAGATGCAGATCCAGGCGCTGCCATGGGCATCCGTTTCGGACAAGCTCAACAACCGCGAAAAGCCGGCAGCACCCTTGACCGTAATGGGCTGGGGTCCGGACTATTCCGATCCGGGCGGTCCGCTCGGCGCTGCCAGCTACTATCTCTCGCCCACGGGCCTCGTCGGCGGCATGGTCGGCCAAGGTTACCGCGACCTGATGGCCGAGAAATTCAAGCCGCTGCTCGACGAAGCCTGGGCCTCGGTCGATCCCGCCGTGCGCGAGCCGATCTACGCCAAGCTGCAGGAAATGTCGTACGATTACGCCACCACCCAGTTCCTCTGGGAGGACTTCGGCTACGTCGTCACCCGCAGCAATATCGATGGCTATGTCGACAACATGATCCTCTACGGCGCCTGGGACTTCTACCCGGTCACCAAGGCCAACGACTGATTGGCGAGTGCGCG
>NZ_JBQENM010000021.1:57595-116099 GCF_052044795.1 Ensifer sp. 22521
CGCACCTGTTTCATTCTCCCTGAAATCGGAACGTATGAACCGTGCTGAACTATGCACTCAGACGACTGATGATGCTGCCGATCGTCCTCTTCGCACTGTCGTTGATGATCTTCGCGCTGCAGATGTCGCTTTCGCCGACCCAGAGACTGGCGGCCTATGCGCCGTCGCCCGATTATCTCAAGGGTGGTCAGGAGAGCATCCGCAGGATGATCGAGCAGTATGGGCTCAATGATCCCACCTACATCCAGTATGGCCGCTGGATCGGCGGTGTGCTCAGCGGCAATCTCGGCTGGTCGGAAACCGCCCGTCAGCCGGTGTCGACGGCGCTGATGTCGCTGTTTCCGGCAACACTGGAACTGGTGGTGCTCGCCTTCGTTCCCTGCCTGCTGCTCGCCGTCTGCCTCGGTTCGCGCGCCGGCATCTATCTCAACCGCTGGCCGGACCACGTCATCCGCATCTTCACGATTCTCGGCTGGTCTTTCCCGGTTTACGTCTTCGGCCTGTTGATGCTGTTGATCTTCTATTCGGCGCTTGACTGGTTCCCACCCGGCCGGCTCAGCCAATGGGCCCAGACCGTGGTCAGCTCCAGCGACTTCGTCCGCTACACCGGCGCCAACACCGTCGACGCATTGCTGAACGGCAGTCTGGCGATCTTCGCCGATGCGCTTCGCCACCTCGCAGCACCCGTCATCACGCTGACCTATGTCAACGTCGCCAGCATGACGCGGGTGATGCGCACCTCGATGCTGGAAACGCTGCGACAGGATTATGTGCGCACCGCCCGTGCCAAGGGTCTGCCGCGCCGCGTCGTCGAATTGCATCACGCCAGGCGCAACGCACTTCTGCCGCTTGCGACCATCGCCGGCATGGAACTGGCCGTAATGATGGGTGGCGTCGTCATCACCGAGACCATCTTCGATTATGCCGGACTCGGCCAGTTCGCCGCCAAGACCGCCGCCAATCTCGATTTTCCTGCCGTTCTCGGCTTCGGCCTCTATTTTGCGGTTGTCCTGGTGCTGATGAACCTGATCGTCGACCTCATCTATCCGTTGCTCGATCCGAGGGTGAAGACGCAATGAAGTTTCTTCGTTACCTCGCACGAAATCCGGTGTCCCTGTTCGGCGTCGTGATCCTCACCGCCTTCGTGCTGATCGCCGTTTTCGCGCCGGTCCTGGCGCCGCCGCAAAGCTTCCAGCTTTCCCCCTACGACACGCCGCGCGCCGGCTTCCTGGCAACGCCGCAGCCACCGTCGCCGGAGGCCGTTTTCGGCACCACGCAGGGCCAGTACGACATCTTCTACGGTGTCGTCTGGGGCACGCGCACGGCATTCAAGATCGGGCTCGGGGTCGTCGCGATCTCGGTGCTGATCGGCACGGTCGTCGGTGCAGTCGCCGCCTATTACGGCGGGGTCGTCGAGGAAGTGCTGATGCGCATCGTCGACGTGTTCATGGCAGTGCCCTTCCTGATCGCGGCGATGGTGCTGACGGCGCTGCTCGGCAAGGGCATCGTGCCGATCACGATCGCGCTGACGACATTCGGCTGGATGAGTTATGCCCGTATCGTCAGAAGCGAGATCCTGAGGATCCGTGAGATGGATTACATCCACGCGGCGAGGAGCTACGGCGCCAGCGACCTCAGGCTGATCGTGCTGCATATCCTGCCGAATGCCATGTTCCCGGTGCTGGTTCTGGCGACGATGGCGACCGGCTCCATGGTGCTGTCGGCCTCGGCGCTCAGCTTCCTCGGTGTCGGTACCGAAGAAGGCTACGCCGACTGGGGGCAGTTCATCGCCTATTCGCGCAACTGGATCGTCGGCCAACCCGGCAACCCCTTCCAGTTCTGGTACACGCTGGCCTTCCCCGGCGCTGCCGTCTTCCTTTTCGTGCTGTCGTGGAACCTGGTCGGCGATGCGCTGCGCGACATGCTCGACCCCCGTCACGCCCATTGAGACCCAATGCCTTTAAGGTCCCCCAATCTCTTTAAGATCAAAGGAGCATTTTCCATGTCCTCTCTGTCTGCTGCTGCCATCGAGCTTTTCGAGGATCTGATCCGATACGAGGTCGAGGACAAGGCGATCCCGTCGATCTCCTACGCCCTCGTTGATCGAGATGGCGTGCTCGCCGAGGGCCATGTCCAGCGCCATGACCGCCATTTCGACATGGGCAAGGACACCTGCTTCCGCATCGGCTCGATCACCAAGACCTTCACCTCGCTGGCAATCATGCAGTTGGTTGAAAAGGGCCTGGTCGATATCGATGTCGACGTCTCGACCTATCTGCCGGGGTTCAAGCCGATAAATCCGTTCGCCGGCGCTGAAGGCGGGCCACACGGTTCGGTCATCAGCCTGCGCAAGCTGATGACCCATACGGCCGGTCTCGTGCGCGAGCCGAAGAGCGGCCACTATCTCGACGCCACCCGGCCGCCGCTCGAAGATACCGTTAACGAGCTCGCGAGCTCGATCCTGAAGCAAGATCCGAGCCTTGGGGTGATGCACTATTCCAATGCCGGCATCGCGGTCGTCGGCCGGGTGATCGAGACGGTGACCGGCCAGAGCTATTCCGACTATGTCGCCGCCAATATCCTGAAGCCGCTCGGCATGGACAACTCCTCCTGCGGCATGGCGCCCGGCATTCGCGAGCGGCTCGCGCCTGCCGACATGTGGACGCTCGACGGCGACACTCCGGCCCCGGTCTTCAGCCTCGGCGGATCTCCGGCCGGCAACATCTTCTCCACCACCGGTGACATGGCGCGTTACGCGCAGTGCCTGCTGCGTGGCGGCTTCGACGCAGAGGGCAATTCCATCATCTCGCCAGCCTCGCTGCGCGAGATGTGGACGCCGTTCGGCAAGCGTCCGGCCGGCCACGACAGGACGCTCAACGGCTATGGCCTGTGCTTTGGTTCCGGCGACGTCGATGGCTGGACCTCCGTCGGCCACGGTGGTGCCGTCTACGGCTACGCCTCACAGATGATGCTTCTGCCTGCCGCCGGCGTCGGGGTGCTGATCTTCGCTACCCTTGATTTCGCCAACCAGATCGCCTCGCGGCTTGGGGTGGACGGCGTGCGCATCGTCCTTGCAGAGCGCAAGATGGGCAAGATGCCGGAGCGCGTGCAGCGTCCTCCGGAGATCTCCGAAGCGCAGTTCAAGACCCTGCCAGGCTATTATCGCGACGACGCCACGCAGGAGATCGTCGAGGTCAAATCCAAGGACGGCAAGATCTATCTGATGGGCGAGGGCGTGCCGCACCAGATCCGCCCGATCGCCGGCAACGATTTCGTCATCGACGGCCGTATCTACGGCCGCGGCGCGGACTACGCCCACATGAACCTCTCCTTCCCCGAAGCCGGCAAGCTCATCTGGAAGGATGCGAGTTGGACACGCATCGAGGCACCTGATGATGAGACCGTTCCCGACGGGATCGCGCCGCATCTCGGCGAATACGGACCGGATTTCAACATCACCTACCTGACCTACAGCCATGGCGGGCTGAAGTGCCTGATTGAATATTTCTGCACCCACACTTGCGAGCCGGTCGAGGAAGGCCGCTTCCGCATGCATGGACGGCTTTACGAAGACGAGATCCTCGAGCTCGACGCCGTCGACGACAACGGCAAGCGCGGCATCCGCGTCGGGCCGATGTTCCTGGAGCGGCGCAGCCCATCCCAGGCGGAAGCGGCGTGACCCGGACCATGGCCGCTCCGATCAAGATGGAGTCACCCTTGGGTGCCCGCATGTTCATCGGCGGGCGCGAGGTCGACTACTATTGCGGCACGTCCTACTTCTGCCTGCACGGCCACCCGGAGGTGATCGAGGCGGCCTGCGATGCGACCAGACAGTACGGCATGGGGCCTGGAACGCTCGCCCATATGCAGGTCTATGCCGACCTGCAGGAGCGGCTGCGTGACTGGTTCGGCACGGAAGAGGTCGTCTACATGATCTCCGGCTACACCAGCCCGATGGTGCTGCTGCAGGGCTTGCGCGACGATTTCGACGTGATCCTGATGGATTCGGCGACGCACTACAGCACCCGCGACGCAATCCCGACGCTCGGCAAGCGGATCCATGAATTTCGCCATGCCGACCCGGACGATCTGGCCGCGCAATTGTCGCAGCATGTGAAACCGGGCGAGCGGCCGGCGGTGCTGACGGATGGCGTTTTTCCGTCCTCGGGCAAGTTGGCGCCGCTTGCAGATTTCCGGCAAGCGATGGCCTCCTATGATGGCGCATTGCTCTGCATCGACGATTCCCACGGCGTTGGCGTCCTTGGCGAGACCGGCCGCGGATCGCTGCAACATGCGGGGCTCGAAGGCGAGGGCAACTATCTTGCCGGTACGATGAGCAAGGCATTCGGTGCGCTTGGCGGCATCGTCCCTGGGGATGCGGGTCTTGCCGCGAAGATCGCGGGCAATGCCATGATCATGCGTGGTGCCTCGCCGGCGCCTCCGGGTCTTGCGGCCGCCGCCGCCGCATCGTTGCGGGTTCTGCAAACGACGCCGGAAAAGCGTGCCAATCTCATCCGCAACGTCAAGCATATGCGCAGCGGGCTGCGGGCACTGGGTTTCGAAGTCGTTGACACGCCAGTGCCGATCGTCACCATCAAGGGCGTCACCGACCTCGAGCAATTGCGCGATCGTCTTGCGGAGCGCGACATCATCGTCAGGGTGCAGCAGCCCGGCGGCTATTCCGATGCGTCAGACGTCTCGACCATGCGGCTTGCGGTGTTTTCCGAGCACACGCCTCACCAGATCGACCGGCTCCTACAGTCGATGGCCGAGCTTCTTTAAACCTGAGAGGCAGCGCCGCGGCCGATGATGGGTTCGGCGAGAGCTCGGCCGTCTACCGACCGGGCGTCGACGGAGCGCGGACGTCTGTACGTGAGGGGTGAATACATAAGTAATTGAAATATTAGGCGGGGCGCTATCCGCATGAGTTCTCCGGCGGCCAGCGCCAGCGCATCGGCATCGCCCGCGCGCTGATCCTCGAGCCTAGCCGGTGGAGCGGCCAGGGGGTCTTGTTCGAAAATAGACGTGGTGTCGATATGAAAACGACTGCCCGCGCGATCCGGACGGGATAAATAGACGTAGAATTTCTGGAAACTGGGATGAACCAATGGACCGCATGCCGAAGATCGCCGTGATCATGGATGAGAACACCAGTTCAGGTGGCGGACGCTATGATACCTCGAAGAATTACTTCTCTGCGATCCGCCGCGCCGGCGCTTTTGCCTTCGGCATCCCGTACATTCCTGATCTGGTTGACCAGGTCGTCGAGGAGTTTGACGGGTTCCTGAGCGTCGGTGGCCGTATCAACTTTCCGAAAGACTGGTACGTCGATGGAGACCAATCCCAGTATCCGCCATCTGATCGTCTTGCCGTCGATATGGCGTTGATGGAAGGGTTCCTCGCGCGCGAAAAACCTGTGCTTGGCATCTGCAATGGCATGCAAATGCTTGGGTGTCTCAACGGCTGCCGGATGGTCTCGGATGTCCATTCGTCGTGGCCGGAAGCCCTCAATCATGACCAGGCAAATGTGTCGCATGACGTTCGCGTCGTCGCCGGCACCAGAATGGCTGAAATCTTCGGCGCCGACACATTCGCTGTGAACACGTTTCATCGAGAGGCGATTGTGGAGGTATCCGGCGCCGTGACCGTCACGGCCCGAGCATCCGATGGAGTCGTCGAAGCGATCGAGATCGGCTCGCAGTCTTTTGCCATGGGGCTGCAATGGCACCCGGAATTGCTGGACGCCGAAAGCCATCCGGGCGCTCGCGTATTTGACGCGTTTGTGGAAGCTGCAAGCCGCTCATCCCGTTAAGAGGGCAAAACGACACTGCATCGCGAGGGTAGGCTTCTATTGGCGCGCTCAGTTATTGTGGCCGCTGTAGCGTAGCAGTTCCGGAACACGCAGAGCCAAGATCGCAAGTGAAATGGCCAACAGCGTCCCGCTGATCAGCGCCACATTGGCAATGCCGATGATTTCTGCCGCCGAGCCGAGCAGCAGGCTCGAAACCGGCATCACGCCGATGGTCAATTCCTGGATGCCCATCACGCGTCCCTGCACGTGCGGTTCGGTCATCATGAGCATGAGCGTGGTCTGCAGGATGCCGAACGGTGACGCCGACAGTCCGATGAGCCCCATGAGAACAAACGATAGGGGCACCGAGGACGACAAGGCGAAGGTCGCCCATAGGGCTCCCCAGATCGCCGTGCCAATCAGGAAAAGGCCGCCCTTGTAGCGGAAGTCTCCGAGACTGGCGATGACAAGAGCCCCAGCCAGGCTGCCGGTACCGGCGCATGTTAGTAACAGGCCGAGCCCCTGAGGCGTCAGGCCCAGATGTTCCTTGGCGATTACCGGCATGAAGCCCTGGTAGATCGGCCACAACAGAATATTGGCCAGGAACGTGACGGCCAGGACAGACCGGAGGAGGACGTTCCCGGAGATGGTGCGAAAGCCTGCCGCGACAAGGCTCGCGAAGCTTTCTTCTCGATCTGGTTGCCGGCTGCTCTTCAGGTTCCTCATCGGCCAGAGCGCAACGAACGAAATGAGATACCAGCAGGCGGAGATGGCGAGCGCCGATGCAGCGCCGAATGCTAGGATCATCGTTCCTCCGAGCGCCGGCCCGATCATCTGCGTCAAGCTCAGGACAAGCGAGTTCAGAGCATTCGCGTTGCTGAGCTTCTCGCGATCGACGAGATCGGCGACCAGCGCGAAACGTGCCGGCTGGGATGGGGATTGCGCCAGGCCAATGCAGAAGCCCCCAAAGACCAGGCCCCAGAAGGATATTTTGTCCAGTGCTACGAGAAGCGCAATCACGCTGAGGACGGCAAAGGCCCAGCCGGACGCAGCCAAAAGCAGCCGGGGCCGGTCGAAGCGGTCCGAGATCACGCCCGCGAGGGGACCAAGCATCATCGGTCCCAGCCTTGCCGCGGTGAAGAGGGCGACGGAAAACTCCGAGCGGGTGGTCTCAAACACCAGCCAGCCGAGCACGAGCGTCTGCGTCCAGAGGCCCCCGAAAAAGAAAAGGTTGGATATCCAGAGCCTTCGATACCCTGGATAAAGGAGAAGAGATGACGCGATCCTGGCCAGGAAACCGACGCGAAGCGCGCATGTGGAGGCGCGCTCGCCTGGGATCGTGTCGGAACGGGCTGCGCTGTCCAGTTCTTGCGTCATCACATTGCACCTTTCCAGGCGGCTGTTCGCCCTCGGGCTCGCCGCCTTTCGAGAGGCAGCTGCTCGTTGCTGCGTCTGGGGTGCCAATGCGATGTTCGCCGCTGCCGCATTGGGCAATTCGCGACCGGAGCGCGCGACATGGCCTCGCCTATAGGGATGTATTCGGCTGTTCGGAAATTAAGAAAACCGATGGAAACCATTGCGTTAGCGAATGGACCGGGGTGCGAGATGCAGGAACCGATTTTCCGTTCCAAACGCGACGATCCTTCATGAACTCGTCGGGCGCATACCTGGCGCGCTCCAGGGCTTCTAGGGTAGGTTCGGATGGAGGCTGGCCATCGTTCCGCAGCGAAGCCTGTACTTTTCCCTTTGCATGCAGATTGTATACAAGATAATAAATGCAACGCATTCAATCTTGGTTTGACGCGTGATCTGGACCGCCTGGTGATCGCATGGTGCGGCGATCCGCCGTCATCCTCGCCGCAATCGGCTCCAGCACATTTTGGGGGACGAATGAACCGCTATCCCATGTTCAATCCCCAGCTGTTGCTGAGCTTTGTGGCCATTTGCGAAAGCAACAGCTTCACCCGCGCAGCCGAGCGGGTGAACCTTTCCCAATCGACAGTCAGCCAGCAAATTCGCCGACTGGAGGAAATGCTCGGGAAGGCGCTTTTCGAACGCTCGTCACATCAGGTGCAACTGACGGAGGAAGGGGTCAAGTTGCTGAGCTATGCGCGTCGCATCATCGCGCTGAACGAAGAGGCGCATGACGCCTTGGCGGGCCCATGGCGCGACGGCGTGCTGCGCTTGGGAATGCCCGAGGATTTCATGGTGCCGACGGCCGATCTGCTGGCGGCTTTCAATAGCCAGCATCCGCACCTGCGGCTGGACGTGACGAGCGGTCTCAGCGCCGATCTGCAATTCGCCTATCGGGACGGGGAGCTCGACCTTATTCTCGTCAAGCAGCGCCGCAAGCAACAGCCGCGCGCGGCAAGGCCGGAACCGTTGCTGTGGCTGGACAGCCTCGTGCGCCCGGCGATCGAACAGGTGCCGGTGCCTTTGGCTGTGTTCCCGCTGAACGGCCTCTACCGCGACGAATTATGTCAGGCGCTCGATACTCTCGGCATCCGCTGGCGTATCAGCTACAGCAGCGCCAGTCTCGCAGCGCTTGCCGCCGCCTCGGCTGCCGGGCTTGGTGTCAGTCTCTTGCCTGCGAGCTGCCGTCTGCCTTCCCACCGCGTGCTGGGCGCTGCCGAGCGTCTGCCATCCGTCGATGACTTTGAACTGGCGCTGTTTTACCGCGACGATGCTAGCCCCGCAGCACTGGCGCTGGCGGAACGCCTCATCGAGTACTGTGACCTGCGGAGGTAGCGACAGAGGGGAGGCGTCCACCCCTTTGTTATTCACGATCGCTGCGTGGTCGCCCGCTTGCATTGGCAAATCGAATAGCCAGCATTGGTAAATGTCGCTGCCATGCGGTGGCGCCGTTCGGTAGATTGGCGGCCCTAACCCAATCCATGATGAGGCAACGCAACAATGTTGGAACAGATGCTACGGCAAAGCCGCAGAACCTTTCTCAGCCGGAGCGGGGCGCTGACCACGGCGTGCGCTGTCGCCGGGTTGTCTGGCGGAGCGGTTCGCGAGGCATCGGCCAGCGCGGGTGAGAGCGCTGGCGAGACGAACACCAAGACGCTCGCGGATCGCCACTACATCCTGACCGGCGTGCGATTGGAGGAGGGGTTCGAGTATGACGGCGATGTCGTCGTCGCCACACGGACTGCGCTCTACGCGTTGGAGATCAAGGACGGCGCGATCGTCGCCTTGCACGCGGAAA
Organism: Ensifer sp. 22521; assembly: GCF_052044795.1. Taxonomy (NCBI): domain Bacteria; kingdom Pseudomonadati; phylum Pseudomonadota; class Alphaproteobacteria; order Hyphomicrobiales; family Rhizobiaceae; genus Ensifer; species Ensifer sp. 22521. Next base: position 66,598 of record NZ_JBQENM010000021.1, read on the forward strand.
ATGCGAACCTGCCCGAAGGTGTGCTGCGCTATCAGGCGCACGGCCAACTGTTGCTGCCGTCGATGCGCGATATGCACATCCATCTCGATAAGACGTTTTATGGTGGCCCATGGCAGGCGCCGCGCCCGCGTCAGGGCAAAACCATCATGGATATGATCGCGCTCGAGGAGAAGCTGCTTCCTCAGTTGCTGCCGACCTCGCGCGAGCGCGCCGAGGGCCTGATCGCGCTGCTGCAGTCCAAGGGAAGCACGGTCGCACGCAGCCATTGCAACATCGACCCGGTCAGCGGTCTCAAAAGCCTGGAGCACCTGCAGCAGGCGTTGGAAAACCATCGTGATGATTTCGTGTGCGAAATCGTCGCCTTCCCCCAGCACGGCCTGCTTCACTCCAAGGTTGATGGCCTGATGCGTGAAGCCATGCAGATGGGCGTTCAGTATGTCGGCGGCCTGGATCCGACGAATGTCGACGGCGCCATGGAAAAGTCACTCGACGCCATGTTCCAGATCGCGCTGGATACCGGCAAGGGTGTGGACATTCATCTGCATGAAACGAGCCCCGCCGGCGTGGCGGCGGTCAACTACATGATCGATACGGTGGAGAAGAATCCCGCTCTGCGCGGCAAAGTCACGATCAGCCACGCCTTCGCACTGACGACACTTGCTCCGGAGGTGCTGGAGGAGACGGCGTCGCGCCTGGCGGAACAGAAGATCTCGATTGCCTCGACGGTGCCGATCGGTGGACTGATGATGCCCTTGCCGCAGCTCGCCCAGAAGGGGGTCTTCGTCATGACCGGAACCGACAGCGTCATCGACCACTGGTCGCCATTCGGCAGCGGAGACATGCTGGAAAAGGCATATCTCTACGCGCAGCTTTATCGTGGTTCGGACGAATTCCGTCTGTCCCGGTCCATGTCTATCGCCACCGGTGGCATTCTGCCCCTCGACGACAAGGGCAAACGCGCTTGGCCAAATGCCGGCGATGAGGCCTCGTTCACGCTCGTCGGAGCGAGCTGCTCGGCAGAGGCGGTGGCCCGGATGCCCGCCAGGACTGCGACCTTCCACAAGGGGCGTCTCGTGTCGGGTGGGGTCGGCGAAGCCTGATAGAGCTTGAACTGCACCGACGTTCGTCATCACGAGCCGGCAGTCTGCCTCGTGCCGAACGTCGAAGTGTTACAAGGTTGGTAGCGCGGGTGTCCATGAAATGGCTCCCGCCCCGACTGTCGCACTAGGCTCCCGGTTACCTTCCGGGAGTGCCGCGTTTCGCCTAGGCAAGGCCTTCCGCGACAGCGTAGGCGGACAGCACTTCCTTGATGTTTCTGTCTCCGTCGGTCGGAAGCAAAGCCCGGGTCGTCACCGAATCGAGGTGATGCGCCATGAGGGCTGCCGCCTCGTCGGTTTTGCCGGCGATCAATTTGTCCAGAAGCTCCTGGTGCTCCGATACGGCGCATTCCGAAGAATGCGGTCGGCCATAGAGCGCAAGGATAAGGGAACTGCGGGCGACCAGTTCGTTCACGTAGCGGATGAGGCTGGCGTTGTTCGTCATCTGTGCCAGCAGCGTATGGAATTCGCCCGCCAGACGGATCGACGGAGCGCGCTCCTTCTTTGCCGCTTCCTCGGCAGCGATATGAGACGAGAGAATGCCGATTTGCTCGTTCGTCAATTTTCCAGAAAGCGTCTCGACCACCAGCCGTTCCAGCGCCATTCGGGTCAGGAACAGATTGCGCCCTTCCTCAAGGGTTGGTCGCGCGACCACGGCGCCCCTGTTCGGCCGCAACTCCACTAGCCCTTCCTCGCTGAGGCGAACCAGCGCCTCGCGCACCAGGGTCCGGCTGACACCCAACCTTTCGCCGATCGAATCTTCCGGCAGCTTCGATCCTGGAGACAGCGCCTGATCAAGGATTGCGCGTTTCAGGACGCGATGAACGGCCTGAGCGCGGCCGCCGCCGCCTTCGCTCTCTTTCTTTGCCATACTGGTCACTCCAAGCCGTAGCAATTGTCTCCTCGAATTGCATACAAAACGGCGAGATGTCTAGTGAATTGGCATCGACCCTCGGCAACAACGGTGGGCGCAAAACGAAAAGGCTTGTTGCCAGGTGACCCCTCTCGTGTTCTGGCCGAGTTCGTTCGCAAGATGCCGGTCAGTCCACACGAGGAGGGCCAAGGGTCGAAACCCATCGAGAGAGCAATATTTCGCTCAGATCGGTGAATGCATGGCTTGTGCGTAGCGTGACGGGTTGAAGCGCGTATAGAGGAAGAAAACGCCGACGACGCAGACGAGATGCAGCGTCCACCCAGGGGCGAAGCTGCCGCTGATGTCGTGCAGAAATGCCGTGGCGAAGGGGCCGAGTGACGCGATCAGGAAGCCGCCGCCCTGCATCAATGCTACCAGCACACCGGCTTCTTCCGGCCGCGGCAGATGATCGAGGGCCGTAACGATTGCCAGCGAGAAGCTGCTGCCGAGGCCGGCACCGCACAGGCCAACCCAGATCGCGGGCGCCGCTTGGGGCAGGAACGCAAGACCGGCGAAACCGATCGCCTGCATCGCCAGCGTCAAGCGCAGGAACGCACGGCGATCGATGCTACGGCGGGCCAAGACCGGAAGGGCGAGGGCGGCAGCCGCCTGACAGATGGCCATCAGCGCTACGAGATTGCCGCTATCTCCGTTGCTCCAGCCGAGAGACTGGTAATAGGAGGCGAGCCAGGCGACGGCCGAAGAGTAGCCGGCGTTGACCAGGCCGAAGGCGAGAATGAGCGTCCAGGTCCGGGGCCGGCGGAGCAGCCGGCCGGTGAGCGCCTTGTCCGGGCGATCGCTGCGCGAATCCGACAGGATCAGCCACGCGGCACTGAGAGCAACAAGCGCCGGTGCCGCGAGCCAGGCAAGAGCCGGGCGCCAGCCGTAGCCGGCACTGACGAGGAATGGCGTCAGCCGCGCGCCCAAAGCCCCGCCGCCCATCAGGATGGCGGAATAGAGGCCGGTGACCACGGGTATGCTGCGCGGAAACTCCGCCTTGATGATCCCCGGGAAAGCCGCCTGGATAAAGGCGACGCCTGCGCCGCAAAGGGCGGCCGTCATCACCAACGCTATGCCGCCCGGCGCGACGAGCCGAAGCAGGGAACCGGCAGCCAGCACAACGAGAGCGATGAGAATGCCGCGCCGCGTGCCGATCAAGGCCTGCAGCGACGGGGATACGAAGGCACCCACACCCATCAGCATCATCGGCAACAATGTCAGCAGGGCCAGGCTGCCATATCCCATGCCGGTATCGGCGACGATCTCGGACAGCACAGGCCCGGGAGCGGTAAGAAATGGCCGCAGATTGACGGCGACCAGCACGACGAGAATGAGCAGCATCCATTGGCGGCCCGTCGTGGGCTGGGTTGATTTGGGCATGATCGGGTATTTCCTTTACGTCTTCTTTTTGTTTGTGGCCCGAAGGGCACTTGCGCGGGGGCGCGTCAGTCATTCGCGATGGGAGGCCCCCCAAGGTCACCAGCGAAGCCGGGGTAGCGGCGGGCTAAAAAGGATGTCGGCGACAGGTTCCCAATGCCGTTGGGGTTTGGCCGGCGCGGAAAGGCGGCAAAGGCCTTGTCATCCACGCTTACGCCGAAGCCAGTTCCCGCCCCATGATGCGCTCGACCGAGGGGGCAAGGCGGAGAAGCTCGCGGGTATATTCGTGTTTCGGCGCGGTGAAGAGGGTTTCGGTATCGGCGAGCTCGACGATCTCTCCAGCCTTCATCACGGCGACCCGGTCGCACATCTGGCGGATCACCGCGAGGTCGTGGCTGATGAACAGCATGGAGAGCCCGGCGAGATCACGCAGATCCTTCAGGAGGTTGAGGAGCTGTGCCTGCACCGAGACGTCCAGCGCTGAGGTCGGCTCGTCGCAAATGAGCAGCGACGGGCGCGGACCCAGAGCGCGGGCAATGGCGATGCGCTGGCGCTGGCCGCCGGAGAAGGCGTGCGCGAAGCGTGCGCCGGCATCGGCGGGAAGGCCGACCGCTTCGAGCAATGTCTTTGCGTCCTGCCTGGCTTCATCCGCATTCGAGGCCAGCTTGTAGAACAGGATCGGTTCCGCAATGGCGGCGTTGATCCTCAGGCGCGGATTGAGCGCCGAATAGGGGTCCTGGAACACCATCTGCAGGGACTGGCGGATCGATTTTTCACGTCGGCCGCCAAGCGCCGTGCCCTCGAAATCGATGGAGCCTGCGCTCTGGGTGACAAGACCAGCGATGGTGTTGGCAACGGTGGTCTTGCCGCAGCCGGATTCGCCGACGAGGCCGAAAATCTCGCCGCGCCGGACATCGAAGGACACGCCCTTGACGGCCTTGAAGACCGATGTCTTGCGAAGCAATCCGCGGCCGCCGTATTCCACGGCAAGGTCGCGCACGGAGAGCACCACCTCGTCGCGACTGCCGGTCTCGCTCTTCGCACTCTTGCGGCGCACCGTGGCGCGCGCGTCAAGCGTTACCTTCGTTTCTTCGCTCGGCACGGGCAGACGCTCGAGCCGCGTATCGATGGGCGGCACGGCCGCGATCAGTGTGCGGGCATAGGGCGCTTTGGGTGCTGTCAACACGTCGCGCGTCGGGCCGCTTTCCACGATCGCACCGTTCTGCATGATGGTGACGCGGTCGGCGATCTCGGCGACGACGCCCATATTGTGGGTGACAAGCAGCACGCCGACGCCCCGCTGGTCGGCAAGATCCCGGATGAGCTTGAGGATCTGCGCCTGCACCGAGACGTCGAGTGCTGTCGTCGGCTCGTCGGCCACGATAAGCTGCGGATTGCAGGCGAGTGCTGTGGCGATGACCACCCGCTGGCGCTGTCCGCCGGAAAGCTGGTGCGGGTAGCTGCCAAGCCGACGCTCGGGCTCCGGGATGCCGACGGCCTTCATCAACTCCAGCGCGCGGGCCTTCGCCTCCCTTGAGGAGAGCTTCAGATGCGTGAGCATGCCTTCGCACAGCTGGCTTTCCACCGTGAAGAGCGGGTTGAGGCTCGTCATCGGATCCTGGAAGATCGCACCGACGTCACGCCCGGGCACGATGCCTTCGGTACGGCCGGTGCGCAGGTTGATCTCCTTACCGGCGATGACGATCGAGCCGGCGGCGATCTTGCCGGGGGCCTGCAAGAGACCCATCAGCGCGTTACCGACGGTGGTTTTGCCGGCGCCGGATTCGCCGACGAGAGCGTGGATTTCTCCCGGCCGGATCGAAAGATCGATGTCCTTGACGGCCACAAGCGTGTCGCCGTTGGCCAGAGGATACTCGACGCGGAGGTTGCGAATATCGAGAACGGGGCGCGTTGTTTCGGTCATCTCATCGGGCCATCAGTTTCGGGTTGAAATGGTCGCGCAGATAGTCGCCAATCACGTTGACGGCCAGCACGAGGATGACCAGCACTGTCGCCGGCATCACTGCGATCCACCAGAGGCCGGAGAACAGGAACTGGTTGCCGATGCGGATCAGTGTGCCGAGCGAAGGATAGGTCGGCGGCATGCCGGCGCCGAGGAAGGAGAGCGTCGCCTCCGTCAGGATCGCGCCGGCGAGGTTGATCGTGGCGATGACCATTACCGAACTCATGATGTTCGGCAGGATGTGGCGGCCCATGATGCGGGTGGATGGCAGGCCGATGACCTTGGCGGCGCGCACATAGTCTCGCGCGATCTCCACCATGGTCGAGGCGCGTACGGTTCGCGCGTATTGCACCCATTCGTTGATGGCGATGGAGAAGATCAGCACCAGCGGCGCCCAGGCGAGCATCGTCTCGGCGCTGAGCTGCGCGCGGGCAATGCCGCTGATGAGCAGTGCGACGAGAATGGTGGGGAAGCTGACAAAGATATCGGCGATGCGCATCACGATGCCATCGACCACGCCGCCGAAGAAGCCGGCAACCAGGCCGAGCACGACGCCGAGCACGGCTGCAAAGACCACTGCGCCGAGGCCGATGACGACGGAGATCCTCAAGCCGAACAGGATGACCGAGACAAGGTCGCGGCCCTGGTTGTCGGTGCCGAGCAGGAAGCGGGAATCGCCGCCCTCCATGAAGGCTGGCGGAATTTCCATGTCCATCAGCGAATAGGAGGCGACGTCGCGCGGGTCCATCGGCGCGATCATCGGGGCGAAGATGACGAGGACCAGCATGATGACGAGCACCAGGCTGGCGATGACGACGGAAACCGGCGGAAGTCGGCGCATCAGGGATTGCGTAGCCATTATCGTGTCCTCAGGCGCGGATCGATGAAGGTGTAGAGAATGTCGACGATCATGTTGATCATGACGAACAGGAAGCCCACGAAGAGAAGGTAGGCGGCCAGCACCGGCACGTCGGGATAGCCGACGGCGTTCGTGAATAGCAGGCCCATGCCCGGCCATTGGAACACCGTCTCGGTGACGATCGCGAATGCGATGAGTTGCCCGATCTGCAGGCCTGTGACGGTGACGACCGGCATCAATGCGTTGCGCAGCGCGAGCCGACCATAGATGTAAGTCCGCGGCAGGCCGCGCGCGAAGGCGAAGCGGATGTAGTCCGACGACAAGACGTCGATCATTTCCGAGCGCACCAGCCGCATGATCAGCGTGAGCTGGAACAATGCCAGCGTGATCGAGGGCAGGATCAGCGACTTCAGGCCTGAGAGCGAGAGAAAGCCGGTCTGCCAGAACCCGATATCGACGAGATCTCCGCGTCCGGAGGACGGCAACCATCGCAGGTTTACTGCGAAAACCAGGATCAGCAGCAGGCCTGTGACGAAGGTGGGCATGGAAATGCCGACAAGTGTCGCTGACTGGGTCAGCCGCGAGAAAAAGGCATGCGGCTTCAGCGCGCAGAGCACCCCGAGCGGTATGCCGAGCGACAATGCCAGCACGGTGGCAACGATCACCAGCTCCAGCGTTGCGGGAAGGCGGCTGAGCAACAGGGTCGTCACGGGCTGCTGGTAGCGATAGCTTGTGCCGAGGTCGCCGGTCAGAACCTGACCCACAAATTTGACGAACTGAGCCAGGACCGGCTTGTCGAGGCCGAGTGCGACGCGCACTGCGTCCTTTTCGGCCTGGGTCGCCCCCTCGCGCACCATGGAGGCGACCGGATCGCCGACGAAGCGGAACATGACGAAGGCAATGGCCGTCACCGCGACCATCACGAGGATGGCCTGAATCAGCCTGACTGAAAGAAGTCTGATCATCGGATAGTCCTTACGGGGAGCGATGTTGCCCAAAGGGCGGCCACCGGGTTTATGCGCTCCCGCATCCTCCGTTCCGTCGCCGGTCCTGGAGGGGTTGACCCGGTTTGCGGTCCAGTCCCGGCTTGATTTCTCCTGCCAGGACTGCGCCTTGGGAAAATCCCGATTACTTCTTGATCTGCGCGAACCACGGACGGACATATTCGTCCGGGAACTGCGGCATGTCGACCTTGCTGCTCATCGCCCATGCGACCGGCTGCTGATGCAGCGGCAGGTAGAGGACCTGGTCATGGGTGATGCGGAACGCCTGCTTCAGATCCTCGACGCGCTTGGTTTCGTCGAGTTCCGTCGACGCAGCATAGGCGAGCTTGTCGATCTCGGGATTGGAGAGCCCATCGGCGTTGCTCCCGCCGAAGGTGCCGTCATTGGTGGCGAGCAGCGCCTGCAGCGGGCTGAAGCCGTCCATCGGCGGCAACGAGGCCCAACCGAGAAGATAGACGTCGAACTCGCCCTTGTCTGTCCGTGGGAAATAGGTCGTCTTGCTCTCGACGCTTACATTGGCCTGGACGCCGATCTGCGCCCACATGGAGGCAACGGCAAGGCAGATCTGTTCGTCAGCGATATAGCGGTCGTTGGGGCAGGCGAGCCCTGTCTTGAAGCCATCCGGATAGCCGGCTTCGGCCAGCAGCGCCTTGGCCTTGGCGACGTCGTAGGGCAGCGGCACATCAATGTCTTCATCGTAGCCGGTCACCGCCGGTGCGACGAGCATGCCGGCCGTACGGGACTTGCCGCGCATCAGGCGCTTCTGGATCGTGTTGGTGTCGATCGCGTGCCAAAGTGCCTGGCGAACGCGCACATCGCGCAGCGGATTGGGCTGGCCCGGTGTTGCATGCAGTTCCGGCCGGTAGCTGAAGACGAAGAAGATGGTGCGCAGCGACGGGTTTTCGACGACCTTCAGACCCTCGGTGGCCGCAATGCGTTCGACGTCCTGCAGTGGAACCGGTGCAATCATGTCGACTTCACCCGACAGCAGGGCTGCGACGCGCGTCGCGTCGGAGGCGATCGGGCGGAATTCTACCTCGTCCAGATTATGCTGCGGCTTGTCCCACCACTCCTTGTTCACTTCGAATACCGAGCGTGAGTCCGGCTCGTAGGCCTTCAGCTTGAAGGCACCCGTGCCGTTGGCATGGTTGCTGGCATAGGTGACGACGCCGGTCGAAGCATTGCCCGGCTTCAGTGCGTCGTGCTCTTCCATCCAGGGCTTGCTCATGATGTAGATGGCGGCAAGATCGTTGAGGAGCAGCGGGTAAGGTGCGCGCAGGATAAGGTCGACGGTATACTCGTCCACCTTCTCGACACCGACAACCGTGGAGAGGTTTTCGCGGTTGCGCGCGCCGGGATCGATCTGGCGCTGGATCGTTGCCACCACGTCGTCGGCGTTGAAGGGCTGGCCCTCATGAAACTTCACGCCCTGGCGCAGCTTGAAGCGCCAGCGCGTGGGCTCGACGACTTCCCAGGACGTGGCAAGCGCCGGCTCCAGCTTCAGATCCTTGTTGCGGCGCACCAGAGGATCGAAAACCATGTGGTGAACGCTCTGGGTGAAACTGTCGACCTGAGCGTTCGGGTCGTAGGAAATGACATCGCCGGATGAGGCCCACCGCAGCGTTTCGGCAAATGCGGGCGCAGACAGCGGCGCCAGAAGGGCGAGTCCCGCCAGAAGGGTCTTTATAGAGGTTTTCACTGGTTTCTCCCGTTTAACGTATACATATTGTCTTTGCTATTGGATACGAATGTTCCCAAAAATAGTGTACATCTGATGCAAACAATATCAAGATGGCGAAAGTCGATTTGGCAGCGCTTTGTCAAAAAAGAACGCCAAACCCGGCAGCCGGAGAGGGAGCCGTCCATGACGAATGCACTACTGATTGAAAATGCCACGATCATCACGATGGATCCGGGGCGGCGGGTGCTCGATTGCGGCCATGTCCTGGTCGAAAATGGGCGCATCGCCGCCATCGGTAACGGAAGCCTTGCTCGAGAAACACACGCCGAGCGCATCGACGCCGCCGGCATGGTGGCCATGCCCGGATTGATCGACACGCACGCTCATGCCGGACATATGCTGACCAAGGGGCTGGGCAGTGAAGCCGAGGACTGGATGTCCGTGACGGGGCGGATCTACGCGACTGCGACAGATCCCGAATTCTGGGCCGCGGAAGCGGCACTGTCGGCCGCCGAGAGGATCAAATGCGGCACGACGACCGCGGCGCTACTGTTTGGCGGCGGCCCGGATATCATGCGCAGCGAGGCCCCGGAGGCGGCCGAAGCGCACCTCGCCGCGATTGCCGCCATGGGCGTGCGGGAGGTTCTGGCAGTGGGGCCGAACCGCCCAGGACAGCATCATGTGTATCGCCAGTATACGCCGACGGCCCACAGCGACATCGTCGTCGACCCGGACCGGCAAATCGACGTGGCCACGGAGTTGGTCGATGCTTGGGCGGGACGTGATGAGCGGCTACAGGTCGTCTTTTCCCTGCCGGTATTCGATGAGCAGGAACTGCGCGATGAAACGGTATACAGAATTGCATGCAAGGTCCGCGATCGCGTGCGTGAGAGAAGAGGCCTCCTAGTCCAGGACGGTCATCGCGATGGGTCCATCGCCGCCAATGACGTGCGCCTCGGCCTGTTTGACGAGCGATCGCTGCTTGCCCATTGCATAGACCTGACCGAGGCCGACCGCGCAGTCCTGAAACGAACTGGTGCCAAGGTTGCTCACAATCCCAGTGCATTGATGTCCGTATACGGTCGCTGCCCGGCACCGGAACTGATGGCGGACGGCGTCACGGTTTCCCTCGGCACCGATGCTGCGGCACCCGATAGGCCCTTCGACATGTTTCGCAACCTGTTCCAGGCGCACCGTTACCACGCGCGCCATTTCGCGGACGATGCCGTGTTGCCGCCGCTGCAGCTGCTTGAGATGGCAACGATCGAGGGCGCGCGCGCACTGATGATGGAGCATGAGCTCGGCTCGCTCGAGGCCGGCAAGCGCGCCGATATACTCCTCGTAAACATGCGTCAGCCCCATCTCTGGCCGCCGCACGATCCGGTGCAGCGCATCGCGCGCTTCGCCAACGGGGCGGACGTGGATACGACCATCGTCGGTGGACGGGTGCTGATGCGCGGGAGGCGCCTTGTTGGTCAGGACGAAGACGCGATCCTGGATCGCGCCTTGCGCGCCTTTGATCTCGCGATGGCTCGTGCCGGACTGAGCGAGCGTCGTTAAGCACTGGGACAAAAGAGGATATCAAGGTGACTGCAGACCTACTCATCCGCAATGCCCGTCCCTTCGGCGGCCCCCTCGAAGACCTATGCATCCGTGACGGCTGGTTCGTTACGGCCGATCGCGCCCGAACCGCCGTCGAGATCGATGCGGCCGGACATGTCGCCCTGCCGGGGTTTGTCGAGGCTCATACCCATCTCGACAAGACACTCATCGGCATGGACTGGTTCGAAAACCGGGTTGGCCCGACCCGCAATGACCGGATCCTGGCCGACCGCAACGCCAAGCGCGAACTTGGCATCAATGCGCGCCGGCAGTCGGCCCGTCAGATCATGCAGACGCTTGCCTACGGCGTTTTGAGCATTCGCAGCCACGTCGACGTCGATACCGAGATCGGCATTGCCAATATCGAAGGTGTCCTCGAAACGCGCGAGGCAATGCGTGATCTGGTCGATGTGCAGATCGTGGCTTTCCCGCAGAGTGGTATGCTGCCGCGCGCGGGCACGCTCGAGTTGATGGACGCGGCTCTCAGCGCCGGCGCCGACATCGTCGGCGGTATCGACCCTGCTTCCATCGAGCGCGATCCGGTGCGTCACCTCGATGCGATCTTCGCCCTTGCGGATCGTCACGCAAAACCGATCGACATCCATCTGCACGAACCGGGCGACCTCGGTGCATTTTGCCTTGAACTCATCATCGAACGCACACGCGCCTTGTCTCTACAGGGGCGGGTCATGGTAAGCCATGCCTACTGCCTGGGGATGCTCGATGCCTCACGACAGGCTGGGCTGATCGAACGGCTGGCAGCCGAGCGTATCGCGGTTATGACTGTGGGAAGTCCATCGGCGCCCGCATTGCCATTAAGATTGATGCGCGCGAGCGGTCTCACCGTCGCCTCCGGTTCCGACGGTATTCAAGGCACCTGGGAGCCTTATGGAAATGGCGACATGCTGGAGCGGGCGAAGTATCTGGCGCAGCGCAACGGCATGGCCAATGATGTCGATCTCGAATATGCGGCCCGCGTCTGCACGTTCGGTGGTGCAGAAGGCATCGGGCTCGGCGATTATGGTCTCTCCGAAGGTTGTTTCGGCGATCTGGTGCTGGTGCCGGCGCGCACGTTGGCGGAAGCGGTCGCGCTAACCCCGCGCAAGCGCACCGTTATCCGGCGCGGCCGCGTCGTCGTGGACGGCGGCGAACTGGCAGGTGACCTGCCGGCCATCGAGTGACGCTTTGTAGACGTCGACAGACAATCGCAGGAACGGTCGGCCGAAGGGGTCGGCCGCGCCTTTGCCGTTCCGATTGGGGGATGATAGTTGTTTGCGGTCCATCTCTCGGCAGACTCTTTCGACCGCACGCCCCGCCACTTTTCAGGTTCTTCATGATGACGCCCAAACCCAGCGCCAGCAATGCAAAATCCTCGGTTCCAAAGTCGGACGTGGTCTATCGTATCCTGAAGCGCGCGATCCTAGACCAGGCCTTCGCTGCGGGAACCAAGCTGCCGGAGGATTCGATCGGCGAGCGGCTCGGTGTTAGCCGCACGATCGTGCGCCAGGCGCTGGCCCGGCTGAACGGCGAGGGACTGATCGAATTGCGCCCGAACAAGGGTGCCTGTGTCAGCCATCCCAGCCTCGAGGATGGACACGATATCTTTGCCGTGCGGCAAGCCCTGGAGACATTGGTGGTCGATAGCCTGATCGGCAAGCTGACTGCGCAGAAGATCAAGGAGCTTGAAGCGCATGTCGATGCCGAGGACAAGGCAAGGGTCAGCAATCCATCGACCTCGATTCAACTCGCCGGTGAGTTTCACGTCCTGCTTGCAAGACTGACTGAGAACACGATCCTATTGCGGTATGTTACGGAACTCGTTTCGCGCTCGTCGATGATCCTGTCGCTCTATGGGCGCCCCCATTCTTCCGATTGCGCCGTATCCGAGCACCGCGCCCTGATCGCGGCCCTTGCGCGGGACGATCGCGAAAGGGCATGCGAGCTAATGGGCCATCACATCGGCGCCATCACGGCCCGAGCCTTGCTGAAAAGCAACGTTGAGGACGGCTTGCCGGATCTCCTTGCTGCCTACGCCAAGGAAGAGGGTCTTTAAGCCGCGGGCGCCTTCTGGCACTCGGCTTGACCTATGGGAAGCTCACGTTCGGGAATGCGTACTCGCGCGTTTTGTATGCAATTGATCCGAGCGCACAATCAAGGAAAGCTCGTCCACATCTGCCGCGCGCGGGAGTGGCGTGGTTCCGCCTCTACGCGCTTCATCTGCCACTTGATCTCCGCAAGATCATGATTTCTTTTCCATATATGCCTGCCAGCTTTCCGCGGCGAGTTACTTGCCTTGCTGGAGAAGGGTCCATCTCTCTAATATTTCTCATTATTGTATGCAATTAAGGTGTACGATATTGACGTTATAATGGATGCAATATAGCTTGATCTTCGGGATTGGCACTGTCGGGGAGGGCAGCATGCGCATCGTACCCGTTGCCGACCGGCGGGCCGGCGATGCTTTCCTGAGAATCTATAGTTCCCACCGAAGGATGTATGTCGGTGTCGGCCGTGTCTGCGCGCTCGAGCGATCAGTGCTTTTGGCCGCCCTTTGCCGTTCACCGACGCCATTCCCCAATGTAGTCAACGGCGGGCGTGAGCGCTGCCGCCCCGATTGTCGTCGTGCCGGGCGTCGGGGTTCTTTGCTGAATTTATCAACAGGCAAGCAGGAGATCCGGACTTGAACATAGATTTCACCACGCTACCGCCTCCGGATCGCTATCGACTGCTGACCAACTTCATCGGTCCGCGCCCCATCGCGCTCGTTGGCACGCGATCGCCAGCCGGACACAACAACGCAGCGCCCATGAGCTTCTTCAACGTGTTCTCCCATGAACCGCCGTTGGTGGTGCTCGGGATCCAGAACCGTGGCAATGGCGACGAGAAGGACACGGTCACGAACATCCGCCGAACCGGCGAGTTCGTCGTCAACATGGTCGACATGGCGCTCGCCGATGCGATGATCGTCTGTGGCGTCAATTTCGCCTCGGAGGTCGATGAACTCGATTTCGCGGGCCTGACGCCGATACCGTGCAACCAGATCGACGCCGCCCGTATTGGCGAAAGTCCCTGCAGCTTTGAATGCAGGGTCGAGCAGATCCTCGACTATCACAAGCGCGTGCTGGTCATCGGCAGGGTCGTGCACATGCATATCCAGGACCGGTGCCTCGATCCTGCGGGGCGTTATGCGAACCCCGAGACCTATCAGCCGATCGCGCGGCTGCATGCCGACAATTACATCACCTCAGATCGGCAATTCGAACTTAAAAAGCCGGAGGAACTGCTGCCTCTGGAGCTCGCGCAAGTGAACCCAAGGCCGGAGAGGGCCGCCCGATGATCCGCATACATGTCATCAATCCGAACTCGACCGCATCAATGACCGATCAGATCGCACGGGCCGCCGAAGCTGTGCGATCGGAAGGCTCTGTGATCGATGCGGAGACCGCAATCGGTACGCCCGTCTCGATCGAAGGCTACGCGGACGAGGCGATGGCCGTCCCGGCGATGCTGGCGGCGATCCGTGCTGCGGAGAAGCGGGGTGCGTCGGCACATGTGATCGCCTGTTTCGATGATCCCGGCCTTGCGGCTGCGCGCGAAGTGGCAACTGGCCCGGTCATCGGTATCTGCCAGGCGGCGGTACAGGTGGCAATGACGGTGGCAACCCGCTTTGCGGTGATCACCACCTTGCCGAGGTCGGTGCCGGTGATCGAGGATCTCGTCAAGCAATATGGTGCTGCCGCGCGCTGCCGGCGCGTGCGCTCGGTCGACCTGCCTGTTCTAGCTCTGGAAGCCGACCCGGAAAGTGCGCGTACCAAACTCCTCGGCGAAGCGCGCGCGGCGATACGCGAGGATGGCGTAGACGCCATCGTCCTTGGCTGTGCCGGCATGGCGCAGCTGTGCGATTGGCTCTCCCGCGAAGCTGGAGTACCCGTCATCGATGGCGTGGTGGCGGCCGTCAAGCTCGCCGAAGCATTGGCGAGTGGCGGCTTTCGGACCTCAAAGGCAGGTGCCTACGCCTATCCCCTCGACAAGTCGGGTGATGTCGCGGCCGCCCGCTGAGCCATTCGGCCGCATTAGAAAAACGCGCGGCCGATGGATTGGCGTCGGCACTGACCGCGCGAACAGGGATACGTGCGCCGAGATCAGGGATGTCGAAGGTCGGATTTTTGCGGTGATACGGCAACGCGCTGTGGGAGGCCGGTTTCATGCAGAGTGCACGAAGCTCAACCATCCTGCGGCTCAAGTCTCAGGTGCTGCCTCTGCGCGGGCGCACCCGCGAATCTCGTCGAGTGAGCGCACGCCGAGGCGTTCCATAAGCGCATAGAGATCATCGAGGAGGCGAGCGGCCGGAATGTGCGCTTTGAGCGGGTGCAATCCGGTTGCCCCCCACACATGCGGCGGGGCAACCGGAAACATTACGCAGCGGATCGAAGTCCGACCGCTGCGGCGAGACCCCTTGCCCGTTCCAGGCACGCAGGTTGCTGATCGGCAAACCGCTCGGCGCCGATTTCCATGATCAGCGTCGTATCCGGAAGGAAGGTCAGTTCGGAGAAGATGTCATCCCAGGCAATGTCGCCCCAGCCGATCGGCAGATGCAGATCGCCGATGCCGAGCGCGGTCGCTTCGGCCGGATGATAGAAGCGGTTCATGGAATAGGGCAGGCCGAAACTGTCGTGAACATGGAGGTGGCCCGTCACCGGCGCCATTGCCCTCAGCTCGTCACGGAAATCAAGCCCGCGATGCGTGGCCTCGATATAGGCATGCGAGAAATCGATGAGCGCGACGACGTTGTTCGAGCCGATCGCTCGCACGGTTTCGGCGACCTGGCTCGGTGTCTGTCGATACTGGCCGCTTTCCGTCGTGAAAATGTTTTCGAGTGCGATGCGGACCCCGTATCCTTTTGCGATCTGCGCCATCTCCGCGAGTGCGTCGCGTTCCATCCTGTCGAGATCAGCGGCATTCTCTCCGGGGGCAAGCTGTGCTGCGCCGGAGTGATGGACGAGGATCCCCGCACCAAGCCGGTCGCACAGCTCGAGCATCGCCCTCACGACCTTCTTTTGCAGATGGTGGTGCTGGCGGTCCATGAAGTTGGAAACGATCTGGCCGTGCAGCGATAGCTTCTTGAAGGTGTACTTCTTCGTCATCTCTTCGACGCGCTGGACACGGTCTTCGATGATGCGGCCGCCACTGACGATCTCTTCGCCATAGATTCCGATCTCGCAGGCGTCGGCTCCGGTCTCGGCAATTTCGCGCAAGGAGGCGTCAAGGCTCGAAAGATCGCCCTTGCCCGTTCGATTGCAGAATCCCACGGCGGATATGATGTCGTTCATCACGGTTTCTCCTGATTTGTTGAAGTGATCAGACTGCTTGGAGCGTCGGATGGCTGGCGGCGCTACTGACGGCGCGGGGCTCCAGATCGACGTGGATTCGCCGGCCGGTCTCCTGGTCGAAGAGATGCAAATGCGCCAGAGGCAGCTCCAGGGTGATCCGATCGCCCGGCCGGGCGCGCGTATGCTCGTCGACACTGGCGGCGAAGGGATGGCCATTCAGTTCCGAGTGGATGACGCGGCCGGAGCCGAGCTCCTCGACGAAATCCACCTTGATCGAGACGCCTTTTGCTTCAGGCGCAACGACACATTGTTCCGGGCGAATACCGACCGTGATCTGCCTTGCGCCCAGTCGCCCAGCAAGCGCCCTGTCTATCGGCATCTTTGTGCCGCCGAACGCCAGGCAGGCGTTGTCAACGTCGACAGCGGCATCGAACAGGTTCATCGCCGGCGAGCCGATGAAGGATGCGACGAAGATGCTTGCCGGCCGGTGGTAGATGTCGAGCGGCTGGCCGACCTGTTCGACCACGCCCTTGTTCATCACGACCAGCTTGTCCGCCAGCGTCATCGCTTCCACCTGATCGTGGGTGACGAAGATGGACGTTGCCTGGAGACGCTGATGCAGCTTGCGGATCTCCGCCCGCATGGTGACGCGCAGCTTGGCGTCCAGGTTCGACAGCGGCTCGTCGAAAAGAAACACGTTCGGTTCGCGAATGATCGCGCGCGCCATGGCGACGCGCTGGCGCTGGCCGCCGGAAAGTGCCGCCGGCTTGCGATCGAGATAATCGGAGAGTCCGACGATCTTCGCCGTTTCCTCGATCCGGCGCAAACGCTCCGCCTTCGGGACACCGGCCACCTTCAGGGCATAGCCGATATTTCCCGCGACCGTCATGTGCGGATAGAGGGCGTAGTTCTGGAACACCATGGCGCAACCGCGTTCACGTGGCTCGAGCCTGTTTACGACGTGGCCGTTGATGGCGATTTCGCCGGCGGTGATGTCCTCGAGCCCCGCGATCATCCTCAAAAGCGTTGATTTGCCGCAGCCGGACGGGCCGAGGATCACGACGAATTCTCCCGACGCAAAGGCGAGGTCGATGCCATGCAGGGTGGGGTTCTTTCCGTAGGATTTACGCACGGCGCGAATTGCGATGTCAGCCATGGGCGCGGACCTCTCTGTCTGTTCTGTTTGGGGAAAGCGGGGTCATTTTTCCGTGGCCACGAGGCCGCGAACGAACCACCGCTGAAGGACGGCAACGACGATGAGCGGAGGCAGCATGATGATCAGCGATCCGGCGAGCGTCACGTTCCAGTCCGGCGTGCCGTTGTCGGACGGCAGGAGTGCGACCAGCGACATCATCGTGGTCTTGTATTGGGGGTCCGTCACCATCAGGAGGGGCCAGAGATACTGGTTCCACCCATAGACGAACATGATGGTCGTCAGTGCGAGCATGTTGGTGCGCGAGAGCGGCAGCAGCATGTCGATGAAAAAGCGGATCGCGCCTGACCCGTCCATGCGTGCGGCCTCCGCCAGCTCGTCGGGCAGGGTCAGGTAGAATTGGCGATAGAGGAACGTTCCGGTCGCGGTTGCGATCAACGGCAGCGTGAGGCCGGCATAGGAATTGAGAAGGTTCCAATCGACGGAAACTTCGAAACCGGTGACGGCGGAAATCAGCAGTCGAACCGGCTGAAACAGGTCGGCAGCGACCGCATAGGTGGGCACCACGCGCACCTCGAGCGGCAGCATCAGGGTGATGAACACCATCCAGAAGAAGAAGCCCTTGAGCGGCGTTCTGAAGAACACGATGGCAAAGGCCGTCAGCGCCGATAGCGCCACCTTGCCGACCGTGACGAGGCTGGCCATGACGAAGCTGTTCAGCATCGCTGTTCCGAGGTTGGCGCGCGACCAGGCGGCGCTCATGTTCTCGAAGAGGCGGTCCTGCGGCACGAAGCTGAAGGGTATGGCGTTGACCTGCTGGAATGTCTGGCTGGCGCCCGACACGATGACGATGAAGGGGCCGATCAGCAGCAGGAAGCCGAAGATCATCACGCCATAGGTCAGCGCGTTGGCGAAAGGTGTCCGCTGGATCATGGGAGCCTCACTTGTAATGGACTTGGCGCTCGATGAAGCGGAACTGGATAAAGGTGAAGATCATGATGAGGCCTATGAGCACGAGGCTCTGGGCCGAAGCGCCGGAGTAGTTCAAGCCGCGGAACGCCTCTTCGACGATGCGGTAGACCATCACGTCGGTGCCGTGGTTCGGGCCGCCATCCGTGGTTCGGGCGACGATGCCGTATGTGTCGGCACCGACGAAACCTTCGGTCATCATGATGACCAGCAGGAAGAAGAGTGTTGGCGCCAGCAGCGGGATCTGGATGTCGACTGCGCGGCGGATCGGGCCGCATCCGTCCATCGCGGCCGCCTCGATCAGCGATCGAGGGACCGACTGCAGACCAGCAAGAAGGAAGATGAAGGTGTAGCCCGCCCATTTCCAGGCGAAAACGACAATGACGAGAATAAGGGCATGGCTGCCGTACTTGGCTGGGTTCCAGAAATCCGGAAACGTGGCGTTGACCGATGCCATCAGCCCGCGCTCAGGCGACAGGATGAAACGGAAAGCCATGCCGGCGGCCGGCCCCGCAATCGCGTAAGGCAGAATGTAGAGGAACCGGAACGGTGCGGAGCCCGGCAACTGCCGGTCGACAGCAAGGGCAAGAACAAGGCCAATGAAAATGGTGGCAAGCGTGCCGCAAAGGGCGAATGCCAGGCTGACGCCAACCGAGTTCCAGTAGAGCGGGTCGGCGAATACTTCCTGGAAGTTGGCAAAACCGACGAACTCAGCGGCGCCGCCGAATGGCGGCTCCAGCGTGAAGGCCCATCGCAACACGGCGACCGCCGGCCAATAGAAAAAGAGCAGGATCAAAATGATCTGTGGAAGGGCGAATAGGCTGGGCAGCCACCAGCTGCGAAAGGCCGCACGCTTGTCCATGTGTTGTATTTCCGATGCGCAAGAATAGAAATCGGAGCCTGCCGATGTTGCGGCAGGCTCCGGGCGGATCAGATGTTAGTTCAGGGTCTGTCCAGCGTAGGTCTTCTCGAAGCGACGCAGAACGGCGTTGCCGCGTTCAACCGTCTTGTCGAGCTCGGCCTGGACGTCTGCGTTCTGCATGAAGATCGCTTCGAGGGCGGTCGCGAACTCCTTGCGGATCTGCGTGAAGCCGCCGAGGCGGATGCCGCGGGTGTTTTCAGAGGTCGGGGTGAAGGACAGGCTCTGGATGGCGAGTTCACGCCCCTTGTAGGGTGCCTTGTCGTAGAACCCGTTGGCCTTCATGGCGTCGAAACCGGTCTTGGTCACCGGGATATAACCCGTCACCGTTGACCACCACTCGGCCATTTCCGGCGTCGCAAGGTAGTTGAGGAAGGCGGCCGCGCCCTTGTATTCCGCTTCCGGACGACCGGCGAGCACCCAGAGCGATGCGCCGCCGACGAGCGAGTTCTGCCGCTCCGTGCCCTTCCATACGGGCAACATGGCGACTTCCCACTTCACACCTTCGGGAAGGGTCTTGCCGATCGTGCCGTGGTCGGCGATCGAGGTCTGTATCATCTGGCAGGTCTGGGACGTGAAGGCGGGGACGATGTCCATGCCGAGTTGCTTGGTCTTGACCACGAAGAGCTTCTCGTCGGCCATCTTCTTGAAGAACTTCACGTGATCGACGAACTTGGTCTTGTTGACGACAAGCTCGGCGTCCAACCCGTTGTAACCGTTGGCCTTGGTGGCGAGCGGCTGGTTGTGGATGGCCGAGAACTGCTCCATCAGCGGCCAGGTGTCGAAATTGAAGGCGAGCGGGCATTCGTGACCGGCGGCCTTCAGCTTGCGGGCAGCTTCCTCGACCTGTTCCCAGGTGTCCGGCTTGAAGTCGATGCCGGCCTTCTGGAAGGCGTCGACGTTGTAATAGAACATGGCCGTCGAGGAGTTGAACGGGAAGGAATTCAGCTCGCCTTTTGCCGTGGCGTAATAGTTGGCGATGCCGCCGAAATAGTTGTTCCAGTCGATGGTGTAGCCGTTGTCGGCCATCAGCTTCTTGGCGGGCACGAATGCGCCCGACAGCATCATGTCCAGGGTGCCGGCATCATAGATCTGGGTGATTGCCGGCTGCTTCTTGGCGCGGTAGGCGGCAATCGTGTTCTGCAGGGTCGTGTCGTATCCATTTTGAGAGGTGCAGACGATCTCGAACTCGGACTGGCTGTCGTTGAACTTCTTGCAGGCATCCTGGACACGTTCGCCAAGATCACCCGAAAGGCCGTACCAGAATTCGAACTTCGTCTTTTCGGCTGCGGCCGCCGACGCGCCAAACGCGACGCTTGCCATCAGGCCGATGAATACGGACGTAGTGACGGAGACTCTCATTGCAAAACGCTCCTTGCAGATTGGCGGGATCGGTGGCACGAATGAAGCCGGGCGCTTGCTAACAGTTGAGTGTGACAGTCCTTGCCAATCTGCATGATGGAAAAATGAAAGTTTGATTACGCTTGTCAGGCGGCGGCGCGCTCCCTGGTTGCGGCAGGTCTGTTCTTGCCGGGGAGCCCGAAGAATAGCGGCGCTCGACTGTCCGGTACGTTGGACTTCACGCGGATGCTTGCTGTGGAGCAAGGAAGGGGGCGGGCGTACCGGCTAGCTATGCGGTGGCTCCGGACATTTTCGGAGACAGCGTAGAAGGAGCTTGATTGTGGTGAGGCGACGCAACGGTTGGGGACTGGCGTTCATCGCTGCCTGCCTGTTCGTGCTGCAATCGGTCGCCGGCGCATTTGCCTTCAGCTCGATGCCTGCCTTCTCGCAACTCGACGCTTTCGGCAATGCACTGTGCATCAGCGCGGATCACGCCAGCAACGGCAATCACGACGGCGGCCATGGCAAGGCTGCCGATTGCTGCCTTCTTGGATGTTGCGTGTCCTCGCAGGTCTTGGCGGCGACTCCGCAGCCTGGCGACGATCTTAACCACCAAGTCGCGTCGGCGGTGCACACGTTTTGGTCCGCGGCAGAGCCGTTGCCGGCGGGCGAGCATCGCCTCGGTTATCCTCGCGCGCCCCCTCGGCTGCTCGCCTGATCGGTTGCGTTCGCTCCAGCCTATGTCGGGGGGAGGGATATCCTCCCCTGGCGTCCGCCGGTCCATCGCGACGATCTTCGACGCCTCCCGACGTCCCTGTCGTGTGCTCCAAGCCTGACTGCAGGCCGGTCTTGAGCCAACGGGGACCCGTGCACTGACCGTCTTGTGCGATCGCTGCCCGCCACCGACCAAGAATGTCGGCAACCTTTTCCGGATCACTGCATCCAATCCCTGACAGCCGCGGGGGGATTTCCCGCGACCCAACACAAGCCCAATAATCTCAAAGGAATAGCCATATGTTGTCGAAACTCATCACCACCGCTGCCTTCATCGCGATAGGCACCACGGCAGCTTTTGCCCACTCCACGCTCGAAACAACGGAGGCGCATGTCGGCGCGTCCTACAAGGCCGTCATCCGCGTCCCGCATGGATGCGAGGGCAAGCCGACGATCGCTCTGCGCGTTCAGATCCCGGAAGGCATGATCGCCGCAAAGCCGATGCCGAAGCCGGGCTGGACGCTGGAGAAGGTCAAGGGAGCCTACGAAAATTCCTATGACTACTTCGGCACGCCGATGAAGGAGGGCGTGAACGAGGTCGTCTGGAAGGGCGGCAGCCTGGCCGACGACGAATATGAGGAGTTTGTCTTCCGCGCGTTTCTGACTGAGGGCCTGCCAGTCGGCAAGACACTCTACGTGCCGCTGGTGCAGGAGTGCCCTGATGGCGCGACCGAGCGTTGGATCGAGGTCCCGGCAGAAGGCAAGTCGAGTGACGATCTCGAATATCCGGCGCCCGGCATCAAGCTGCTTGAAAAGAAAAGCGGGCACTGAGCAGCGCAACGTGGGGGCGAGGGCCAAGTGACCGGAGATCACGCATGATGCTGGTATCATCGAGCTTCACTCGTCTTGCGAGGCTGGTGGTGATCGCGCTCTGCGGGATCCTCATGCATGCCGCCGCGACCTTCGCCCACGCATCGCTCAACACAAGTGAACCGCAGGATGGCGCGGTCGTCGGCACCGCGCCATCGGTCTACGTGCTGACCTTCAGCGAGCCGGTTTCGCCGTTGTCCTTAAAGCTCGTCAGACCGGATGGAACAGCGATCCCGCTCGAGCGGTTCGACCTGAAGGATCGAGTGGTCGTGATCGCGGCGCCATCCGATCTTGGGCACGGCACACATGTGCTCAGCTGGCGCGTGACCTCTACCGACGGGCATCCGATCGGTGGATCGGTCGTCTTTTCTGTCGGCGCGGCCAGCACCGCTCCGTTCATGAACGAAGACGAGATCGACTGGGCCGTGCGCGCCGGTCTCCTCCTATCGAAGCTCGCGCTTTACGTGGGGCTGTTCATCGGCGTCGGCGGTGTGTTTTCGCGCCACTGGCTGCTCTTTGGCTCGCGATCAGGGTGCAAAGTCGTTGCAGCAGCGCTCGGTATAGGGCTTCTCGGCGCACTTGCCGCTGTGGGTTTTCAGGGGCTCGATGCACTGGGCGTTTCCGTGACGCAAATTGTCGAGCCGGTCGTTTGGTCCACGGCGATGGCAACCAGCTTCGGCGGTACGGCCATTGCCGCCTTCGCTGCCTTTTGTGTGGCCGCCATCGCTCTGCCGGCGAAGGGTCGGTCTGCTCGACTGTCATCTCTCGTCGCGCTGATCGCGTCATCCGTCGCCTTGTCGCTGAGCGGCCATGCATCGACAGCCGAGCCGCAATGGCTGATGCGTCCGGCGGTCTTCCTGCACGTCGCCACGATAAGTCTCTGGGTTGGAGCGCTCGCTCCCCTGGGCCTCGCGTTGCGGCGCGAAGACCCGATGGCTCTTCAGGCGCTCGGCCGGTTCTCGGCGTTCGTCCCTTACGTGCTCGTTGTTCTTATCGTGGCGGGTTTCATCTTGGCCTTTGTGCAGGTGGAGAAGCCGCAAGCGCTGCTGGAAACTGCCTATGGCCAGGTGCTCATGGTCAAGATGGCGTTGCTGTTCGGACTGTTTCTGTTGGCGCTTGCAAATCGCTGGCGCCTGACGGAACCGGTAATGGCTGGCGAGCGGGCTTCGGCGAAGCGGCTGGTCCGCTCGATCGCCGCGGAAACACTGATCGTCGTCCTGATCTTCGGCGCCGTTTCTTGCTGGCGCTTCACGCCGCCGTCGCGCGTGCTCTTAGCTCTGGCGGTTCGGCCTGCAAGCGTTCACATCCACACGGACAAGGCGATGGTCCTCGTTGAGGTCTTGCCCGGACGGGTGGGCGAGGTCGACGTATCGATCAACCTCGCCACGGGCGAAGTCGAACCGCTTGCCGCCAAGGAGGTGACGCTCGTCCTATCCAAGCCTGATTCCGGCATCGAGCCGTTCAAACGTGCGGCAGCGCGGAGCGGCGACGCAGATTGGCGGATCGAGCGCGTGAACATACCGCTGGCGGGCACCTGGCAGGTACGTGCCGATGTTCTGATCAATGACTTCGAGAAGGTAACGCTGAGCGATCAAATCATCATTGGGCCGTGAGCGCGGAGGCCGCCGCACAATCTCGCGCGCACGCCAGCGGATCGCCTGTGGGCGTTCAATCGCTACTGCCGTGGAGGTGTTCCGTCTAGCCCTGGCTGGTTATCCGATAGACCGTTTAGGTTCATTGCCTTCGGATGAAGCCTCTGTCAGCCTTTTCCGATTGCGGTTGCGCCGACGTCGCAGTCCCCGCTGCAGCGGCCAATCGCAAGCCTGACTCTGGGCCTCTGCTTGGCTAGTGGAGGCTCTTTTTTTGGACGCGGGCGTGGGCGGTAGCCGACCGGAGGCGGTCCGCTCGACATAAATCGCGGATCACGTCCCGCATTAATAATTTAGAAATATCGAATGTTCATTCTGCTCCGCCATGCGCGGTTTCCTGCTGATGGCGATTTACGCGGGCGGATTGTGGGTGGTCGACACGACGATGTGTGAAGGCCGCTACACCCAGGAGTTTGGGCATGAGGTTCAATCCGCGACCAGACAGGCCCGGTATTGGCTGAACGTCCAATTGAACTTCCTGGCCGCCCGCTTCTAACTGACCATTGCTACGCGGTGCCGGAGAAGCGGGAAGCCGACCGGGAGGGGCGGAGTTTAGGCGGAAGTCCTTTCACGGAAGCCGCTGTCGAGAGCATTGTGCGCTGCCTGCGTGACGTCGATGTCGTGAATGTGGCTTAATCTCCATCATCAGATCGCCGATTACCAAATACGTCTCGGCGCGTCGCTTTCCTTTTTCGCGATGGCGGTCTCAAGCTGCTCGTGCGATCCCCCCAAGGCAACAACATAGAGTTCCAGCGCAGTCGTCAGAACGTTCGTGCGACGTACGGAGATATCGCTGGTCGAAGCATCGCCTAAGGAGGCAACCATCAATCGAACAGCTCTGTTTTGGAACTCACTCATTCTGCAACCTGTTCAAATGCCATTTGGTGCGGAGCATATCGCCGATTGCTGAACCCTATCTTAAGCGCAAAGGTAGTGTAGGTCGTGGCGCTGAGGTTTTACTCAAGCTGGCGAAGTCGAACCTTCATGGGGGCAAGGTCTCGTCATGACCATTCGGCTTGCGACCGTGGTCTCGCCGACTGCCGGCGCAAATGAGAACGTTTAGAGAACTTTCCTGTGTGACTGCACCATCTGCCGGTGTATAAGAGCCGGATGGTCCAGAGAGCAGGCAGTGCAGATCTTCCGCTTCACGGTGGCCGGGTTCCCCGGTGGCTTGGCGAGCGCATGACGAAACTTGGTGCGATCATCACCCAGGCGATCGTCATCGAATATGGTCGAGACGAGTTTCTTCGGCGGTTGGCACATCCGTTCTGGTTTCAGTCTTTCGGATGCGTCATGGGCATGGACTGGCACTCTTCCGGCATCACCACCAGCGTCATCGGCGCCCTGAAGCGTGGTTTGTCGCCTCTGTCAGGCGAACTCGGTATTCATGTCTGTGGCGGTCGAGGGCGGAATTCCCGGGAGACCCCCGGCGAGCTGATTGCAATTGGCGAGCGCGTGGGCCTCGATGGAAGTGGCCTGGCGACAACCAGCCGCCTCGTCGCAAAGGTCGACAGTGCAGCAGTTCAAGACGGCTTCGACCTTTACCTGCACGGTTTTATCGTCACCGACGACGGCAAATGGGTCATCGTGCAACAGGGCATGAACGGCGAAAAGCGGCAGGCCCGGCGCTACCATTGGCTTTCGGAGGGGATCACCAGCTTCGTGGATTCGCCCCACACGGCGATCGAAGGCGCGCGGCAGGGCGAGATCGTCAACCTTGCCGACCGCCGCGCCGCGGCCTCGCGCAATAGCCAGCTCGATCTTCTGGCTTCGCTGGGGCCGGATCGGATCGTCCGGGAGGTCGCAGCCATCGAGCCAAGGCGGGTGACTAAGCAAAGCGCGCAGCCAATGCTGCCGCATCTGATTATGCCTGAACATCACGACGTGCGCGAAGAAGACGTCAATATGAAACGCCTGCATGCCACGCTCGCTGCGGCCGCCGACCGTGGCCCAGAGGATTTCGAGCATCTCCTGCTGGTGCCGGGCGTTGGGGCGCGCACCGTCAAGGCGCTGGCGATGGTGGCCGAAGTGGTGCACGGTGCGCCATGCCGGTTCGCCGATCCGGCGCGCTTCTCGCTCGCCCACGGAGGCAAGGATCGCCACCCATTCCCGGTCCCCCTGAAAGTCTACGACGAGACAATCCGGGTGATGAAGTCCGCCGTGTCGAAAGCGAAGCTCGGTCGTGACGAAGAGATGCAGGTTCTCAAGCGCCTCGACGATCAGGCTCGCCAGTTCGAGAGATACGTGACCGGCCCGGATCTCAAGGAGATCGTGGCCGGCGAGTTTCGACAATCGCAAGAGTTCGGCGGTCGCAGCGTCTTTGGCTGGGAAGGGCCGGAAGAACCGTCGAGAGATGCAGGGCGGTCACGCCGTCAAGGCAACCGCGACCGGTAGGCGGCTCAATGCGACCGCAAGGCGTTGCAGCGAATCTCTTTCTTTGATCTCTTCGAGGAGTTCTCGCCGGAACTCAAACCTCCTCCCAAGGGTTGGAAGGTCGTGCGAACAAGCTTGCGAGGGCGAACCAGCAGAATCCACGTCAAGAGGAGTCTCGCGATGGAAGAACTGCAGAGCATCACGGTATCTGAGGAACGGCTCGAGGATTGCCGGGACGTCGTTGAACTTGACCTCCAGCTTTTGATCCGCGAGACGATCGACTCCGGGTTTTCGGTGGAGGAGGTGTTGATCGCGATCAGTGAGCTGGTGGCGGAAGATTTCGCCCACGCCGTCAAGGTCGCCAGCGTCCACTAGAGCATCCCGCATTCAAGTGGAATCACTTGAAGCGGAAAGATGCTCTGGAAACCAAACGCGCGGGGCTCTAGGGAACGCGTTGCTGTCCGAAACGGAGTATCCGGTCGCGCAGCGAAGGCTCGGCGACACGCTTCGCCGCTTCCCGATAGTCGAACCAGGCGAGCTTTCGCTCTCCCTTCTCGGGGAATTTCCCGCGCATGCGCGTGACTTCCAGGGGGTGGAGTTGAACCCTGCAGGAGATCTTGAGCCCATGGTCCAGCCTCTTCTTGTAGAAGTAGTGGCCGAAAGGAAACCTCTGGCAGGGGCCCTTCACGCCAGCCTCTTCAAAGGCTTCTCTCGCAGCCACCTCATGCGCGCGCTTTCCTTTCATCGGCCAGCCCTTCGGAATGACCCAGCGTCCGGTGTCCCGGCTGGTAATGAGAAGGATCTCCAGTGTGTTGTCTTTGCGAAAGCGATAACACAAGGCCGCGTACTGCATGCGCGGCGGCCGGCGAAGCATCAACTGCACGTCAGAGACAATCTGGTGTAGAAAATTCACAGAAACGCTATCTCCTTTGTCGCCCTATGCGGCAAACGGGCTCTGCCTGCCACTCGCGGACAGTAACATCCGGATCGGCGGTTCTGTTCCGTCAACACATTGCGCGAAAGTGGAGCGCGCGACGGATTGGGCCGCCAATTCAAAGCGTTGACAGGATCCGATTGCTGAGTGATCCCCGATAGGTCTTTTTGATATCCACCTTGTTTTCCAGCGAGTCCAATATCTCGTCGCAGAAATCGATGTCGAGGAGTTCGCGAATGGTCTGGAGGCCGCCAGGCGTGAATACGTTGATCTCGAGAAGCTTGTCGCCGACGATATCAAGGCCGACCAGGAACATGCCGTCTTCAACCAGCTTCGGCCGTAGCGTCTCGGCGATCGCCAGCATCTCCTTCGTAATGTGGGCCGGCTTTGGAGTGCCGCTTGCGTGGATGTTGGACCGGACGTCTCCCTTGGGCGGCACGCGTCTGAACGCAGCATAGACGTCGCCCCTGTGCAGCGGTCGTCCGTTCATCAGGAACAACCGCGTATCGCCGTCCGACGCCTTCGGAAGGTAGCTCTGCACGATAAGATAGCCGACGACGCCGACAGCCTCGACAATTTGGGTAAGATTGCCCTCCGTGCTGGTACCCACCCGGAAGACGTTTCGACCGCCAGAACCCTGCAACGGTTTGATGATCACCCCCTCGGAGTGGCTGTCAATGAACGTACGGATTTCATCGATGTCCTTGGAGATCAAGGTTGTCGGGCGAACGGTCACCGGGAAATCCTGGAAGTAGAGCTTGTCCTGGGCCAATGCCAAGCCGCAGGGATCGTTGACAACGATCGTACCGCGCTCCGCGGCGAGACGGCCGAAATTCGCCCCGGCGTGAGATGCCCAGGGTCGGTTTTCGGCGTCCTCCGACGGATCGTTGCGAAGCAGCAGAACGTCCACTTCTTCGACGTTGACGATGGTTTTGTCGGCGTCCGTAAGTGCTCGCAAGAGCGTCTCGGGCTTCTTCGGTCGCGTGCCGACGAAACCGGCCGCCCGTATCATCAGTGTATCGTCAGGGCGCAGGATAAAATCACCAGGCGTGACGTAAAGAACCTCGTGTCCGCGAGAGAGCGCGGCAAGCGCCAATGCGGTCGTCGTATAGGCCGGCGCTTCGGTTTCGAGTGCGTTGACAAGGAGGGCAATACGCATTGGGGCTCCTAGCTTCGGGGGAATTTGATCGCTGTTCACGCCGCGTCACAAAATGAATGCGCGGCACATGACCCAAGAAATAGGGCGGGCCGCCGGTGGCAGCTACTCCTGCGTATCGCGCCAGTCGGTAATTGGCGTTTTCGTCGCGATGCCGTTGTCGATGGTGAGCACGCTATCGAAGAAATCGACCCCGCTTTCTGACTGGATCGACGAGGTGTCGTGCATAACGGCGATCACCGTCGCCTCCGGGCAATGGCCCTTGATCGATTGATGGAACGCCCGAACCGCGTCGCTATCAAGGGCGCTTGTCGCCTCGTCGAGGAAGAGCAGGCCTGGCCTTAATAGCAGGATTCTCGCAAGGACCAGTTTCTGCTTCTCGCCTCCCGACAGAAGCTTGTCCCAGTTCTGCCCATCGCGACCATCGCTCGAAAGCCCTTCCGTAATTTCTTCGAGCCCGGCTTCCTCCAACGCCGATACGACAGAGGCGACGTCATGGGCGTCAGCCTCATCCGGCAGGCAGACGAGATCCTTCAGGCAAACACCCTGGAGCTTGACGTCCTGGGCAGCGTAGAGGCTTCGCACGTTCTCCGGCGTCGTGATCGTGCCGCGTCCGTGTGCCCACAGACCGTTGATTGCCTTCAGAAGCGAAGTCTTGCCGCTTCCAGATTCACCGACCACCAAGGTCCACTCTCCGGGAAGGAAATTCAGTTCGTCAGCGGTCAGGAAAGCCTGGTCATCGCCGGCATGCATGAGCTCGACCGCTTGGATCGTAAGTCCGCGCGCGGTGTCCTGGGTCTTGTACTCGAACACCGAGGGGCCGCTGCGAGCATAGTAATCCTGCGGCTGCTGCACCGCTTCTATTGCTTGGGCAAGCTCGGTGATCCGGTGTGCATTCGCCCTGAGCGTCGCGATGTCGGGCATCGCATGGATGAACCACGAGCATTCGTTGATCAGAGCCGTCGCCAGCTCGGCGCCGGTGACATAGTCCTGCAGGCTGATCGTTTTGTCGACGTAGGGGAGTAGCCCTGGCGCATAGGCAACGATGCGTGAGCCGAGGAAATTATGCACCAGCTCGAAGCCCATGTAGCCGGCGGTCACGCGGTTGAGCCTCGTCCAGGTGTGGTCGATCTCGCGATATCGGCGCCCGTTGATGGCCTTCTGCGCCGGTTCGCCCTTGATGACCGCAACATGAAAACTACGGTGCAACAATTGGTTCAATTCGCTGCGATAGCTGCCCTCGGCCGATTGAATGCGTGTGGACAGGCCCTGCAGGACACTGCCGAGTTTGGCTGCGATGAACGTATTGAGCGGCACGTAGATCGCGATCGCCAGAAACATCAGGCAGGCGCTGCCGTAGCTGCCGAGCAGATCAAGCCCCCTGACGGGGCTCGATGTTTCGATCAGTTTGCTCCCGACGAAGCCAAGCGACAGCACGACGCCGGCGATGCCCACGCCAAGACCGATGGCACCTCCTGTCATGCCCTTTATGGCTTCCTGTACCCTCTGGTCGATGTTGTCGGGCGACGAGCTCTCGCCTTCGGTCGCGGCGCCAAATCCGTTCTGCTGAAGGTGGAAATGGGTATGGTTGGAATCGAGCAGCGCCTGGTTGAAGCGTTCATCCAGCCACTGGCGCCATTTCCGGTGGAGTGTGGTCGAGAAGAAATGGCGGACCGCAGTGAACCCGGCATCCCTGATGATCGCGATCGCCGCGAGCGTTGCCGCGGTGATCAGGAGCGACGAAGGCGTGGTGGGCACGGTGGGGTGGTGAAAGTTGGCGATCCGATTGACGAGCTCGCCGGACGTCAGGGCGAAGTAGACGCTTGCTTGCGCCGACAATCCGGTGAGCAGCAGGATGAGAAAGGTTAAGCCCCATGCCTCGCGCCAACGTTCGGAGAGCCAGTAGGCCAGCAACAGGCCCCAGAAGCTGCGCATGGAGGAAACAGGGCTGCTCCGGCGCGGTCGTTCCCGGCCGAGGGTCCATTTGACCAGTGCTGCTGTTCGTTGTGCGTTGCTGCGCACGACCTCACTTAAAGCCATCTCCATGAACTGGGGCGAGGATCGGGCTTGTCAAATCCGAAGAATGCAGCGGCAGAGGGATCAGGGTCCTTGCCAGTTGCCGATGCCCTTTTGTCTCCGAGGCTTAAGCGTCGGAGATTGAAATGCCGTCGCGGTCAATTTTGCGGGTTCACGCTCATCGGTTCCGATCGCCTGGAGGGCTGCTGCGAGCAATCCGTCGCGGAGAGCGACGCTTCGCCGTCGCCTGGTGAGCCGCCACTTCCCTTTGTCGGGCCTCTGGCGGCCTCGAAGCATTGCGCCTCAAACGAAATTGAACTCCAGGTGGTGAGCGATGTGGAACATGTCCGCGAAGGTCATGCGCTCCGGGGCGCGCAGCCGAAGCCGGCCACTGTGCACCCATTCGTCCGCGTAGCGACCGGGCAGGAAGTCGTATAGGCACCTGACAGAAGCAGTTTGGCGGTCGAGAGGCTCCTCGCCTCCGCTCCCGATGTTGGCTTACGTTCGGGCGATCGCTTCGGCCAGCCGAAGAAGAAGAGGTCTCATCCGATCCGCCGGAACACCGGCATAGCCGAGAATGAGCGCAGCCGGCTGAGGCGTCGCGATCGTGTAGTCCGACAGCGGATAGCATTGCAGTCCCGCATCGAGCACGGCGCGGTGCGAGGCCTGGTCTTCACGACCGTCTTGCAGCCAAGCGAGTGCGTTGAGCCCGCTTTCGGAACAGTCAACGCGGGCAAGTCCTGCAAGGACGTCCCGCCCGGCTTGCATGAACGCCTCGCGGCGCTCGGCATAAAGGCCACGCATGCGGCGCAGATGACTGGCAAAATGTCCGCCGCCGATGAACTCGGCGAGCGCGAGCTGGGTTTCGACCGGCACGCTGCGATGGATCAGTGCCGACAGGTTGCGGAAAGCACCGATCAGTTGCGGTGGCAAGACGAGATAGCCGATACGCAGACCCGGATAGAGCGCTTTGCTGAAGCTGCCGGCATAGATCACGCGTCCGTTGCTGTCGATGGAGCGCATGGAGGGAAGCGGCGCGCCGTCATAACGGAATTCGCTGTCGTAATCGTCCTCGATGATCCAGGTATCGTTTGCTCGCGCCCATTCGAGGAGGGCAAGCCGGCGCGGCAGCGACAGTGTGACACCGAGCGGGTGGTGGCGCGATGGCATGACGAAGGCGAGCCGCGCATCGGGATAACGAGCCATGGCTCCTTCGACATCCAAACCGTCTGCGTCGACATTCGTTGGGCACAGCCGCAGCTCGAGCGTGCGGAACAGGTTGCTGGTGGTGACGGGCCCCGGGTTTTCGAACCATATCCCGTCGCCAGGATCGGCGAGCGCCAGGACTGCGAGCGTGAAGGCGGCATGCCCGCCCGGCGTGATGACGATCTGCTCGGGATCGCAGGGATCGCGCCGATGCAGGGCCAGATATTCGGCAATCCTCTGCCGCAGAACCAGCTCGCCCGCAACGTCGCCATAGCCCATGGCCACGGCCTTGCCGCCGCGCGTCACCGAATTCCAGCATTTCCGCCAGACGGCAAAGGGAAACCGGTCGAGCGCCGGACGGTTGGGGAGGAAAGGCCTGTCTTCCATCTGGCCGATATCGGCTGACATCCGGCGTGACAGCTCGCCAATACGCGACAGGCGCGGCGGTGCAGTCTCTGCGGCATCCCGCGGAGTTGGGGTGAACCGGTGTTTCGCGGATTGGCGGGGCAAGGCCGCCGACACGAAGGTGCCGGCTCCCTGTCGGGCTTCCAGATAGCCCTCTGCTTTCAGGTTATCGAGCACTCGCACCAAGGTCTGGCGCGACAGGCCCAACTCCCCGGCAAGGATGCGGCTCGCAGGCAGGCGTGTTCCGGCACGCAGGTGTCCCTTGAGGATCGCCATGCGCAACTGATCCTGCACCTGGCGGAATTTCGGCAGGGCGATCGCGGCATCGAGGCGAAGGAAAGGCAGGATCGGGCCTTCAAGCTGTTTGACCACCGATGCATCTCCAAAATTGGTACAGTCAATTTCACCATAATGGACGTTTATTCGTTGTCCAATTGTTACATCCTGTCCCTACACGAAAACGCACCGATGCAGCCCTCCGCAGGACGCAGACAAGGTGCGGGGGAACCGGAACTGACGGCGGTGCCGACGACCGGATGCAAGGACAGAAGTAGCCATCGCCCACGATCCGTCGCAGACGGTCAACAGGAGGAAACCATGAAGAGACTTCTATCGCGCGCAACGAGCCGCGCCTTCATCTCCACCCTTGCCCTGGCCGCGGCGCTGCCGGGTATCGCCCGCGCCGAGGCTTCGCAAGAACTCGTGGCAGCCGCCACCAAGGAAGGCACGCTGACAGTCATCGCGCTGCCCCATGACTGGTGCAACTACGGAGAGGTTATCGCCGACTTCAAGGCGAAATATCCGGGCATCGAGGTCAACGAGCTGAACCCCGATGCCGGCACGGCCGATGAGCTGGAAGCGATCCGGGCGAACAAGGGCAATACGGGCTCGCAGGCACCAGACGTCGTCGATCTCGGCCTGGCCTTTGCGCCGGCCGCCGCGCAGGAGGGCCTGCTTCAACCATACAAGGTGGCGACCTGGGACGAAATCCCTGACAACATCAAGGACGAGAAGGGCTATTGGTACGGCGACTACTACGGCGTCATGGCATTCGGTGTGAACAAGGACCTGCTTGAGTCCGCACCGGCCGACTGGTCGGATCTGTCGAAGTCCGAATACTCCGGGGCCGTGGCGCTGACCGGCGACCCGCGGTCCTCGGCGCAGGCGATCCTGGCGCTGATGTCGGCAGGCATCGCGCGAGGCGCCAAGCCTGGAGCGGAATCCGGCGGCAAGGGCCTTGAGCTTTTTGCCGAACTGAACAAGTCCGGCAACTTCGTGCCAGTGCTCGGCAAGGCCGGCACGATCGCACAGGGGCAAACGCCGATTGTCGCTGCCTGGGACTACAATCTGCTGGCCTGGCGCGACGCGCTGAACGGCAATCC
This sequence comes from Ensifer sp. 22521, assembly GCF_052044795.1. Lineage (NCBI taxonomy): Bacteria > Pseudomonadati > Pseudomonadota > Alphaproteobacteria > Hyphomicrobiales > Rhizobiaceae > Ensifer > Ensifer sp. 22521. The sequence continues at coordinate 99,511 of NZ_JBQENM010000021.1, forward strand.
GCCGATGGACGTGGTCGTGCCGGCAAGCGGAGTCGTCGCCGGCGTCTATGTGCAGGCGATCTCGGCCTATGCGCCGCACCCGAACGCCGCCAAGCTCTGGATGGAATATCTCTATTCCGACGAGGGTCAGACCGCCTGGCTGAAGGGCTACTGCCACCCCGCGCGTTTCAACGCCATGCTGAAGGCCGGCAAGTTCCCGCAGGAGCTGCTCGACAAGCTGCCGCCGGCCGAAGCCTATGAAAAGGCAATCTTCCCGACAGTCGATGAACTTTCCGCCAACAAGACCGCGGTGGTCGAGGGCTGGGACAAGGTGGTCGGCGCCAACGTGAAATAACTCTCCCGGTCGGCCGGAGGCTTACCTGTCAGGAGGCCTCTCGCCAGCCTTTGGCGCAATTTATTCCAGGGACAAATCCGATGACGACAAGCGTCGCATCCCTGCCGGCGGCCTTCAAGCCGCGGCAGGTCCTCAGCTGGCTCGGGGTTGCCCCTTTCTTCCTCTTTGCCACGCTCTTCCTCATCCTACCCACTCTCAACATCGTGCTTGGCGCGTTCCGCAACGCTGAGGGACAGGTGACGCTTGAGAACCTTGGCAAGCTTCTGGCGCCCTCGATACGGTCGGCCTTCTGGATTTCGATCGAGCTCAGCCTGCTGACCGCAGTACTTGGATGTCTTTTCGGTTTCCTGATCGCTGCCGCCATAACCCTCGGTGGCCTTCCGCGCCCGTTGCGCAATGCCATCCTCACTTTCTCGGGCGTCGCCTCGAATTTTGCCGGTGTGCCACTCGCCTTCGCCTTTATCGCAACACTCGGCCGCCTCGGTTTCGTGACCATGCTGTTGCGCCATTGGTTCGGCATCAATCTTTACGGGGCCGGCTTCAACATCGTCTCGTTTCTCGGGCTGGCACTTACCTATCTCTATTTCCAGATTCCGCTGATGGTGCTGATCATCACGCCAGCACTGGAGGGGCTGCGGCGCGAATGGCGGGAGGCGGCGGAAAGCCTTGGCGCCAGCGGTTTTCAATACTGGCGACTGGTGGCGTTGCCGGTGCTGTGGCCCTCGCTTCTCGGCACGCTCGCTCTGCTTTTTGCCAATGCCTTTGGTGCTGTTGCGACCGCAATCGCACTGACCGGCTCATCACTCTCGATCGCGCCGATCGTACTGTTTGCGCAGATCCGCGGCGACGTGCTCAACGATCCGCATCTGGGCTACGCCATCGCCTTTGCCATGATCCTGCTGACCGCCATTGCCAACGCGATCTACATCCTCCTGCGCATGCGTGCGGAAAGGTGGGTCAAATGACGGAGAGACGCCTCTGGTCCTGGCTCGCCGTCGCCTTGGGCGGGCTCTACTTCCTGCTGCCGCTCGTCGGCATGTTCGATTTTTCCATGCGCATGCAGCGCGATGGCTACAGCTTCGAAGCCTATCGTGTCGTGCTGGCCGATCCGCAATTCCAGCAGACCTTTGGCTATTCGGTGGTGTTGGCACTGCTGACGATTGCACTCGGCATCCTGATCGTGGTCCCGACCGCCTATTTCGTGCGGCTGCGTTTTCCCGGGTTGCGCCCGATCGTCGAGTTCCTGACGCTGCTGCCGCTGGTCATTCCGCCGATCGTCATCGTCTTCGGCTATATCCGCATCTACAACACGTCCTCGGCCCTGCCGCTGACGGGAAGCTGGTGGGGCACCAACCTCCTGCTTCTGTTCGGCTATGCGACGTTGTCGCTACCTTACATGTATCGCTCGGTGGACACGGGCCTTCGCACCATCGATATCGGCAGCCTGACGGAGGCGGCACAGAGCCTTGGGGCCGGTTGGGCGCGCATTCTCGCCGTCGTCATCCTGCCGAACGTCTTCGTCTCGGTACTCTCAGGGGCTTTTCTGACCTTCGCGATCGTCATCGGTGAATATGTTTTCGCCGCGTTGCTCAACGTCGGGTCCTTCGGTCCGTACATGGTCTGGATGGGCGGCAACCGCGCCTACGAGCCGTCGGCGCTCGCGGTGGTGGCCTTTGCCATTACCTGGGCCTGCATGGGGCTGATCCAGCTTTTCACCCGCTTTTCCAAATTCTCTACCGTGAGGCGTTGACCATGGCCTTTCTCGACATCCTTCATCTGGAAAAGTCCTTCGGCGCGCAGCGCGTCGTCAAGGATTTCAATCTCAATATCGAGAAGGGCGAATTCATCTCCTTCCTCGGGCCCTCCGGCTGCGGCAAGACCACGGTCCTGCGTATGGTCGCCGGCTTCGAGACGCCGACGTCCGGCGCGATTTGCATCGACGGGCGCGATGTAAGCGGCTTGGCTGCCAACCGTCGCAACATTGGGATGGTGTTCCAGGCCTATGCACTTTTTCCCAATCTTACGGTTGAGCAGAACATCGGGTTCGGCCTGCGAATAAAGGGCGAGGGAAAGGCAGCGATCAGCGCGCGTGTTGGTGAAATGTTGGAGCTGGTCGGCCTGCCGAAACTCGGCGAGCGCTACCCGTTCCAGCTTTCCGGCGGCCAGCAGCAGCGGGTGGCCTTGGCGCGTGCGCTCGCAATCCGGCCGCAGGTTCTGCTGCTTGATGAACCTCTATCGGCCCTTGACGCGAAGATACGCACGAGCCTGCGGGAGGAGATCCGCCGTATCCAGCGTGAGCTCGGCATCACCACCATCTTCGTGACGCACGATCAGGAAGAGGCGCTGTCGATGTCGGACCGCGTAGTGGTCATGCATCAAGGCATAGCCGATCAGGTCGGCACGCCATTTGAAATCTACAATCGGCCGGCGACGCGTTTCGTGGCGCAGTTCGTTGGGACACTCAATCTTCTCGACGCCCGCCTCCTCGACGCAGCCGCGGGGCGGGTAGGGCTGGGGGATATCCCGGTGGCGCTGAACCGGGAACTGCCCGGCCGGGCTGGTGACCGGTTGAGCCTGGCGCTCCGGCCGGAAACAGTGGTGCTGGGGCGAAAAGACGAGGGCAGCGTCGTTCTCTCCGGCCATATTGCGGAGGTGCATTTCCTGGGGTCTGTGATCCGCATCCGTGTCGCGGTTGCCGGTCAGTTCGTCTCGCTCGACACCTTCAACCAACCCGACACGCCGCCGCCTTCGGTCGGCACCCCGGTCGAGGTCAGCATTTCTGATCGTGACCTGCTCGTTCTTGCCGCCTGACGAAGCTCGTGAAGGAACCGGGATGGTGACCGATATGCCATGGGAAATGACGCATCGTCCGAACTGGAGGCAGAGGATAGAGGGGCTGTCGGCCGAAAGTCGCGCGCGGCTCGCTGCGCGGGCACGACGCGCGCCGCTGTTTGCCCATGCCTATGCCTTTCACCTGAACTTCCGCTTTGGCGGCATGAAACCCTTGGATCTAGTTGAATTCGCGAGAGAGCAGCGTCTCGCGGGCCTCAAGATTCATGTCGAGGACGGCGAGCAGGCAAGTCTCGCCAGAATGCCGGACGAGGCGTTGAGCGCCTTTGGCGCGGCGGTGAGCGGGTTCAATCTGGAGCTGCATGTCGAGACCAGCACGACGGAACTTGCCGGGCTCTCGGATGCGGTGCGCATCGCGCTCTTGACCGGAGCCACCTCGCTTCGCTGCTACCCGCGTTACGAAGGGCGGGTTTCTGAGATCGTTGCGTGGACGATCGCAGATCTCAAGCGGCTTGAGGTACTCGATCCTGAAGGCAGGCTCCGGTTCACGCTTGAACAGCATGAGGATCTAAAATCAGCAGAGTTGATCGAAATCATCGAGGCGGTCGCTAACCCGCGCCTCAGCCTCCTGTTCGATTTCGGCAACATGATCAATGCGTTCGAAGCGCCGATGTCGGCCCTGGCAGCGCAGGCGCCATACATCACCGAGGTACATGTCAAGGACTGCCTCGTGCGGGCGGACCGCGGGGGTTGGGCGCATCTCGCCTGCCTGTCTGGAAACGGCGATTTGCCGATGCTCGCGATGTTGGTGGAACTCTTGCTGCTTGGCGGCGACAGGCCCCAGGTCCTGGCCTTCGGGCTGGAAGAGGAGGAGGGCTACTTCGCGCCTGCACTCCGCTTTGCTTCCGAGGCCGGGGACCCGTTCATTCCCGCCCGCTCGCCAAGCTTCACGACGATCGGAACGGGCAATCAGGAGACGCGGCTGCGCCAGGAGATAGCGGCCGCCCACAGGCAGGTCGAAACCGTCCGAAGCCTGTTGCAGAAAATCATAACCCAAGCTGAGAAGGTCCAAGAATGACGGCCGAACACGTCTGCCCGCCGGCGTTTCTGGCATTCGCCCACGAACTGGCCGATGCCGCCGCCACCGTTATACGCCCCTATTTCCGCCAACGGCTGGAGATCTCAGCCAAAGCGGACAGCAGTCCCGTTACTGAAGCCGATCGCCTTGCCGAAATGACGATGCGACAGATGATCGAGATGCGCTTTCCTGACCACGGCGTTCGTGGCGAGGAGTTTGGCGTTTCCAACGCGGATGCGGAATGGGCTTGGGTGCTCGATCCGATTGACGGCACGAAGTCTTTTGCTTCCGGCTCGCTGGCTTTCGGTACCCAAATCGCTCTCCTGCATCAGGGCACGCCGCTCCTTGGCATCATCGATCAGCCGGTAACAAACGAACGCTGGGTTGGCCAGCGCGGATGCCCGACCCTCTTCAACGGTGTACCGGTCCAAACGAGCGATACGGCCCGCCTCAAGGAGGCGATCGTCTATACGTCGGCCCTTGAGCAGTTCGATCTCGATGCCAGAGAGCGCTTCTCGCGCCTGGCCGCCGGCGCGCGTTTCACGCGCATGTCGCATGATTGCTACGCTGCCGGCCTGCTCGCGCTTGGTAGCGTTGACCTCCTGGTCGAGAGCAACGTGTTCGATTACGACATCCTTCCGCAGATACCCATCATCGAAGGGGCGGGCGGTATCGTTACGGACTGGGAGGGCCACCCACTGGCTGACACACACAGGTACGAGACAGTCCTCATGGCAGCAAACGAGACGCTCCATGCCGAAGCGCTCGGTCGGTTAAAGCGCGGGAAGTACCCGGCAGTGGACTAGTGGGCCAGTCGCATTTTCTAACGAGAGGGGTCGGAGGGATGATGCCCTTCGAATAGCGGGCGATGTTTCGTGAGCGCCTGACTTGCAAACTCGGTAAAGGCGCTGACACGGGCCGTGCGGCGCAGATCCTCGTGGGTGAGAAGCCAGAGTTCCCTCGTCATTTCAGCAACCGGCGGGCCGATGCGCATCAGGCCGGACGTCGTATCGCCGAGATAGCAAGGGAGAGCGGTAAGCCCGATGCCGGCTGCTGCCGCTTCGCGCGCGGTAACCAGCGAGTCACAGCGCAGCACCGCTGGCACCGGCAGCGTCGCGCGCATCCATCGTGCGACGCTTGTGGAAGCAAGCGCATCGCCGAGCCCAACCCAGCGTTCCCTCGCGAAGTCGATCTCGTCGACTGATGCCAAGCCGCGTTCGTGCAGGTAGGAAGGTGCCGCATAAACGGCGAAGGCAACACTCGCGATCCGGCGGCCAACGAGAGCGTCGGGGGAATCGACGGCTGGGCGAATGGCGACGTCCGCGTCGCGGTGGGAGAGATTTGCCAGGGCATTCGACGTGCTCACCTCAAGCAGGACGCCGGGGTGGCGCTGCTGGAAGGCAGCCAGTATCGACGGCAAAATCGAAGTCATGAGGGTATCGGTGGTGGTGATCCGCAGGCTGCCTTCCAGACGCAGATCTTGTCCCGTCAGGCGCCGTTCGAGTTCAGTGACCGTTTCGGCCATCTGCCGCGCCACCGCGAGCAGTTCCTCGCCCCCGGCAGTCAGCGTGTAGCCGGACGGGAGGCGATCAAACAGCCGAACACCCAATTTCTGTTCGAACGATCCGACGCGGCGGAGCACGGTGGTGTGATTGACGCCGAGCGCGCGGGCGGCAGCGGCAAGAGAATTCGCCTCCGCGACCGCCAGGACAAAGCGGAGATCTTCCCAGTCGATTTGGTGGTGGCTGTGCATGATTGCGCAAACTTACAACAGGGAAGCGGACCGGGCGAGCGAAGTTGCAGTGCTGTCCCCGTCATTCTCGGTCGGGAAAGCCGATCTCGATCAGGCGTCTTGGTGTTTGGTCGGCGCGTTGTGGTGGATGTGCAAATATGCAGTGTTAAGCGGCAAAGAGACAGATCGCACTGCGAGAAAGCACGGTCTAACTAAATAACCACGATCGGGCGGGCCGGTCGATGGAGACACGCAGGATGACCCCCATCCAACTTTACACCTACCAGACGCCGAATGGTCACAAGGTCTCGATCATGCTGGAGGAGACCGGACTGCCCTATGATGTTCACGTCATCGACATCGAGGCCGGCGAGCAGAGGACACCGGAGTTCCTGGCCCTCAATCCCAACAACAAGATACCGGTTATCGTCGATCCGGATCAGGATCGCACCGTCTTCGAATCGGGCGCGATTCTGCCCTATCTCGCCGCGCGATCCGGTGTGCTCTTGCCCGGCTCCGATGCCGAGCGCATCCAGGCGCAAAGCTGGACTTTGTTCCAGGCAGCCCATGTCGGCCCGACATTGGGTCAGCTTTGGAACTACAAGGTCTTTGCACCGGAGAAGATCCCCTATGTCATCGGCCGCTTCGAGGCGGAAGCAAACCGTGTCTACCGGGTGCTCGAAGGGCAACTGGCGCGCTACTCCCACATCGCGGGTGAGGCATACGGCATTGCCGATGTGATGACCTGGCCATGGATCCATGCCGGTCTTACCAAGCTCGGCCTCACGCTCGACGCAACGCCCCAACTCGCCCGGTGGTACATGGCGGTCGGTGCCCGCCCGGCTGTGCTGCGCGGACTTGTCGTCCCGCGGCTGCCGGTCCGCGAGAGCATCAGCGCCTGATCCTTTCTCCCTATCCACGCTCAACGTCATTCTCATCAAGGAGGTCCCGTCATGGAGACCCTGTTCGTCCCAATGGCTCTGGTTGCGGGCGGTCTGCTCGCGGTTCAGGCCGGCGCCAATGCGCAGCTTTCGAAAGCGGTCGGATCACCGTTCGCGGCGACCACGCTCCAGCTCGCGATTGGCACCGGTTTGCTGTTTCTCGTCGCCCTGTTCACCGGGACCCTCGCCGTGCTTGGCGCGGTTCCGCGGGCTGAGTGGTGGCATCTCATCGGAGGCACTGCCTCGGCCGTCTACGTCGTCTCGACGATCGTTCTATTTCCCCGCCTCGGCGCAGTGGTATCGGTCGGCCTCTTTATCGCCGGGCAGATGCTCGCTTCTCTCGCACTCGATAGCTTTGGGCTGCTTGGTGTGGCGCAAACCGGGCTTCGGGCCGGAGCCGCGGCTGGCACGCTTGTCGTGCTCATCGGTGTCGGCATGGTCGTGTTCGGCCAAGGCGCAAAGGAGAACCTTAAAGCCGACAAACTTGGATGGATCGCCTTGGCACTCGTGGCCGGCGCGGTCCTCCCGGTCCAGGGGGCCGTCAATGCACTGCTGCGCCAGGAGCTTGGCGGTGCGCCGTTTGCGGTGGGCGCGATCTCGTTCTTCGTCGCCACGCTCGCCATGGCAGCGGTGATGCTGGTGGCGCTCGCCAGGCAGAAGACACCTCGCCCCAACATCGGCGGCGTGCAAACCATGCCCTGGTGGGGTTGGCTCGGCGGTTTCGCCGGAGCGACTTATGTCACCACGGTGTTTACTGCGATCCCGGTGATCGGCGCTGCCGCAGCCGTTGGTTTCACTGTCGCAGGTCAGCAGGTCGCAAGCGTATTCGTCGATCGCTACGGCTGGTTCCGCCTCCCGCAAAGGTCGGTGTCGGGCTTGCGTCTTGCCGGTGTGGTGCTGCTGCTTGCGGGTGTCGCTCTCATCAAACTCGTCTGAAGCAAGACGCACCTTATCGCAGTCGGCGATCCGCCGACTGCCCGAGAACTTCCATGTCACTCAGTCGCTTGGCTGGTCACACCCATTCCGAGCTGCATTTCCTGTACGGTGGCGCGCGTCGCCTCAACATAGGCATCAACGAGATGGCGATTCTTTGTATCGCGAAGCCAGCAGAGGCTGAGGTCAGATACAATGTTGGGGCGGAAGGGCCTGATCGTGAGGTGATCGCGCTGGCCGTAGGCGAACACCGGGTCGACAATGGCAATCCCGAGCCCGTTGGCGACCATTTCACACACCGCCGGCGCAAGGGTCGCGTCCATGATGTAATTCAGGCGGGTGCCGTAGCCATCAAGTGTGCTTTCGATCTTCTGCCGGATGCGGTTGTCGGCGGCAAAGCCGATATAGGGCTCGCCGTCGATGTCGGCCGGCTCGACCTCTTGTTTCGCCGCGAAGCGATGGCCCGCCGGCGCTATGCAGACAAGGTCGCCGCCGCGTAGGGGAACACACTCGATATAGGGGTTGTCCGTATTGCGATTGATCAGGCCGATGTCGACCTGTTTGGAGAGCAGCCATTCAACGATGAATTGCGAACTGCGGATCACCACGGAAATATAGGCATCGCCATACCTGGCAAGAAAGCGCTTGTTGGTGTGGCTGATGAAGGGACCGGACAGGGCCGGCATCACGCCAACGGAAATTTGCCCAAGCTCCTCGCGCCGGATCAGGTCGACGGCGCGCTCGATCTGCTTGATACCGGCAAAGACACGATCAATCTCCTTGTAGAGCCGCATCCCGTGTTCCGAAGGGATGAGCCGGCCCTTGACGCGATCGAACAGCGCAAGTTCCGTATCCTCTTCCAAATGCGCTAATAGCTTGCTCACCGCAGGTTGCGAGATATGCAATATCTCGGCTGCACGGCTGACCGTTCCACATTCGATCACGGCCTTGAGGGCCTCGATTTGTCGCAGGTTCGGTGCGCGCTTCATTCCATAACTTCTCAAAAGGGGGCGGCCTGCAATCACCCTAGCGCCGTCACCGGATGTTGACAATGTGACCGCTCGCTATGCTGGAAAACACCGGCGACCGGCGCCGCGACGCGAATTGCGATCCTATAACCTTTTGGAATAGAGGCAGACTCAAAAACAATTAGACGGGTCAAAATTGCTGCGCCTATCTATGTGCAGGCTGCAGTCGGATCTATCCGGTTGCGCGATTGGCGATCGGCCCGGCATTGCGCCACGCACGGACCGACGCTCATCAAGTCACGCTGGGAGGCGCGAGGAGGAACAAATGATTATCGGGCAGAAGATCAATCGCAGGAACGCACTCAAGCTGCTGGGAGCTGGCAGCGCGACGCTGCTCGCAGCACCGTACATCATCCGGCCGGCCAGCGCGCAGAGCTCGGTTCTCAACATCACCACATACGACAAGTTCCTGCCGCAGGACTTCATCGAGCAGTTCCAGAAGGAAAGCGGCATTGAGGTGCGCATCCGTCTGACGGACGACCAGGGCAAGCAGTACAATCTTCTCACGGCAGAAGGCGCAAATCCGACCACCGACATCGTCACCGTTGCGGGCCATCGCTATGGCCAGTTCATCGGCTCGAAGCTGGTACAGGCACTGGACACAGCCAGGCTGCGCAATTGGTCGAACCTCAACCCGGCCTATCAGGACGCGTCCTGGGCGCGTTACGAGGGCAACCTGTGGGGGTTGCCGATCCTGGCCGGCTACGAAGGCCTGGTCCGCAATACGGACTACGTGCCGGAGGCCGACAGCTGGGGCATCATGTTCGACGAGAAATACGAGGGTCTGACCGCGTACCTGGCGGGCGACTTCATGTCGATCACCATGAAATATCTCGGCCATGATGGCGATTTCGTCACCTACACCGACAAGGCTGAAGAGGCCCGCAAGGCCGCAAACGAGGCACGAGACTTCCTGATCAGGCACAAGCATATGGTTCGCAAATACTACGATGCAGCCAGCGAAGTGCAGCAGATGTTCATCAACGAGGACATCCACCTCGCGCAAGCCTGGTCTGGCCCGGCCGCCAAGCTGATCATGGACGGCGTGCCAGTGAAACTGTCCGTTCCGAAAGAAGGCACCTACGGGTTCTGCTACACGCTGAACATCGTCAACAACGCGCCTAACGCCGAGAACGCCTACAAACTGTTCGACGCCATCCTGGCCAATCCCGAGGTCGGAGCGGCGATGACGCGCACGTCCGGCTTCAGCTCGACCATCTCGGGCGTCGACAAGCTGCTCAACGACAAGGAGCGGCTGGCTTCGACGTTGCCGCAGGACGAACTTGAGCGCGTCACCTTCTTTAGCTCGACTAACCGTTCGCTGAAAAACGAAATCATTGATCGCGCCGTCGCCGAACTGAAGGCGGCTTAAGCAACCATAGAGCGGCGACTGGCCCTGGCCCCGTTTTAACGACGGGGTCAGTACGACGACGCACGTCCGGTCGCCGCCCAACGGGTCAAGGTTTGGGACAATTCAATGGCCGTGGGAACAAGTACAGCGGATGGGGGTATCCCCGCCTATGCCGCTCAAATGAAGTACTCGACAGGCATTGCCCGGGTGATCCACTCGCCGGCCTATCGATATACGTTGGGTGCCGTTACCGAGTGGCGATACGGACGCATCCTGCTGTTGGCCGGCGTGCCGGTTGTCTGGATGCTGATGATGCATATCGGCCCCATCTACGAAATGCTGCGCATCAGTCTTCTGTCCAGCTACCCGCCGCAGCCTGGCGTGGAAGCCAATTTCACGCTCGACAACTACGCGCTGTTCTTCAGCGAGAAACTCTACTGGATGCCGCTGCTGCGTAGCTTCGTCTACGCCTCGATTGCAACTGCCGTAACCCTGATCGTGGTCTATCCGGTGGCCTATTATGTGGCAAAAGTGGTCTCGCCCGGGGGCAGGTCGCGAGCGCTACTCTTGCTCTTGGCACCGTTCTGGGCCGGCGAAATCATCCGCATCTTCTCGGTCATCATGCTTCTGGCCAATCGTGGTGCAGTCAACGTGCTTCTGCGGGAGATCGGGCTCACCGACCGTCCCATCCAGATGCTCTACACTTCCTTTTCGATCAGCTTCGGCCTGGTCTACATGGTCTGCCTGTACATGTTGTTGCCGCTCTATTCGGCGATCGAGAAGATTCCAAAGTCCCTGCTTGATGCGTCAGCCGACCTCGGGGCAGGGCCGTTCACGCGCTTTCGCCGCATCGTGCTGCCGCTTTCGCGTGATGGCATCGTCTCGGGTTGTTCGCTGGTCTTCCTCACCTGCATGGGCGTGTTTGCTGCCCCCATCCTGCTTGGCGGGCCGACCACGAGCATGTTCTCCGAAACGATCAGCAGCTTCTTCCACGGTGCTAGCAGCCGCTGGCCGGCGGGTGCCGCCTTCGCAATGATCATGCTGGCTGCATCCCTCGTGACCGTGGGTCTGTTCATGCGGGTCGTCGGCGGCTCGAAGCAAAGGACATTCTGATGCGCGCCATGTTTCTCGATTGGCCGGGACTGGCTCTCAAGTCCTTCTACTGGCTGTTTGTCCTCTATCTGTTTCTGCCGCTGTCGCTGATGGTCGCTGTCAGCTTCAAGGATGCGAGCTTCATCTCGTTTCCGCTCGGAAACCTGACGATCGACTGGTACGCCAAGGTCATTCAGGACAAGCAGTTCCTGGACGCCTGCCTTTACACCATCATGATCGCCGCGGCGACGACAGCCATCGCAACGGTGATCGGGGTCTGGATCGCGATGTTGATCGGATCGCTGCGCGGTGCCGCTCAATACGTGGCCTTCGCCGTGGCCTGTCTGCCAGCCGTGGTGCCGGGCATGATTTCGGCGATCTCGCTGCGCATTTTCATCACGACCATAGATCTTCCGACCGGCACGGCAGCCATCATTCTCGGCCACGTCGTTCATGCCGTTCCTTTTGTGGTGGTTATGGTGCTGACGCGACTGCGTTCCATGCCGGGCAATCTGGTCGATGCCGCGCGCGATCTCGGTGCGGACAGCATCGTCACCTTTTTCCGCGTCACCCTTCCTTACCTGGGACCGGCGATATTCGGCGGCATGATCTTCTGCCTGCTGCTGTCGAGCGATGACTTCGTCCGCACCTTCTTCCTCGGCGGCTATCGCCCGACGCTGCCGATGCTCATCTTCGCCCGCGTACAGTCCGGCATGTCGCCGGAGATCAACGTCATGGCCACGCTCGTCCTGGTCGTAACGGCCGTGGTCGGGCTTTACGCAGAATATCTCACACGTCGTTCGAGGATCCGCTGATGGAACCGGTTGTTCAGTTCGAAAATGTCAGAAAGAGCTTCGGTAGCTTTGTCGCGGTCGATAATCTCAACCTCAACATAGAGCGCGGCAAGTTCGTCACGCTGCTCGGCCCTTCCGGCTGCGGCAAGTCGACGACGCTGCGCATGCTCGGCGGTTTCGAAACACCCACGAGCGGCCGCATCCTGCTCTCCGGCCGCGACGTGACCCAGGTTCCGCCGAACCGGCGCAACGTGAACATCGTGTTTCAGGATTATGCGCTGTTTCCGCACATGACCGTCGCGAAGAACATCGCCTTCGGCCTGGAGTTGAAGGGGCGCGACAACCGGCAGATCCAGAAGCGGGTATCGGAACTTCTGGAACTCGTACAGTTGCAGGAACTCGCAAGCCGCCTTCCGTCCGAGCTGTCGGGCGGTCAGCGCCAGCGTGTCGCTTTGATGCGAGCGCTGGCGCCCGATCCTGACGTTCTCCTGCTCGACGAGCCGCTTTCTGCACTCGACGCGAAGCTTCGCCAGACCATGCAGGTCGAGCTCAAGGCGATCCAGGAGCAGACCGGCAAGACGTTCATGTTCGTCACCCACGATCAGGAAGAGGCACTGACCATGTCGGATACGATCGTGGTCATGAACAATGGCCGGATCGAGCAGATGGGCGATCCGGCGACCCTGTACAATCAGCCGGGCTCCGCTTTCGTGGCGACCTTCCTCGGCGAAACCAATCTGTTGCGTTCCGATGTCGTGGGCACCGAGGCCGGCGAGGCTGCGGTGCGCTGGAACGGTGTGACGATCAAGACCTCCGCCGGCGCGCTTTCTCCGAAGCCGGGCGATGCGATCTATGTCGTGTTGCGCCCGGAAGCGATCCAATGTTCGGCCCGCGAACCAAGCGTGCCGAACCGGGTGCAGGGGCGGATCCGCCAGCGCGTCTTCAAGGGCAACCACACATCGCTCAAGGTTGAGATCGGTGACGGGCATATGCTCAACGCGCTCGTCCATCCGAGTGAAGTGGAAGGCCTCAGCCGCGACGACATCTGGGTGGGCTGGCCGTCCGAAGCGACCACAATGATCCCCTCCCGAAACGCGGCGTCATAGCCGCAGCGTCTTAACGACGGGCGCCTGGCGGCGCCCGTTACCCGATATCAGTTAAAATGGAAAACGATATGCGAGTAGGTATCGCGGGTGCGGGCTCTATTGCCTTTGGCACCGCCGCACTTCTTGAAAAACTGGGACACAAGGCAACGCTCTGGTCGCCATCCGGCACAGGGACCTTGGCGCTCACCGCGGGAGAAAGCCTGACGGCCGAGGGTGCCGTCGAAGGCGTGTTCGATCCGGCGGTCGCTCAGAGCGCAGCAGATCTGGTCAGCGGCGCGGATGCGGTCGTCATCGCGTTGCCGGCCTACGGTCACAGGTTCGTCCTGGACGCAATCGCGCCCCATCTCACGGCTGGACAGGTGGTGATTTTCAGTTCGCACACCTCGTTTGGAGCGCTCTATCTTTCCTCGCTTCTGGCTCAGCGCAGCATAACCGTGCCGATCGTTGCCTGGGGGACGACGATCGTCAGCGGCAGGAAGCTCGGCCCGGCGTTGGTCCAGGTGAACACCATCCGCAAGCAGGTCGACCTGGCGACCGTTCCGACGTCGGAGAGTGCCCGGGGATACGCAGTCTGCACGGCGCTCTTCGGCGATCATTTCGTTGATCGCGGCAGCCTGCTGGCAATCGCCCTGTCGAACCTGAATCCGCAAAATCACCTAGGGATCGCGCTTGGCAACATGTCGCGCATGGAACGCGGCGAGAGCTGGGTTCAGGCCCAGAACGTCACCCCCAATATAGGCCGTCTTCTGGAGACGCTCGATCGCGAGCGCCTGGCCATAGCCGAGAAGTTGGACCTGAAAGTGCGCGACATTTTCCAACATTTCCACCTGTCGTTCCATGTTCCCGTCAGCACCATCTCGCAAATGAACCAGGAGATGCACCAGGCCGGCCACTGCGGCACCGGTCCCGCCACGGCGGACAGCCGTTACGTGACGGAAGATGTCCCCTTTGGCTTGGTCGTCACGGCTCAACTCGCGCGCCTGGCCGGATGCCCGGCGGTCCTGCATGAGTCGGGTATCCGCATTTTCTCGGCGATGTACGGTCGGGACTTCGAAGGCGAGAACGACATCCTTCCGGAACTGGGGCTTGAGCGACTGGATCTCGAAGGTCTCGATGCGCTCTGCCGCAGCGGCTTCCCGCCGGTCGCAGCGAATTGCCCGCAGAGGCGGCGCATCGAGCCGAGGGAAGCGTCTGAATGAACGATTTTCTGTCCCATCTTCGTTCTGAACTCGAGGGCCTGAAGACGGCCGGGCTTTACAAGTCGGAGCGTGTCATCACCTCGAAGCAGGCGGGCGCGATCGAGGTCGCCTCGGGCGACCGCGTGCTCAACTTCTGCGCCAACAACTATCTCGGCCTTGCCGACAACGCGGAACTGACTGAAGCCGGCAAGAAGGCGCTCGACCGTTACGGCTACGGCATGGCCTCGGTGCGCTTCATCTGCGGCACGCAGGAGGAGCATAAGCAACTCGAGGCGCGCATCTCGTCGTTTCTCGGCCTGGAAGACACCATCCTCTATTCCTCCTGTTTCGACGCCAATGGCGGCCTGTTCGAAACGCTGCTTGGCGAGGAGGACGCGATCATCTCCGACGCGCTCAACCACGCCTCGATCATCGACGGCGTGCGCCTCTCCAAGGCCAAACGCTTCCGCTACGCCAACAACGACATGGCGGCGCTGGAGGAGGAGCTGAAGAAGGCGGAGGGCAGTCGCTTCAAGCTGATCGCCACCGACGGCGTGTTCTCGATGGACGGCATCATCGCCAACCTGCAAGGCGTCTGCGACCTCGCCGACAAATACGGCGCCATGGTCATGGTCGACGACAGCCATGCGGTCGGCTTCGTCGGCAAAAATGGCCGCGGCTCGGCCGAACATTGCGGCGTCGAGGGCCGCATCGACATCATCACCGGCACGCTCGGCAAGGCGCTCGGTGGTGCCTCGGGCGGTTATACCTCGGCCAGGGCCGAGGTCGTCGAGTGGCTGCGGCAGCGCTCGCGGCCCTATCTGTTTTCCAACACGCTGGCGCCGGTCATTGCCGCCGCCTCGCTCACGGTCTTCGACCTGATCGAGAACGGCGATGCACTGCGGCAGCGGCTCTATGCCAATGCCACCCTGTTCCGCACCGAGATGTCGAAACTCGGCTTCACGCTCGCCGGCGAAGGGCACCCGATCATCCCGGTCATGCTCGGCGATGCGGCGCTCGCCCAGGAGATGGCGGCGCGCATGCTGCAGAAGGGCGTCTATGTCATCGGCTTTTCGTTCCCGGTGGTGCCGAAGGGCCAGGCGCGCATCCGCACGCAGATGTCGGCGGCCCACAGCGAGAACGACGTACGCCGGGCGATCGCCGCCTTCGAAGCGGTCGGCCGCGAGCTTGGCGTGATCTGAGGGAGAGACTGATGACGAACATGATGAAGGCGCTGGTGAAATCGAAGCCGGAAGAAGGCCTCTGGATGGAGCGGGTGCCGGTGCCGGAGATCGGCCCGAACGACGTGCTGATCAAGGTGAAGAAATCGGCGATCTGCGGCACCGACGTGCATATCTGGAACTGGGACCAGTGGGCGCAGAAGACCATTCCGGTGCCGATGGTCGTCGGCCACGAGTTCATGGGCGAGATCGCCGAGGTCGGCTCGGCCGTCACCAAGTATCATGTCGGCGAGCGGGTGTCGGGCGAGGGCCATATCGTCTGCGGCAAATGCCGCAACTGCCGCGCCGGCCGTGGGCATCTGTGCCGCAACACGCTCGGCGTCGGCGTCAACCGCCCGGGCTCCTTCGGCGAGTTCGTCTGCCTGCCGGAATACAACGTCGTGCCGATCCCTGAGGACGTGCCCGACGAGATCGCGGCGATCTTCGATCCGTTCGGCAATGCCGTGCACACCGCCCTTTCCTTCGATCTCGTCGGCGAGGACGTGCTCGTCACCGGCGCCGGGCCGATCGGTATCATGGGCGCGCTGGTTGCCAAGCGCTCGGGCGCGCGCAAGGTGGTGATCACCGACATCAACCCGACGCGGCTGGCGCTCGCCAAGAGCGTCGGCATCGACTACGTCGTCGACGCCTCGAAGCAAAACCTCGCCGACGTGATGAAGGCGATCGGCATGACCGAGGGCTTTGATGTCGGGCTGGAGATGTCGGGGGCGGCACCGGCCTTCCGCGACATGATCGACAAGATGAACAATGGCGGCAAGATCGCCATCCTCGGCATTGCGCCGGCCGGCTTCGAGATCGACTGGAACAAGGTGATCTTCAAGATGCTCAACCTCAAGGGCATCTACGGCCGCGAGATGTTCGAGACCTGGTACAAGATGATCGCCTTCGTGCAAGGCGGCCTCGATCTTTCTCCCGTCATCACCCACCGCATCAGGATCGACGAATTCCGCGACGGCTTCGAGGCCATGCGCTCCGGCAATTCCGGCAAGGT
>NZ_JBQENM010000022.1:0-113289 GCF_052044795.1 Ensifer sp. 22521
ATGGTCGGCATCGGCAGGTTCCAGTTGAACTCCTTTGATGCCGCCGACATCACCGCGAAGCCTTGCGCATAGGCGCCGATCTTGGCGGCCAGCAGCGCGCTTTCGAGATCCCTGATGAAGGCTGCCTTGTCGGCCACCTTGAAGTCGCCGACCTCAGGCAGCCCGAGGATCTTTTCGGCCGCTTCGCGTTCGTCCTTCATCGAGGAGGTGCTGCGCGCCGCAACCGCCGCCTCAATGCCGGTTGCCGGCACGCCCATGTTCTGCGCTTCGATCACCGACCACTTGCCGGTGCCCTTCTGGCCGGCCTTGTCGAGGATCAAATCGACGATCGGCTTGCCGGTCAGAGGATCAGCGGCCTTCAGCACCTTCTCGGTGATCTCGATCAGGTAGGAGTTGAGGCGGCCCTTGTTCCAGGTGCCGAAGACGTCGCCAATCTCGGTCGCCGACATCTTCAGGCCGTCGCGCAGGATGCCGTAGATTTCGGCGATCATCTGCATGTCGGCATATTCGATGCCGTTGTGGATGGTCTTGACGAAATGGCCGGCGCCGTTTTCGCCGAGCCAGGCAACGCAAGGGTCGTTGTCATACTTGGCAGCGATCGAGGTCAAAACGCTCTCGACGCGCTTCCAGGACTCCTCCTTGCCGCCGACCATGATCGACGGGCCGTGGCGCGCGCCCTCCTCACCGCCGGAAACCCCCATGCCGATGAAGGTCAGGCCACTGTCCTTCAGCGCCTCGAAGCGGCGCATCGTGTCGCGGAAGTTGGCGTTGCCGGCGTCGATCATGATGTCGCCCTTGGAAAGGTAGGGCTCGAGGATCTTCATCTGCTGATCGACCGGCTCGCCGGCCTTGATCATGATGATGATCGGGCGCGGCGGACGGATGGCGGCAACAAACTCTTCAATGGTGTCGCAGGGCACAATCTGGCCCTTGAGTTCACCGGCTTCCGCGTAGAACTTGTGCGTCGCCTCGACGGTGCGGTTGAACACCGCGATCTTGTTGCCCTTTTCAGCGATGTTGAGCGCCAGGTTCGAGCCCATGACGCCGAGACCGATTAGGCCGATTTCCGCCTGTGACACGTGATTGCTCCTTAGGAGATTGAACGCGAGCTGACGTTTTCGCGCGCTCGACGTGGAGGCTCCATCGATCGGGGGACCGGTCGACCGATGGAGCAATGAAGGCTAGAAGGCGAGTTGCACCTTCATCGAACGGCTACGGTCGCCGGCAGTCTCAAAGGCGCGCACCGCGTCTTCCAGGGGGAAGATCCCGGTCAAGAGTGGGGTCAGGTCCACCCGGCCGGCGTTAATGAGATCGACGGCAAGCCCGAATTCTTCGTGGAACCGGAACGTACCGCGCATCTCGATCTCTTTTGCCACCACGAGGTTTTGCGGGATGGCGACGTCGCCGCCAAGCCCGAGCTGGACGAGCACCGACCGCGGTTTGAGAACGTCGAGGCCGGAGCGCACCGCCTGCGCATTGCCCGAGGCCTCGAATTGGACGTCGAAGGTGCCCTTGTTGGCGGCATAGGCGGCAAGCTGATCGGGATTGTTGGCAACGTTGATCACCCGGTCGGCGCCGATCGATAGCGCCTTGTCGAGCACACCGTCCATCACGTCGGTCGCAACGATCTCACGCGCGCCGTGAGCGCGTGCGGCGATGATCGCCAGCGCCCCGATCGGGCCGCAGCCGGTGACCAAAACCCGCTTGCCAAGCAGCGAACCGGCGCGCGAAACGGCGTGAAGCGTCACGGCAAAGGGTTCGGCCATTGCGGCTTCGTTGCTCGAGACGCCGTCAGCGATTTTGTGGCACTGCCACGCCTCGGCAACCAGCCGCTGCCGAAACGCCCCCTGGATATGTGGCATCGGCATGGCGCTGCCGTAGAAGCGCATGTTCAGGCAATGGTTCTGCTGACCGCGCTGGCAATAGTCGCAGGACCCGCAGGGGCGGCTCGGTGACACCGCCACCCGATCGCCGACGGCCAACGTCGAGACACCGTCGCCGAGCGCCTTGACCGTGCCGGCAACCTCATGACCGAGGATCATCGGTTCGCGCAGCCGCACCGTGCCGAAGCCGCCATGGTTGTAGTAGTGGAGATCCGACCCGCAGATGCCGCCGGCCTCGATCTGAACCTCGACCTGGCCCTTTCCAGGCGCCTGCGTCTCTCGATCCTCGATCCGCAAGTCCTTGGCGGCGTGAATGACAACGGCTTTCATTTCGGGACCTCAAACGACAGGGGTGGGCAGAGCTTCGCCGGCAAAATGCGCGGCGAGATTGTCGCGCACCAGCTTGCCCATGGCCTTGCGGGTCTCGATGGTGCCGGAGGCGTGGTGGGGCTGCAGCAGGACATTGTCGAGCTTCAGGAAGCGAGGATTGAGCATCGGCTCACCCTCGAATACATCGAGCGCCGCCGAGCCGAGCGCACCGCTTTCGAGCGCGTCGAGCAGCGCGTCCTCATCGATGTTGGAGGCGCGCGAGATGTTGATCAGCATGCCGTCGGGACCGAGCGCCTCGATCACCTGCTTCGAGACGATGTGCCGCGTCGCAGCCGAGGCCGCGAGCGTCACGAGAAGCACATCCGACCGTTCTGCCAGGGCAACCGGATCGGCGACGAAGGTCATGCCATCCGCATAGGGTTTTTCGGAGACGTCGCTATAGGCAATGTCCATGTCAAAGCCCTTGAGGCGCTTGGCCACCTCGAAGCCGATGCGACCGAGGCCGAGTACACCGGCCCGCTGTCCCCAAACCCGCCGCTTCAGCGGATATAGGCCCTTGGCTGCCCAGCTTCCGTCCTTCACCCAGCTTTCCGCGCCGATCATACCGCGCGACTGGCAGAGCATCATGGCGACGCCGAGATCGGCAACGTCGTTGGTCAAGACGTCAGGGGTGTTGGTGACGCGGATCCCGCGCTCCCGGCAGGCGGCGAGATCGACGGCATCATAGCCGACACCATAGACGGAGACGATTTCGACCTGCGGCAGCTTGCCGATCAGATCGGCCGATGCGCCGAGCTCGCCTCGGGTCGCAATCGCCTGGATGTTCGGCCCATGCGTTGCAAGGAAGGCGTCCCGATTCTCGGCCTCGTAGATCTTGTGGACCGCGTAGCGCGCTTCGAGTTCCACCAGGTCCCAATCCGGATAGGGACCCATCAGCAGGATTTCCGGTTTCGTCATCAGTTTCCTCCCATGGTTGGTTCACTGGCGGCGCGATCGGCGCGGATCGCCAGCGTGTTCATCGCCAGCGCGACGATGCGCTCCAGCGACTGATCGATTTCGATGGTAACGACGTCCGCCTCCCCCGATGGCAGTTCGAGGGTGGCAAGCTGGCTATCGAGCAGCGCCAGCGGCATGTAATGGCCCTTTCGCTCACCCAGCCGCGCCGCGAGCAGCGCCCGGGTGCCCTGCAGAAAGACGAAGGTGATCGGTCGCCAGGCGACTTCCCTCAGCCGTTCGCGATAGGCTCGTTTCAAGGCCGAGCACGACACGACGGTCGCGGCCGGACTGGCCAGACGGGTGCCGATCTCGTCGAGCCAGGGCCAGCGGTCAGAATCGGTCAGCGGCGTGCCGCTGCGCATCTTCTCGACATTGGCCGCCGAATGCAGGCTGTCGCCCTCGATGAAGCGCGCGCCGAGATAGCTGGCGAGCCGGTCGCCGACGGTGGACTTGCCGCAGCCGGATACGCCCATGACGACGACCGGGCCAAAGCCGCGACGGAGTTCAGAGACTGGTCGTGATACCGCCATCGACATAGAGCGTGTGTCCATTGACAAAAGAGGAGGCGTTGCTTGCCAGGAAGACCGCGGCACCCACCAGTTCTTCGACATCGCCCCAGCGGGCCGCCGGCGTGCGCTTTTCCAACCAGGCGGAAAACTCGGCGCTGTCGACCAGCGCCTGGTTCAGCGGCGTCTTGAAGTAGCCGGGCGCAATCGCATTCACCTGCAATCCATACTTTGCCCAGTCGGTGCACATGCCGCGTGTCAGGTTCCTGACCGCGCCCTTGGTCGCCGTGTAGGGCGCGATCGATGGGCGCGCGAGCTCGCTCTGCACCGAGGCGATGTTGATGATCTTGCCGGCGCCGCGACCGATCATGTGTCGGGCGACCGCCTGGCCGACGTAAAAGACGCTGGAGACATTCGTCTTCAGCAATTGCTCGAAGCGCTCGGCGGGAAAGTCTTCAAGCGGCGCGCGAAACTGCATGCCGGCATTGTTGACGAGGATGTCGATGGCGCCGATATCCTGCTCGATCTGGTCGACTCCGCGCTTTACCGCGTCCGCGTCCGTGACGTCGAAATCCGCGACATCGACAGTGTAGCCGGCATCCTTCAATGCGGCAGCGGCCGCCTCCAGCTTCGAGCGGTCGCGACCGTTGAGGACAAGTGCAGCTCCGTGTTCGGCAAGACCACGCGCCAGCGCCAAGCCTATCCCTTGCGACGAGCCCGTCACCAAGGCGCGCCGCCCTTTGAGGTCAAAAAGTGGAAATGACAAACCTACTCTCCTTTACCGCCGGGCGCTCGCACGAGACGTCCCGGCCCTTGGTCAGCCTTCGATCACGAGCCCTTTTGCCTTCAGCACCGGCTCGAGCTTGCTGACTTCGATGACCGATTTTCCTGCCTTGTACGCGGCAATGTACTCGGCTTCGGCATCCTCGCGCGCCTGCGACAGCTTCGCGACCTCAAATGCTTCTTCCCGCCGCACCACGACCAGGCCATCAGCGTCGCCGACGATGATGTCGCCGGGATGGACAACCTCCCCACCGATGATGATCGGGTCGTTGGTCGAGGTCAGAGTTTCCTTGACCGTGCCCTTGATGCAGACGCTGAGCGAAAACACCGGGAAACCGAGTTCGCGCAGTTGCAGAGTGTCGCGCACGCCGCTGTCGGTCACAAGACCGCCAATTCCCTTGGCAAGGCAGGCGTTGGCTAGCACGTCGCCAAACGATCCGGCCTCTTCGTATTCGCCCGCCGAAACGACGATGATGTCGCCCGGCTGAGCGTAGTCGATTGCAAGCTGTAGCATGATGTTGTCGCGGGGTGCGCAACGGACCGTGAAGGCCGGACCGCAGAGCTTCATGCGGTAGTCGACGGGTTTGATGCGGGAGGACAATGCCCCCCGGCGTCCCTGCGCCTCATGGATCGTTGCCGGCGAGAACTTGGCCACCGCTTCCACTTCGGCGGCACTCGGGCGAACGGGCATTTTCTTGATATGCGTCATGATTTTTCCCATGGGTGGTCGCGGCGGGCGCGACGCCCGCCGTTTGCGTTGTTCAAGACATTTGGAAGAACGGGGGTCGCTTACGCGCGACCCGGCCCCATCAGGGGATCGGGTCGAATTTCAGTTCGGAGAGCGGTGCAACCTTGTCGGTGCGAGCCATCTTGTATTCGGTGTTCGGGCCGAGCCACTTGTCCCAAATCTGGTTGATCTCGCCGCTATCATCGAGCTTGTGCAGCACTTCGTTGATCTTGGCCGTCAGTGCCGGCTGATCCTTTGCCATGCCGACGCCGATCGGCTGGAACAGCATGGGCTCAGGGATCATTCGCATTTCCTTGCCGCGGGTCTTCGATTCGTTGACCAGCTTGGTGGTCGTCATCGTGTTGGCGACCATGCCGCGGGCCTTGCCCTGCTGCACGGCGAGATAAGCCGACGCCGTGTCCTGGAAGGTGAGCGGCTCGGACTTGTTGAGCTTGATCGACATTTCGGAGGTCGAACCCTTGGTGGAGGCAAGGCGCTGGCCGGCATAATCGGTCTTTGCCTTGCCTGCATCGTCCGCCGGCACGATCAGCATTTCCTTGGCGAGGTAATAGGGATCGCTGAACTGGATCTGTTCGGCACGGCTCTGCGTATAGGCAAGATTGGCGACGGTGATATCGACCCGGCCGAGTTTCACCTCCGGTACGCGAGCTTCAACGGAAACCGGTTTGACCTCGGCCTTCACGCCGAGTTCACGGGCGATTGCGCCGCACAGATCGACGTCGAAGCCGACCATTTCACGCGTCTTTGCGTCCGGAGCGGCGAAGGGCGGCACGTCCGCGAAAGTCGCGCACCTCAGTGTCTTGTTGGCGAGGATGTCTTCAAGCTGATCGGCCTTCGCCGGACCTGCGAGCGCTGCCGCCGCGACGGTCATTCCAAGAATAAGATGGCTGCACTTCATTGCTGTTCTCCTTCGTTGTTGGTCTTGCTTGTTCTAGTGGCGCAGGTCGGCGAGAAACCGCTGCGCACGCGGATGCCTGGGGTTCTTGAAGAATTCCTCAGGCGTCGCGGTCTCGATGATCTGGCCTGCGTCGATGAACCAGATGCGGTCGGCGACATCACGGGCGAAGCCCATTTCGTGCGTGACGCACATCATGGTCATGCCTTCGGCGGCAAGCGACTTCATGACGTTCAGCACTTCTCCGACCATTTCCGGGTCGAGCGCGCTGGTCGGCTCATCGAACAGCATCACGGGCGGCTCCATGGCGAGCGCGCGAGCGATCGCCACGCGCTGCTGTTGCCCGCCGGACAATTGGCCCGGATAGGAGTTTGCCTTTTCGCGAAGGCCGACACGGTCGAGCAGCTTCAAGGCCTTCTCGTGTGCCTCTGCCGGGGCCACGCCCTTCACCCGGATCGGGGACATTGCGACATTGTCGACCGCGGAGAGGTGCGGGAAAAGATTGAAGCTCTGGAAAACGAAGCCGATGCGGCTGCGCAGGCGGTTGAGGTCTCGCCCGCTCATCTGTGCGTGGACGTCCTGCCCTTCGAAGAAGATCGAACCACTGTTGATCTCCTCGAGCCGGTTCACCGTGCGGATCAAGGTCGACTTCCCCGAGCCGGAGGGACCGCAGATGACGACCACTTCGCCCCGCGCGACTGTCGCGTCGATGCCTTTCAAGACGTCATAGTCGCCATAGCTCTTGCGGACATCGGCGAGCCGGATCGCCTGATCCTTTGCAATAGTGGAGGTTGACGCGGTCATGGCTGCTCCGTGGCGTTCGGTGTCAGGGAAATCGGCAACTGCCTGCGGCGTTTCGGGGCAATAAGGCCAGCGCGCCGGCGTGTAATGCGCCGCTCGACGACGTTGGTGAGCCAGGTGAGCGACCAGCAGATCACGTAGTAGGTCAGCGCCAGGATTAGGAAGACCTGGAAGGGTTGCGTGAGGAGCTGGTTGTTGACCTGGCTGGCGGCGAAGGTGAGATCCGGCACGTTGATGACGTAGCCGAGCGTCGTGTCCTTGATGGTTGCGACGAAGGTCGACAGCATGCTCGGGATCATGTTGTAGAGCGCCTGCGGCAGGATCACGTAGCGCATCGCGCTGAAATAGCTGTGACCGAGCGCACGAGCTGCATCCATCTGGCCCTGCCCCAAGGCAACGATGCCTGCCCGGATGATCTCGCTCAGGAACGCGCCCTGGTAGACAACCAGGGTCGTCAGCATGGTGAGGAAGCTCGGCACATCGGCGCCCGTGAGCAGCGGCACGAGGAAGTAGCTCCAGAGCACGAGCATCAGGAGCGGCACGCCGCGCGTCACATAGACGAGTACGGTCACCGGCCAACGCAGAACCCGGTATTTAGAGAGCCTGGCGAAAGCCAGAAGGATCGCGAACGGAAAGGCAATCGCGATGCTAAGCGCCGAAAGGATCAGCGTATTGGCAAGGCCGCCGAGCGGTCCGTTCGGGTACTGCCCAATAAGGAGCAGGAGCCAGTATTGGTCGACGATGGCGATCAGGTCATGGATCATCGTCTCGCTCCATTCGCCGGATCAGCTCGCCAGGTGAGGTAGGCACCAGCGGCCATGATTATCAGGGTGAAGAAGAGATAGAGGACCGTACCGACCAGGTAGATTTCGAAGGTTCGGAAGGAGAGGTTCTCGATCTCCTTGACGGCATGGGTGAGCTCCGGCGCGCCGATTACAATGGCAAGGCTGCTGTTCTTGAAGAGCGAAACGCTGTGATTGACAAGCGCCGGCAAGGCATTGCGAACACCCTGCGGGATCAGCACGAAGCGCATTGCAGAGAGATAGCCATGACCCAGGGCACGTGCCGCCTCCATCTGGCCGGGATTGACCGAGCGCAGGCCGGAGCGCAGATCCTCGCTGAAGTAAGCCGCCTGGCAGAGGCCAAGGCCGACGATGGCGAAGATCATTTCCGCCGAATGCGCAGAGAGCCAGTCAGCCAGCCCTGAGGGCAGGATGGTGTAGATGCCGAAGTACCAGAGCATGAGCTGCACGAGTGTCGGCACATTTCGGTGGTAGGAGACGTAAGCTGCGACCACCGTGTTGCCGATGCGGCCGGGAGAAAAACGGACGGCGAGCAGGATGACCGCAAGTGTCATGGCCAGGGTCCACGAGCACACGGCGATGATGAAGGTCATCTCGATGCCATGCAGCAGCATGGCGACGTATTCCGGGTTTCCGAGGATCGCGGCGAGTTCGAAGCCCTTCACGACCGTGGTTCCTTCGTCTGCGGTTTGGCCGTCTGCAGTCCACCCATCACCTGAAGCGTCGGGGTGATTTCCATGTGCCCGATGTTGACAGCGACGGGTGCGGCGATCGCAAAGGCGATCGCATCGGCGATGTCGCTCGCCTGCGGCAGTTCAAAGCCGTCGATGAAGCGCTCGCGGATGGAAGGATCGTTGCCGTGAACATGATTGAAGATGTCGGTAGCGACCCGGCCCGGGCAGATCTCGGTTACGCGCACGCGCTTGCCGAAAGTGTCGATGCGCAGCTGGTTGGACAGCATGCTGACGCCGGCCTTGGTCGCTTGATAGGTGGAGTTTCCATTGAAGTTGTAGTTGCCGGCAATCGAAGAAATGTTGATGACATGGCCGCAGTCGCGCTCAGCCATGCCAGGCACGATCAGACGGCAGAGATGGAGGACGGCGCGCAAGTTGACATCGACGAGGAGATCGATGTCGCCATCCTCCGCCTCCAGAAATTTCTTCGGCCGGTCGACGCCGGCATTGTTCACCAGAATGTCGAACTCAACTTCACCGGCAAGCTTCGCCAGGGCGGCACGGTCGGTTACGTCGATTGCGTGAGAAATGCAGCCGGTGCGCTCCGCAAGTGCCTTCAGCGCATCGGCGCTACGGGCAACCGCATGCACCTCGAGGCCCTCGCGGCGGAGCCGCTCGACGACCGCAGCACCGATCCCGGAGGATGCGCCCGTCACGAGTGCGGTTCTGTAATCGGAAAAGGACATTGTGGTTCCCCTGTTGTTGAAAGCGAGAGTAGCGAAGCTTTCCGCCTCTGAATAAGACCGTTTGAATCTGGATGGATAAGGATGGCTTATGGACTTGCGGCAAGCCCGTTGCCCTGTAACATCTGGGGCGAACAGGCAGGCAGGGCATATGGATATCAGGCGTCTCAAATCCTTCATCGTCATCGTCGACACCGGTAGCATCACGCGTGCAGCCGACGTTCTCCACATCGCCCAACCGGCCCTCAGCCAGCAGCTTGCCGCGCTGGAAGACCATTTCCGCCAGAAGCTTCTGATCCGCAGCCAGCAGGGGGTCTCGATGACGGAGGCCGGCAAGGCCGTTTACCGTCATGCCCAAATCATCCTGCGGCAAATGGACCAGGCACAGGCGGACGTAAAGGCAGCTGGCGACACGCTTGTCGGGCGCGTCTCGGTTGGTCTCGTGCCCTTTTCGAGTGCGGCCACGCTCTCCGTCGAGCTGTTGACAGAAACGCGCAAGCGCCATCCCGGCATCTTACTGCATCTGACCGAAAGTGTGGGTCAGACCTACAGCCAGATGATCATGAATGGCCGGCTGGAAATGGCACTGATCCATGGAACCGGACCCATCAAGGGTGTCCGGTTCGAGCCTGTCTTCGTGGAAGAATTTCACCTCGTGGCGCACCGCAATTTCGGCATCGAACCGGGTGACGCGCCGCTGCCGTTGAGCGCTCTCAATGACGTTCCGCTGCTCCTGCCGCCGCCCTACAATTTCGTGCGCCGGGCGATCGACCTTGCCTTCACGCGCGCCCGTTTCTCGTTGAATGTCGTGGCCGAGGTCGAGATCGTCCGCACACTCGCGCGCGCCGTCAGCGGCGGGGTCGGCGCGACCATCATGCCACGCGCCATCGCTGAACGGATCATTGCGGAGTCGCCGGAACCTCTCGTCTCGCGTATGGTCACGCCGAAGATCGAAGAGACCCTCTCGCTCTGTGTTTCCGATCAGAGCGAACTGTCGGAGCCGGCACTGGCGGTGAGATCTATCCTCATGGAGCTCACCGCCCGCCTCAAGGTTTAACGGCTGAGCGTTTACTTCAAACCGGCGCAGAAATCAGCGATGCGGTCGCAGGCCTCACTCAGCTGTTCCATGCTGGTGGCATAGGAAATCCGGAAGAACGGGCTCATCCCGTAGGCAGCCCCCTGCACGGTCGTCACGTGATGTTCGTCGAGCAGCGCCAATACGAAATCGGTGTCGTTCTCGATCCTGCGACCTTTCTTGCTGGTCCGGCCGATGAACTCGGCAATGTTCGGGAAAACGTAGAAGGCGCCTTCCGGCTTGTGGCAGCGGATCCCTTCGATCGCGCCCAGCCGCTCAACCACGAAGTCGCGCCGCTTCCTGTAGATCGCCGCCCGCTCCCTAAGGATGTGCTGCGGACCATCGAGCACGGCGGCAACGGCGGCCTGGGTGATCGTCGACGTGCCCCCGCTGTTCTGGCCGTTGACATTGCTGATCGCCTCGATCAGGTCTTTCGGGCCGCCGCAGAAGCCGAGGCGCCAGCCGGTCATCGCATAGGCCTTCGATGCACCGTTGACCGTCAGCACGCGATCCTTAAGGCGCGGTTCGACCTCGGCAATCGTGCAGAACTCGAAGTCGTCGTAGATCAGGTGTTCGTACATGTCGTCGGTCATGATCCAGACATCCGGGTGCCTGAGCATCACCTCGGCAATCTCTTTCATCTCGGCGCGTGAGCAGGCAGCACCGGTCGGGTTGTTCGGGAAGTTCAGAAACAGCCACTTGGTGCGCGGCGTGATCGCGGCTTCGAGGTCTTCGGCCCTGAGTTTGAATCCGTTCTGTTGCGGGCAATCGACCGGAACCGGTACCGCGCCGGCGAATTTCACTATATCCGCATAGCTGATCCATGAGGGCGAAGGGATGACGACCTCGTCGCCGGGATTGCAGGTGGCAAGGACGGCATTGAAGATGATCTGCTTGCCGCCGCCGGCCACAACGATCTCGGAGGGATCGTAGTCGAGGTTGTTGTCCCGCTTGAACTTGCGGGCGATGGCTTGCCGAAGTGGCGGCGTTCCGTCGAGTGGTGGATACTTCGTGTCGCCTGCAAGAGCTGCGGCATGGGCCGCCTCGACGGCGTTTGCGGGCGTCGGAAAATCCGGCTCGCCTGAGGAGAGGCTGATAACCTTGATGCCGTTTGCTGCAAGGTCGCGGGCGCGCTGGCTCATGGTAGCAGAAGCGGAAACGGAAACGTTCTTCAAGCGGTCGGCAATAGCGGGCATGATCGTTGCTTTCGATAGGGACGGATAAGGTTTGTAGTGTGCGAGGGCTCAACCCAGAAGCTTGGAGACGGGCGTGACCACGCCGCCAGCCGCCTCGATTTCGCTGCGGACGGTACGGGCAAGTTCGAGCGAACCCGGCGTATCGCTGTGCACGAGGATGGAACGAGCCAGCATGGGGATCACGGTCCCGTCGATGGCGGTTACGGTCCCCTCGATCAGAAACTGCCGCACCCTTGCGCGCACCAGGGCCTCCTCCTTGACGAGGGCACCGGGCTTGCCACGCGGCACGAGTTTGCCTTCGGCGTCATAGGCGCGGTCCGCAAGGAAGAGGGTCAGCGTCTTGAGCCCGGCATCGAGCGCCGCGCGTTCAATGGTGCTGCCGGACGTGCCAAAGACAATCAACTCGGGATCGACCGCACGGATCGCCGCCATCATCGCAGCCGCCAGGGTCGGGTCGCGATTGACCATGTTGCCCATTGCAGCATGAAAACTGACATGGGAGACGCGCACATCTTCCGCGCGGGCGATCGCAATCAGCGCGCCCAGCTGGTAGAGCATCTGCTGGCGCAGCTCATCAGGTCCGAAGGGCAGTTCGCGGCGACCGAAACCTTGCCGGTCCGGCAAGCCCGGATGCGCACCGACATCAACTCCCCTCGCCCGTGCGAGACGCACCATCCGGGCCATCGTCTCGAGGTCGCCGGCATGAAAACCGCAGGCGACGTTGGCGGAGGTCACGACATCCATCATCGCCTCATCGTCGCAAAGCGAATAGGGTCCGAAGCCCTCGCCCATATCGGAATTGAGATCCACCTTCATGAATGTCTCCTAAGCCATGGCGGCGAGCGCCTTGCTGACGAGGCGCGCGGTATTTCTGATGTCTTCGACATAGGCGGCGAGCGCCTTCTCAATGGCCCGAGCCTCAGCGTGCGTGGCCGGCACGAAACGCAGCGTCGAACCGATGCGAGCCTGCCCCATCCGCCAGAGATCCGCCTCGATGACGCCGGCGATCTTCGGATAGCCTCCGGCCGTGTTGGCATCGCTCATCTGGACGATCGGTTCGCCTGCAGGCGGCACCTGGATGACACCGGGCACGACGCCGTGCGAACGCATCTCCACCACCTCCACCGGATGGATCGGATCTCCGCTGAGACGGTAGCCGGTGCGGTCGCTGCGCGCCGAGATCTTCCACGGCTGGCGCCAGAACCGGTCCGCGTCGGCTCCGAAGAGGTCGTGTTCGCCGGCCGGGAGTGCGCGAATGAGAAGCGCACCATGTTCGTCGACAGGAAACACATCCTTCAAAGCAACCGCTGGCGGCACAACGCCGAAACCACCTTTCGGCAGGACAGCGGGTTCAACCGGACCGGTCGTGATGCCGTCGCCGGCGGCAAGGGTCCTGCCCGCAAGCCCGCCGAAGCTGCCACGCAACGACGTGCTGCGCGATCCCATCACCTGCGCCACATCGACCCCGCCAGCCAGGCTCACATAGGCCCGTGCATCGCGAAGCGGCGGGAAGAGCTCCAGCACCTGACCGGCCTCAATTTCCGCAGCCCACCAGGGCGGCAGGGCGACACCGTCGAGCTTCGCCCGGCAATCGGCACCCGTAAGCGCGAAAGCGCCACCTTTGGCAAAACATAGCCGGAAGGGGAAAGTCTGCACCTCGATGACGGCGGCACCCTGCGGATTGCCAAGGAGAATGTTGCCGATCTCCAGTGCCACGGGATCCATTGCTCCTGAGGCCGTGACCCCGATATTTCGATAGCCCGGACGCCCCCTATCCTGGACAGTGTTCAGCGGGCCGGTTTCGAGGATTTCGATCACAAGTCGATCCTTTCAGGGCGGAAGCGCACGGTATCGCCAGGCGCCATCAAGGCGGGCGCTGCAGCCAGCGGATCGAACATCTGAAGTTCGGCAAAGCCGATCGAATTCCATCCGTTCGGGCCGGTCAGCACGGCAACACCGGTTTGCATGCCGCCGATCGTGACGCAGCCCCGCGCCATCTTGAGCGAGGGCACGGTCTTTCGCGGCATGTGGATGCGTGGATCAAGTCCGTGCAGGTACCCGAAGCCCGGCGCACTGCCGAGAGCGAAGACGCGATAGATGCCTTCGTGGTGAATGCGCACGACCTCCCGGTCGCTGAGGCCGCTGAGGTCGCAGAGCGCCGGCAGGTCGGTGGCATGTTCGCCGCCATAGGTGACGGAGATTTCAATTTGCCGACCGGCAAGTTCGATGCCCTGCGAACGCTGCCATTCGTCCTGCAGGTGCCGGACGACAGCTTGCGGATCGTCCGGGGTCTCCTTCAAGAGGACCAACAGGTTGGTCATGCCAGGAACGATTTCGGCGACGTCTTCGTGCGTCTCGAGCGCGCGGGAGAGCGCCCAGATGCGCCTCTGGTTCGGCAGGTCGAAGGCCCCGGGTGCTTCGAGCAGAAAGGCACGCGTGCCGATGAAGGAAATCTTCGCCAGCGCCTCGGTATTCGGGACGATTGAGGCAGGCGACGGGAACGGGGCCTGTTGCAGGAGGCTCATTGGGCGTGTTCCATGGTCAAAACGGGATCTCCGTAGCCGATCAACTCTCCGGCACGGGCATGAACGTCTGCGACGATCGCGGTTGCCGGCGCGACCACCGGGACGAGGATGGGCCCGACCTCGACGAAACCGGCGATATCGCCGGCTTCGAGCGCTCGGCCCTCACCGGCAAGCGGTGAAGCGTCCGATCCAGCGGGATGCCGGTCGCGAAAAACCCCGGCAAGCGGCGCCTTGACGGCCCGGCCTTCGGGCACCAACGAGGTCACATCCTGAGCCTCTTGACGACGCTCGACCGGGCTGGCGTCGGGGGCCAGCACGATCTTCAAGGCGTGGCCGTCCTTCGTGCTGATCTCCAACTCGCTCGCGCCGGAAGCGCCAAGCCAGGTGGTCAGAGTGGAGATGAGGGCCGGATCGGAGAAGTCACCGATCACGGATCTGCCTGACGAGCGGTCACGCCTTGACACCGGCTTCCTCCCTCAAACGTTTTTCAAGATGATGGATATCGACGCAGCCCTGCATGAAATCCGGATCTGCAAATATCCTTTCGTGCAGCGGGAGGTTGGTGGAGATGCCTTCGATCCTGGTTTCCGAAAGCGCGACCTGCATGCGCCGGAGCGCCTCGTCGCGGGTCGGGGCGTGGACGATCAGCTTGGCAATCAGGGAATCATAATACGGGGAAACCCGGTATCCGGCCGAGACATGGGTATCGACGCGAATGCCCGGTCCGCTTGGAAAACGAACCGCTGAAATGCGGCCGGGAGCGGCCACGAAAGTGGTCGGGTCCTCTGCATTGATACGGCATTCGAAGGCGTGTCCTTGCGTCTCTCCGCGGAAACGGCGCGTGTCGAGCACGTCGCCCTGGGCCGAACGCAGCTGCTCGTGCACGAGATCGACGCCCGCTGTCGCCTCCGTCACGGGATGTTCGACCTGCAGCCGGGTGTTCATTTCGATGAAGTAGAACTCGCCGTGCTCGTAAAGGAACTCGAAGGTCCCAACCCCACGATAACCGATCTGCCGGCAGGCCTCCGCGCAGCGCGCGCCGATCCTCTCTGCGAGTTCCGGTGCGATACCGGGTGCCGGCGCCTCCTCGACGACCTTCTGGTGCCGTCGCTGAACGGAGCAATCGCGATGACCAACCCAGACTGCATTGCCGTGATTGTCGCAGAGCACCTGGAATTCGACATGGCGCGGGTGCTCCAGAAACTTTTCCACGTAGAGCTCAGGCTTGCCGAAGGCCCGGCGCGCCTCCTCGCGCGTGATCGCGACCGCATCGGCTATATCGGCGCCGTCGCGCACGACGCGCATGCCCCGCCCGCCGCCGCCGCCGGCCGCCTTGACGATGACCGGGTAACCAATGGCCTCAGCGGTGGCGCGCACGGCATCTATGTTATCAGGTAGAGGCTCGCCCGGTCCCGGCACGCAAGGGACGCCGGCCGCCATCATCGCGCGCTTGGCAGCGATCTTGTCGCCCATGATGCGGATTGCCGAGGCCGGTGGGCCAACGAAAACCAGTCCGGCCCTTTCGACCGCTTCGGCGAATTCCGCATTCTCCGAGAGAAACCCGTAACCCGGATGGATCGCCTCCGCGCCGGTCACACGCGCTGCAAGCAGGATCGCCGCCTGGTTGAGATAACTCCTGGCTGGTGCTGACGGCCCGATCGAGAGTGGACCACCTTCGCCCGGTGCTGCCGCGCCGGCCCTATCCGCCTCGGATGCAACACGGATCGCGCGAAGGCCGAGTTCCTTGCAGGCCCGTTCGATCCGGACGGCGATTTCTCCTCGATTGGCGATGAGGACGGACAGAAATGGATGACCGGTTTTCCGGGCGGCCTCGAAAGACGCGTCCATCACCCGATCTCCACGAGCGGGTCGCCGAAGGCGACCTCCTGGCCGTCCGCAAAGAAGATGCGCTTGACGATGCCGCCGAACGGAGCCGAAATGGTCGTGAAGACTTTCATCGCCTCCACGATGCAGAGAGCTTGCCCCACCTCTACCGGATCGCCTTCCGCCACGATTGGAGCGGATCCCGGGCTGTTTGACTGATGTACGATGCCTGAGGTCGAAGCACGAACAAGCTGCGTTTGCGGCTGGTCGTCCAACCTTGGCGGCTCGACCGTCGATGGCGTTGCCTGCACGGTGGTTGGGATTTCCAGGTTGGCTACACGAGCCGGATTGCGAATGACGACAGTCGTGTCCGCATCGCTGACTGTCAGCTCCGAGACATGCGAACGCCCGACAAAGTCGAGAAGCGTCTTGATCTTTTGCAGATCCATTGTTTTCCCCACGGAATGAAGGTCACCGGGGTGCGGCCCTGGAGCCGTGATCCGTCCGGTGCAGTTGGGGAAATCTTACACAGCATCCCGTTTGATGGGGGCAGACAAACTTTGAATAGAGAGCCACCGCTCCCTCTCCCGCTGCTCCACGAGGACTCTTGGACGAATGGCCCGCACGAGTTGGTTTCGAAGATCACAGATAATCCGGGCCGCCGTCACAACATCGTCACGAAACACACGAACAACTTGCTTCGTATAGATGGCGGAGGCTCAGATGGACTACTTCAGGCGCTTCACCTTTTTGTTCGCGACACCCGCCTTCGACAGCGAGGACCTGGAGGGGGCCCGCTACCACCAGATCGTCGAGGAGATCGAACGGTCCGGTTTCGAGGTGGTGCGCGCACGCAATCTTGAAGACGCCGAAATCGCCGTCCAGACGGACGCGGCCATCGGTTGCATGATGGTCGATTGGGGCAAGAAGGGCATGGAGGGCAAGACAGCCTCCCTCATCAATCTGATGCGCCGCCGAGGTCTCGAGTTTCCGATCATTCTCTTGATCCGCCGCAAGCGCTTCGAGGATGTGCCGGTAGAAGTGCTCGACTTCATCGACGGTTATGTCTTCCTGTCCGAGGAGACCCCCGCCTTCATCGCAAAGAACCTCATCAGCCGCCTCAAGCAGTATGCCGAGACGATGAAGACACCTTTCTTTGGCGCGCTGGTGGATTACGCCGAGGAAGGCAACCAGCTCTGGACATGTCCCGGCCATAATGGCGGCGTGTTCTATAGCCGCAGCCCGGTCGGCCGCGTGTTTATGGAGCATCTGGGCGAAGCGGTTTTCCGCGACGATCTCGACAATTCCGTGCTCGACCTCGGCGATCTCCTGACCCATGAGGGCCCGGCGCTCGCGGCGCAGAAGGAAGCCGCCAAGATTTTTGGCGCGGAGAAGACATATTTCGTCCTCAACGGCACCTCGACCTCCAACAAGATCGCGCTCTCCGCCCTCGTCACCGATGGCGACCTTGTTTTGTTCGACCGCAACAACCACAAGGCAGCCCATCACGGCGCGCTGATGATCTCCGGCGGTATCCCGGTCTATGTGCCGACCGCGCGAAACGCCCATGGCCTGATAGGGCCCATGGATTTTGGCTCCCTGAACGAGGAGACGCTGCGGGAACGCATCCGCACCCACCCATTGGTCAAGGACCCCAACGCCTGGCAAAAGCCGCGCCCGTTTCGGGTGGCGGTGGTGGAACAGTGCACCTATGACGGCACGATCCACAATGCGGAGATGATCCTGAAGGCCATCGGGCATCTGTGCGACTACATCCTGTTCGACGAGGCCTGGGCGGGCTTCATGAAGTTTCATCCGCTCTATGCCGGTCGTTTTGCCATGGGCCTTGCAGAACTCGGACCCGAAGCGCCGGGCATCATCGCCACGCAATCCACGCACAAACAGCTTGCGAGCTTTTCACAGGCTTCGCAGATCCACATGAAGGATCGGCACATCACCGGCCAGAAGCGGCGGGTCGAACACCGGCGCTTCAACGAGAGCTTCATGCAGCACGCGTCGACATCGCCCTTCTATCCGCTCTTCGCCTCCCTGGACGTCGGCGCGCAGATGATGAAGGGCCGCTCTGGCGAAGTGCTGTGGGACGATACGATCCGCCTCGGCATCGAATTGCGCAAGAAGATACGGGCCGTGCGCCGGGAGTTCGAGGAGAAGGAGCGTCGGCCCGAGCGCCGCTGGTTTTTCGAGCCCTTCGTGCCGGACCGTGTGGCGATGCCGGATGTGGCAAGCCCTGGAGCGGTGCACGACGTGCCCTGGGAGAGTGTTGCCACCGATCAGCTCGCCATCAATCCTGCCTTCTGGCACCTTGCCCCGGGTGCTGCGTGGCACGGCTTTTCCGATATGGCGCCGGGCTTCGCAATGACCGATCCCAACAAACTCACACTGCTCACGCCCGGGTTTGAAAGGGCGACCGGCGCATATACCGAGCATGGCATTCCGGCGCCGATTGTCGCGCAATACCTGCGGGAAAACCGGATCGTCGCGGAAAAGAATGACCTGAATTCCCTGCTGTTCCTGCTCACGCCCGGCGTCGAGGCAAGCAAGGCGGGCACATTGATCAGCGGCCTTGTCGCTTTCAAGCGGCTTCATGACGACAATGCGCCTCTGGAAGAGGCGATCCCGGAATTCTATCGTCGCCGGCCCGGTCGTTACGCTGGCGTGCGGTTGCGAGACCTGTGCGGCGATATGCATCGCTTCTTCCGCGACGCCAATGTCAGCGCGCTGCAGGCGAAGCAATTTTCCGAAGCGCACCTGCCTGATATCGCCCTTTCGCCCCACGACGCGGCGCGCTGCCTCGTGCGCAACGATGTGGACTATCTTCCGATCGACGCCATCGCCGGACGGATCGCAACGACGCCTTTCGTCGTCTATCCGCCGGGGATCGCCACCATCGTGCCGGGCGAGCGGTTGACCGAGCGTGCGCAGCCAATGATCGAATACCTCAAGATGTTCGAAGCTTGTTTCAACACGTTTCCCGGCTTTGACGTCGAGATCCAAGGTCTCTACCGTGAAACGGACGCATCGGGCCGCGTACGACTTCATACCTACGTCGTCGCCGAATAGGATTTAGGAATTTCGGATCCTCATGCCGCAGGACAAGTCAATCGTCATTCGCCCGTCGCGGGACGGCGACGTGGACG
Source organism: Ensifer sp. 22521 (assembly GCF_052044795.1). NCBI lineage: Bacteria > Pseudomonadati > Pseudomonadota > Alphaproteobacteria > Hyphomicrobiales > Rhizobiaceae > Ensifer > Ensifer sp. 22521. The sequence goes on from NZ_JBQENM010000022.1 coordinate 18,941, forward strand.
CCATGCTGGCGATCTATCGCCGCCACATTCGCTTCGGCATCGAGGAGGGTGTGGACGAGGGCGACACGCCACAGCCGGACGATCTGCGCGAGCGGCGGAAGAACTTGAAGAGCCGCCGCTTCCCGCACCTTGTCGCGATCAAGGAGGGCGCAGTGGTCGGCTACGCCTATGTCGTACTGTTTCGCAAGCGACCTGCCTACCGCTATACCGTCAAGCACTCGATCTATGTTCATCACGAGCATCTGGGCCAGGGCATCGGAGGTCTGCTGATGCGCGGCCTGATCGACGCTTGTGCCGCAGCCGGCTTCCGGCAGATGATCGGCTATATCGATGCCGAGAATGTTGCCTCGCTGTCTCTGCACGATCGGTTCAACTTCCTTCGCGTTGGCCTCCTGCAGGGGGTAGCCTATCGCTACGGGCGCTGGGCGGACAGCGTCATGGTCCAACGCTCGCTCGGCACCGGCGCGACGACGCCACCGCCTCCCCCGCCCCTTTCCACCCGTTGACGATCGAAGTTGGAAACCCGGGTGGGCTGCGCCCGCTCAAGCCTCCCCGAGAGGCGGCCGCGACTCCCTGGCCTTCATTCAGCACTCGATCTCTGACGCCGGCTAAAAACCTTTGCGTAAACTGAGGGCGTCTTTCCGACATAACCAAAGAACGCACTTGAAAATGCGGAGCTCGAAGAGAAACCGGCTTCGAAAGCAGTCTCCGTTATGCAATGTCCCTCTTTGCGCAGAAGTTCCATCGCCCGGTTCATCCGTTGTTCACGGATGAGTTGTAACGGATCCGGAAATCGAGAGGGCCGCATAGCCGGGTCATGCGCGGCGCCGCCCAAACAAGTCTGACTACCGGATGGGCTGTTCCCCGATCGCCAGCTCGCACCTCTCAAAACCTTCGCGTGCGCAAGCTAGTTGGCCTAAGCGGTGCTCAAGGTGGCCGCCCCTTAGTCCCGCCGTTCTGTCGCTCAAAGCATGATATCACGCCGCTCGCCCTCCGGACCTGGTTCGACGAGTTCGATCAGCACGTTGTCCGGGCCCTTTAGATAGACAACCCGCCGCCCCGCCCAGTGCCCGTTTGCCACGACCTGCGGCGCGCCGAAGGCGCTCCACCCGTAGGGCGCTGCCATGCGCAGAGTAGCATCGACGTCCCGCACCATGAGTCCGATGTGCGATGCCCCGCTGTCGCATGCCTGGAAGGCAAGCGCCTTTCGCCCTAAAGCCGTCTTGTACTCCAGAAGTTCGACGATATGCGGCCCCTTTGCTAGCATGGCAAGCTCAATGGACCCGTCACGAACTCCCGTCACGTCGCAAACGAAATCACGATCCTCCAAAACATCCCTTCCAATGAGCTCGAAGCCGAGAACGTTGATCCAGAAATTCAGCGACGTTTTTAGGGACGAGACCGTAATCCCGAAATGATGGACCGCTATGCCTGATACATCCTCAGGCATAGCGGTCCTCCCGAAACAGATACAGCGCCTGTTGAACGGGCCGATCCGAGAAGGAGAAGAGCACACTGTCCTCGTCGCTCTCATGGCGTACGTCGTGCCACGAGGGCACGACGAAGATGTCGCGCTTGCCCCATTCGATCACGGTATCGCCGATATGTGATCGCCCGCGCCCTTCGATCGGTACGAAAACGGTGGCATCGGTCGAGCGGTAACGGGCGGTTGTAAACCCGAAGGTGCCGATGGTCGCCATGGCGTGGTTTCCGGTGATCGGATTGGTGTAGCGCATCTTCAGTCCGTGACACGGATCCCAGGCATCGTGGCAGCGCATGCGTTCCAGTGCGTCGCGTGTGCGCTCGTAAGGGTAGTTGAAGACGGGGGACGTGCCTCCGCCAACACCATGGTCGACTGGCAGGAGGTTGGCGCCGTAGTGGCGTCGCTGTCGCCGATCGGGCGGTCCAGCGGCTGCTCGTCCTGGTCTAGATGTTCCGCGAACGAGGCGTCGAGGAACTGCACGATAGGGATGTCGAGCCCGTCGAGCCAGAAGATCGGCTCGGAACTCTGGTTGCCGTGATCGTGCCAGGCCATCGGCGGGGTGATGATGAAATCGCCCTCGTGCATGATAGTCTTTTCGCCGTTGACCGTCGTATGGGCACCGCTGCCTTCCAGCACGAAGCGGAGCGCGCTTTGCGTATGGCGGTGGGCCGGCGCCACCTCGCCGGGCAGTACGAGCTGCACCCCGGCGTAAAGATCGGTGGTGATTTTCGATTGCCCGCGCAGGCCGGGATTTTCGAGCACGAGCACGCGCCGCTCGGCCTCTTTGGCGGTGATCAGGCCGCCGGCTTCGAGGATGGCCTCGCGGATCGTCGGAAAGCTCCAATGCGCCGGGCGGCAATGGCTGCGTGGCGTTGGTGTGACGAGATCGGTCAGTGACGTCCACAGCGGCGTCATGTTGTTCTGGCCGATCCGGTCATAAAAGTTCTGGCTTCTGGCTGACCTGCATCATCGTCGTCGCCGCGCTGTTCCCGAGCTACCTTGTCGACCATCTGCACCTCAACATGGACCAGATGAGTTTCATCCTCTCTTCCATGGGTTTTGGCGGGGCAATCGGCGCGTTGCTGCTGCCAGCGCTGTCTGACCGGGTCGGTCGCAAGCCCGTCATGCTCCTGTCGGCCGTGCTGGCCTTCGGCGCCTTCTGGATTTGCGGCGGAGCAGGCGCGAATGTCACCGTGCTCTTCCTCTGCATGATGGTGGCGATGGGCAGCCTCTATGCGCTCCTCACACTGACGGTCGGTCCGATCACGGCCGAATCCGTGCCCGCTCGACTGATGGCCACGGGCTCCGGGATGGTCATCGGCATCGGTGAAATCTTCGGCGGCGGCTTTGCGCCCGCCATCGCCGGCACCATCGCAAAACACTACGGCATCGAGCATGCCGCGGCGGTCCCACTCTATGCCCTCGGCCTCGGCATCGTCGTCATCCTGCTTCTCAAGGAAACCGCCCCCATCCGCCTTCGCGGCAAGACCGCCGCCGAGCCCGTCGCTGCAGGAGGCGTCCATGTCGGCTGATCCCCACACTGCCTCGACCGAGGCCCTGCTTCTCGCAGAAGGCTACACGTCAGAAATTTCGGCAAAAGCGGCAAAGATTCGAGGGTTACGGTCGAAGAAATCGAACGGTCTGGTCAACGCATCTCGCGCTATATCGTTCGATTTTCTCGACCGTAACCAATCATTTTATTCGACTATTCCCCCAAGCTATTTGATGCGAGCTTTTTCCCAAGCCGCAAGGGCGACTGCTTCCAACCAACGGAGAACAACAATGGCGAAGGTACTGGGTCCTCTATTATTCAACCTACGGACACATCGAGACGATGGCCTATGCCGTTGCGGAGGGAGCCCGAAAGGCGGGAGCCCATGTCGACGTCAAGCGCGTTCCGGAGACCGTTCCGGAGGAGATCGCGCGCAACAATCATTTCAAGCTCGATCAGGTAGCTCCGGCCGCCACCATTGCCGAGCTGGCGGGCTATGATGCGATCGTGGTTGGGACCGGCACGCGCTTTGGCCGTATGTCCTCGCAGATGGCTGCGTTTCTCGATCAGGCGGGCGGCCTGTGGGTCAAGGGGGCCTTGCATGGAAAGATTGGTGCGGCCTTTTCTTCCAGCGCAACCCAGCATGGCGGACAGGAAACCACCCTGTTCTCGATCATCACCAACCTTCTACATTTCGGCATGATGATCGTCGGGCTTCCTTACAGCCACCAGGGTCAGATGAGCGTCGACGAAATCGTCGGCGGTGCGCCCTACGGCGCAACCACGGTGGCCGGCGGCGACGGATCGCGCCGGCCGACCGAAATCGACCTCGCCGGTGCCCGCCACCAGGGCGAACTGGTAGCCGCTGCTGCCATCAAGGTTTTCGGCTAGACCGATCCGTCGGAGGCTAGTGCCTTCGGCTTCCAATCAACCCCGACAATTCCAAGGAAACATCGTCCCGCGCGCGGGCGAGGAGCGAAGCCATGTCAGCGGATTTCGACGGCAAAGTGGTCCTGGTCACCGGCGCAGGCTCGGGGATCGGCCGGGAGGCGGCAAGGCTGTTTGCCGAGCGCGGTGCCCATGTTTTCGCGGCCGACCTCAATCAGAGCGGCCTTGAGGAAACGAAGGACATCGCGGCGCCAGGAAAGATCGATATCTTCAGCGTTGACGTTTCGAGCGAAGAGCAGGTGAAAGCCCTCCTCGTGCGCATCGAAAAGGATGCCGGTCGGCTGGATGCGGCGTTCAACAACGCGGGCATCACAGGGGGCACTCACCGGATCGAGGACTACCCGACCGACGATTTCGACCGGGTGCTGACCGTCAACCTGCGCAGCGTGTTCCTCGGCATGAAATACGAGATCCCGCTGATCGCAAAAACAGGTGCGGGCGCGATCACCAACACGGCTTCCGTCGCGGCACTGACCGGACCGGGCGGCATGAGCGCCTATGCCGCCTCCAAACACGGCATCCATGGCCTGACCCGCGTCGCGGCGATGGAGAACGCCAGCCGCAACATCCGCGTCAACGCGCTTGCCCCCGGCTGGACCGAAACACCGATGGTGGTGGCCAACAGCGCCCAGAACTCGGCTTTTGCCGACCTTGCCCGAAAAGCCATCCCCGCCAAGCGGGGCGGCCAGCCGCGCGAACTCGCCGAAGTGGCCGTGTGGCTCAGTTCCCCGGCCGCCAGCTACGTCTTCGGCCAGATGATCGTCGTCGACGGCGGCATGACCATCGGCGGTTTCGAACTCTAACCCCTGACATCGAAGGATACCACCATGACCAGAAGTGCAGAAAGCGAAGTGGCGATCGCAGTAGTTCGCCGGAACACCGAGGAAGTACAGGGAAAGGGCAATTTCGCCGTCTTCGACGAAGTGTTTTCCGAGGACTTTCTCGACCATACGCCGCAGCCGAACATGGTGCCGGACAAGGAGGGTGTGCGCGGCCTCTATGCCGGCCTGCGCAAGGCTTTCCCGGATTTCCATGCGGTCATCCACTGGCAGACCGCCGAGGGCAACCTCGTGACGACCTTCAAGACCTATTACGGCACGCACAAGGGAACCTTCCTCGGCATCGAGCCCACCGGCAAGACGATCCAGTTCGAGACTGTCGATGCCATGCGCGTCGTCGATGGCAAGATCACCGAACACTGGGGCGTCGCCAACCTCTATTCGCTCGTCGGCCAACTCGGCCTCCAGCTTCAGCCGAAGGGCTGAGCCATCCCATCTTGCCGAAGGAAACTTGCCATGAGTGACATTCTGAAGAACAAGGTTGTCGTCGTGACGGGCGCATCGAGCGGCATCGGCCGCGCCATCGCCATCCGCGCCGCCGAACATGAGGCGAAAGCCGTGATCGTCGCCGATATCACCGAGGCGCCGCGCGAGGGCGGCCGACCGACGGTCGCGGAAATCGAGGCGATCGGACCGGCCGCCCGCTTCGTGAAAGCCGACGTCAGCAAGCGCGCCGACAATGACGCCCTCATCGCTGCGTCGGCCGAATTCGGCGGTGTCGATGTCATGGTCGCCAATGCCGGGATCACGTTGCGCACCGACGGCGCGGACGTACCTGAGGAAGATTACCACCGGCTGTTGTCGATCAATCTCGATGGCCCGCTGTTCGGCGCGCAGGCCGCCGCCCGCCAGATGAAGGCGAATGGCAAGGGCGGCAGCATCGTGCTGATGGCCAGCATGGGCGGGATATCGGGCGCCGGAATCACCGTCGCCTATTCCACCAGCAAGGGCGGCGTTGTGTTGATGGCGAAATCGCTTGCCGACGCGCTCGGCCCCGACGGCATCCGAGTCAATGCGGTCGCGCCGGGCACCATCGATACCGAGCTTCTGCGCACCAGCCCCGGTATTGCCGAGGCATCGGAGGGGTTTCGCAAGCGCACGCCGCTACGCCGCCTTGGCCAGCCCTCCGAGGTGGGCGACGCGGTCGCCTATCTCGGCTCGGATCTCTCCAGCTACGTCTCGGGCATCGCGCTTCTCGTGGACGGCGGCCTGCTGGCAGTCCTCTGACCCCTCAAGGAACTCGACAATGAAAGCCCTTCGTTTCGAACAATTCGGCACGCCGGATGTGCTTGTTCACCGGGATATCCCCACCCCCGCCCTCAATGCCGGCGAGGTTCTCGTCAAGATCCATGCTGCGGCGATCAATCCGAGCGACGTCAAGATCGTCAGCGGATTGTTTGGTGGCGCGGTTCCGCGCACACCTGGGCGCGATTTCGCCGGCGTGGTCGTCGAAGGCAACGCACTTGTCGGCAGGCATGTCTGGGGCAGCGGCGCCGGCTTCGGGTTTCGGCGGGACGGTGCGCATGCCGACTACGTTGTCGTGCCGGCAAGCTGGTTGTCGGAGAAGCCCGCGAGCCTGTCGATGGCAGAGGCGGCCGCGGTCGGGGCCCCTTTCGCCACGGCCTGGCATGCACTCGTCGATGTCGGCTCGCTGAAGAAGGGCGAGACGCTTCTGATTACCGGCGGTCTCGGAGCCGTCGGTCGGGCCGCCACACAGGTCGCTCGTCATCTTGGCGCCCGCGTCATCGTGGCCGCCAGAAGCGAAGCTGCAAACGACGCCGATGATTTCATCGACCTATCGAAAGCGAACCTGCCAGACGCTGTCCACAAGGCGACCTGGGGCAAGGGAACCGATCTGGTTCTAGATGCAGTGGGCGGCGCCATGTTCGAGCCGTCGCTCAAATCACTGGCTGTGGGCGGCCGCCATCTTGCCATCACCAGCGTCGGCCAGAAGCGCGTCGAGTTCGATCTCGCCGATTTCTACCACAATCGTTCGGCGCTCTTGGGGGTCGACACCGCAAAGCTGTCGGGTGAAGAGATCGCAGGCATCCTCGACCGGCTAAGGGCCGCGTTCGACGATGGTTCCTTCAAGAAACCAGCCTTGCGGCAATGGGCGTTCGACCAGGCGGTCGATGCCTATCGCAGCACTGCTTCGGGTGAAGCCGCAGTCAAGAATGTCCTCATCATGAATTGACCGTGGCGGCCGGTGCGCTCAGCGGTAGTCGGTTCGCTTCTCGTCGACCGATGCCCTGACCGCCCGGTTGACTGCCAGGCTCAGCTCTGCGTGAAGAACGCTCGAAGTGCGACGCCTACCAACGGTTTGAATAGACCATGTCGTCGCCTTCGGCTTGGCCTTCGAAATGCGATATGAGGAAGCGGCCGGCGGGACCGGGAGGGACATCCGTGCGGTGGACCGCCTGGAGCCGATAGGGACCGCCCTTGCAGTCCGGTAGGTCGAGATGAACCAGGCGGCCGGTTCGAATGTCTTCTCTGACCATCGGCTCGGGCATGTTTCCCCAACCCATCCCCTCTTTCAAGAGCATATGCTTGGAGCCGAGATCGGCCAGGCGCCAGGTTCTGGCGCCGACAACGCCCAGCTCAAACCCTTCTGTCAATTTCGAACGATCGGTGAGAACGAGCTGGACGTGCTCGCGCCCGGCGCCCGGAAGGTTCCTACCCGCCTTTGCCAACGGATGGGATGGTGCTGCCACGGGAATAAGCTGGACGAAGCCGGCGCCGATCCGCTCAATGCCATCAATCTCGATATCGAGCGGCCCGCTGACGCCGATCACCGCCTTGCGATCCAGCACCATCTGCGCAACCGCGCCCAACGCTTCCACATAGAGATGGAGCGTGACAGACGGAAACTCTTCGCTGAACGCCTTCAACGCATCGGTAACGCGGGCAGCGGGCAGCATGACGTCCAGCGCCACATGAATCTCGGGCTCAACGCCCTCGAGCATCGCCCTTACTTTCGCCCGCAGACCGCTGACGCCGTTCGACACGATCCTCGCCTCGGCGAGCACCGTGCGTCCTTCGGTCGTCAGCTGCGGCTTCTTCGTCGTGTCGCGATCGAACAGGGAAATTCCGAGCTGTGCCTCAAGGTTCGCGATCGAGTAGCTGATGACCGATGTGGCCCTGCCCAGCTTGCGCGCGGCCCCCGCGAAACTGCCGACATCCACCACGGTGAGAAACACCTTGAGTTGATCAAGGGTCGGCATGCCCGGATTCTGCATATCTATTTCCTCGAACGTTTGCCTTCATTTTATGTCAGTTTTTTCCACAAGCGACCAGCGGTAATTTCGAACTCGACAGCAACTTCCCCCTCGCCTCCCGGCTGAGACTGGATCGTTGAAGGAGCGAAAATGACTTATGCCTCGAATACACGAATAGAACAGATCATCCTCCCGGCGACGCGCGACCTTGGCGGGTTCTCGGTCAAGCGTGCGCTTCCGTCACCGCTGCGACGCACGGTTGGCCCCTTCATATTTCTGGACAGCTTCGGACCCGTGACGTTCGGTCCCGGCGCCGGGATCGACTCGCGACCGCACCCGCATATCGGACTGTCTACGATCAGCTATCTGATCAACGGAGAAATCATCCATCGCGACAGCGAGAACTATGTCCAAAAGATAAGGCCGGGTGAAGTCAACGTGATGACCGCAGGTAGGGGGATTGTCCATTCCGAGCGCAGCAGCGACACGCTACGCCAGACAGGAGGACGTCTGTTCGGCTTCCAAAGCTGGGTGGCGCTGCCGACCACGCACGAGGAAACGGACCCTGGCTTCCAGCATATTGCGGCGGATGCGCTACCGCGCATCGAGGGGGAAGGCGTCGACATGCGCCTGATCGCAGGCGCGCTTCATGGCGAGCGCGCGCCGGCAAGAATGTTCTCCGACATGTTCAATGCCGACGTGGTCCTTTTGGCCGGCGCGCGCTTCCGTCTCGACGGCGAGCACATCGAGCGGGCCGTCTTCGTCATCAGTGGAACGATCGAAGTCACCGGACAGCAAGAGCGGTTCATGCAGGATCAACTGGTTGTCTTCAAACCCGGCTCCGAAATCGTCCTCCAGGCGATTGGCCCAGCGCGGCTGATGGTGCTGGGCGGCGAACCGCTCGCCGAGAAACGGCACATTTTCTGGAACTTCGTGTCGAGCCGCCGCGACCGCATCGAGCAGGCGGCCCTCGACTGGCAGAACCGCTCATTCCCCGGGGTGCCGGGAGAAACGGAGTTTACGCCGTTGCCCGACGGGCCCAGAAACATCACCTAACCCCATCCCAAACAAGGAAACTGAAGGAAATCGGAAATGACCTACGCAATCATCGGATCCGGTGCCATCGGCTCGGCGCTCATCGCACATTTCGCGTCAAAGGGCATACCTGTCAAAGTGGCCAACAGCCGAGGACCCGCATCGCTTGCCGCCGTCAGGACGTCCGGCGACACGACAATCCCCGTCGAGATCGACGAAGCCGTGGCGCAGGATATCGTCATCCTCGCCCTGCCGTTCACGGCGGTGCCCGACCTGGCAAAGGTTCGCAAGGACTGGACGAGGACGATCGTCATCGACGCCACCAATGCGATCACCTTCCCCGAATTCCGCCCCGCCGACCTTGGCGGCAGGCTTTCGAGCGAGATCGTCGCGGAGACGCTTCCAGGCGCAAAAGTGGTCAAGGCCTTCAATACGCTTCCGGCCGCCTTGCTCGCAGCCGACCCCGCCGAGGCGTCGGGACGCCGGGTCGTGTTGTTGTCCGGCGACGATAAAGACGCCAATGCCAGCGTCGCAGGTCTTATTGAGAAACTAGGCTTTGCAGCGCTCGATCTCGGTGGCCTCAAGGCCGCCGCGCCCATGCAACAGTTCGGCGGTCCGCTGGTGGCGGTCAATCTGATCAGGAAGGGCTGACGGAGCCCTTTCACGGCCGCCCATACTCGGCGTCAACGCCCTCATTGCGCGAGCGATGGGGATTTTTCGCATGGGAATCCGTGGCTGGAACGCAGCCCAAATCGTTCGAATTTATAGAGCATTATCGTCTATTTTATTCGGCTTTTGCGATGAGTTCGATCGCGGCATAGTTGTTTCCACAGAGCGGCCATGGTGGCTGCCGATCCCAAAGGAAACCAGCATGTCGCATATCGCAACCGCTCGTCAGGCCGGAGACCTGACGTCCTCCGCCATCGTTCAGGCCGTTCTGCCGGCCATCGGCCGCATCCTCATCAGCCTGATCTTTCTGCTGTCGGGCTTCAGCAAGCTCACCGCCCCGGCGATGACGATCGGCTATATCGAATCCGTCGGCCTGCCGTTCCCGACGCTGGCCTATGGCGCAGCACTCGCCGTGGAACTCATCGGCGGCGCCGCCCTTGTCCTCGGCTACCAGACGCGCCTCGTCGCAGCGGGTCTTGCCGTGTTCTCCGTCGCCACAGCAGTCAGCTTCCACAACGATCTCGCAGACCTGAACCAGTTCGTTCACTTCTTCAAGAACATCACCATGGCAGGTGGCCTGTTGCATGTCATCGCCTTTGGCGGCGGCAAGTTCAGCATCGATGGCTGGCGCCGCTAGGCGGAAGGACCGCGCCGGCTTTCGAGCCGGCGCTCCTGTGTCAGCTTCCACTCCATACAAGAAAGGCAGATCTCATGCGCGTCCTGAAGATCCTTCCGTTGGTCGCTTCGCTGCGGCTGGGCATGGGCAATGGCAGCACCGCCGAACGAGGAAACGGCAATCGCCGTCAAATGGTGCGAAGCCTTCGACAAGAACAAGCCGGAGATCCTTGAAGCCATTCTCGCCGACGGTTCGCGTGATATTCCCGATGCACCCGACGCGCCTCGCGGAGCGCAATCCGCCAAGGCGGTCCTGAGAATGCTTCACACCGCCTTCCCGGACTTTCAGATCACGGTCGAGGACATCATCTCCGACGAAAACAAGGTCGTCGTCCGATCGACCATCTCGGGAACCCACAAGGATCATTTGCCGGGTTCTCAGCATCCGGGCGGAAACTGCTCATCCAGGCCGTCGATATTCACCTTGTCGAAGACGGCAGGATCCAAAAGACCTGGCACACTGAGGATTGGATGTCCGGTCTCACCCAGCTCGGTGCATTGAAGCGCTGACGCTGTAAGCCGAAACACCTGCAAACGCATGTTTGCGATCTCACCCACCCCGAAATCCGATCAACAGGTCGGCAGGCCCCGCCTGCCCATGGAGAAAGCCATGACCTACGTCGTCAAATACAGCCAGTGGGGCGGTCCATCCGTCCTGCGCGTAGAACAGGAAAATGCCCGTGCGCCCGGCGCCGGCGAAGTGCTGATCAGGCAGGAAGCAATCGGCGTGAACTTCGTGGACACCATGTTCCGGGACGGCACGTTCAAGGCCGGCCTGCCTGCGGTGGCCGGAGTGGAAGGCGCCGGCACAGTCGAAACGGTCGGTCCGGGTGTCACCCGCTTTGCCGCCGGCGACCGGGTCGCCTATTTCTTCGCACCCGGCAGCTACGCCGAAGAGCGCGTTGTGAGCGAGGACGTCCTCGTGAAACTGCCCCAAGACGTTTCGGCTGAGACGGCAGCGTCCATCCTCACCAAGGGCCTGACCGCCTGGATGGCCATCAACGCCATGGCGAAACCCGGCGAAGGCGACCGCGTGCTCGTTCAGGGCGCGACCGGCGGCGTCGGAAACCTGCTTGCCCGCTGGCTGCGGGTGCGCGGGATCACGGTGATCGGAACCGGGTCGCAACGTAAGCTCGCCGGTCTGGAGCAGGCGGTCGACCACGCATTTGCATATGAGACCGTCGCGCTCGACGAGCACATCCGCACCGTCGCCCCCAATGGCGTCGATATCGTCTATGAACTGGTCGGCGCAACGACCTTCGCCACAACGCTCGGCGTGATCCGCGATGGCGGAACTATTGCTGTAATCGGCGCGGCATCGGGTGGCGCCGCCATCGATGAGACGGTCCTCAGCCGCCACGGCATCCGCCTGGCGCGTGGCAGCACCGGCCAGTATGTGACGAAGGACAACCTTCAGGCCGCCGCAGACGAAGTGTTCGATGCCTGGCGGAACGGGGTGTTCGGCACGGTCAGCGCCCGGAAATATCCTCTGTCGGAAGCGCAGCGCGCGCACGCCGACATTCTCGAACGCCGCGGCGACGGCCTCATGGTGCTCGTCCCTTGATCGCCTTCGAAGGAAACCGTCATGTCCGGTTGTGACAATCTTCATCCCGCTTTCCGGGATATTGCGGCGGCCGACGACGCTCGCCGCAGGCCCCCCCGCCCGTCGCTGGTTGAAGCTCTCGCCGCAGCGGTCGTCCTGCTGCTCGTGTTTGCGGTCAACTTCGATCGATGGACGGGCAATGCCAATGCCGGAGCGCCCTCGGCGCTAGCCGCTTTCGACGAGACCGGGCCGGGACTCGACCATTGCCGAGGGGCTTTCCAGCCCGGCGATTGCTAAGACGGCGATGGCGTCACCTCGGAAGGTGACGCCATTTCACCATATGCTCGCTGAGATCGAGCACATCGCCATCGGCGGCAAAAACACCATCGCCGCGATGATGCAGGGTCCGCCGCTCCTTGCGGTCCATGTCGATCCACAGCCGTTCGGCCTCCAGGATGAAGAGGTTATGGGCCTCGACGGTATCGACCACCCTGCATTCGATGTTGGCAACGCACTCGCCGATCAGTGGCGCCGCGACGCTGCGTGCCGGCTGCGGCGTCAAGCCGAAACGCTCGAACTTGTCGACGGTGTCGCCCGAGCAATTGCCGATATCGACGACCGCCCTTGCAATATCGATGGTCGGGACGGCGATGACGCATTCGCCGGTCGCTCTCAGCGCGCTGTAGCTATGATCCCAGGGACCGACGACACAGCCGATCAGCGGCGGCGCATGTTGAATCATCATGTGGAAGCCCATCGTCATGACGTTGGGCGTTCCTTCATATCTGGTCGTCACCAGTACGATCGGACCCGGTTCGAGCTGACGAAAGGCCCCGGAGGCCGGTACTTCCTTCATAGGAAAACTCCTTGATCGTCGGCCTCCCCATCCCGGACGGGAAGGCCGATGGTTCACGACTACCAGCCCTGTTCAACCGGCAGGACGAAGAGCTCGGCCACGTTGACGTGCGCGGGTGCCTGGGCCGCAAACACGATCGTGTCGGCCACGTCGGCGCTTTGCAGGAAGGTCATCTGCTGAGCGAGATCGTCCATCTGCTGGCGGTAGCCCTGATCCGTGATCTGGTCATAAAGTTCGGTCGCGACCGCGCCGGGCTGAATACAGGTGACGCGGATGTTGTGCTTCTGGCCGACCTCCATGCGCAGACCGTCGGAGAAGGCGGTCACGGCATGCTTCGTGGCGCAATAGACCGACAGTCCCTTGAAGACCTTGCGGCCGGCAATCGAGGAGGTGTTGAAGATGTGGCCGGAATGCTGCTTGATCATCTGCGGCAGCACGGCCGCCGTCGTGTTCAAGAGGCCCTTCACGTTAACGTCGACCATGCGAAGCCATTCGGCCGTCTTGAACTGGTCGATGTCGGAAAGCGGCATCAGGCCGGCATTGTTGAAGAGGATGTCGATCGCACCATAGGCATCGATCAGCTTCTTCACACCGGCTTCGACGGAAGCCGGATCGACCACGTCCATCTCGATGACCAGGGCTTCCCCACCCTTCTCAGTGATTTCGGCCTTCAGCTCTTCCAGACGATCGGTGCGCCGTGCCGCGATGCCAACCTTTACGCCAGCTCCGGCAAGCGCAAGCGCCGTTGCTGCGCCAATGCCGCTCGAAGCACCGGTGACCAGTGCGACTTTGCCGTTGATATTCGTCATGATGATATCTCCTTGTTGCTTGCAAACCCGCTCCGGAAGCGGAGAGGTGTTTGCTATCGACAAGGAGAACCCTATGAAATCTGGGATTTTTCCTCTCCCGGCGGCTTGCCGAGGCTATCGGGATTTTGCTCCATTCTGTGCTGAATGAGCCTAGCCCCTGCGATAGTCGCTCGGCGAAAGCCCCGTTTCACGGCGGAAAATCTGGGCGAAGTGGCTGGGACTGGAATAGCCGACCATGAGGCCGATCTCGATGATGCTGGTATCGGTTTCCTGGAGCAACTGCTGGGCCTTGGCCACCCGCTGCCGGATGAAATAGTGCGAGGGAGGAAGCCCGGTCGCCTTCTTGAACAGCCGGCTGAAATGGAATTCGCTGATGCCGACCTCTTGTGCCAGGCGGCCGAGATCGAACGGCTCCTCGAGATGTTTCTCCATGAAGGCGATCGCTCTCCTGAGCTTTACGCCGGGCAAGGCGTTCTGCGTACGCATCTCGGTATTTGCGACCGCATAGTGGCGCACGAGATGGACGGCAAGGCTTTGCGCCAGCCCTTCGACATAAAGCGGGCTGCCACCGCAATCCGCTGCCAATTCCTCGTTAAGGAGACCGAGGATATGCGAGAGCGTCGCGTCGCGGCCGCCGGAGACGTCCTTCAAGGTAACGTTCCCGCCATCCTTGCCGAACATCGCCTCGACCACCCGCTCGAACAGCGGCACGGAAAGGTAAAGATGCATGACGCGAAAGGATTGGTCGCCCTCGGCCTGCCAGCGCATTTCGTAGGGCACCGGCGAACATGTCAGGAAGAAATCGCCGACCTCGACGCGGTTTGCCATCCATTCGCCGCCGAGATCCCGCTCCTCGACAATGGCGATGCCAGACATGATCCAGACGATAAGAGGCTCGGCGACGGCGGGCACCAGGAAGGGATGCTGAGCGCGGTGTCGCGAGAGCACCTGCACGAAGACATCTCTCCACGCCGGTCCGTCGCCGCTGACCAGCGTGTTTCCGCTGATGTAACTTTCGAGACCGACCGGGGAGGTTCGCTCGGGGATGGGCAGATACGCGGATGGTTCGTCCCAAGCCATGATCGTCTCCCTCCCCATGGATCGCTCAAGCAAACGTGGCGCCGGGATCAAGGATATCCGGCGCCAGGGAAAAGGGAAGAACGAAGACTTCGCCGCTTAGTCCAGTTTCTTTCCGTCGCGATAGAGGATCATGCCGGCATGGTGCAGCACTCCGTCGATGAAATCGCCATCGGCGGTAAATCCGGTATCGTCCCAGTAGTCGATGTGATTGCCGCGGACCTCGTATCGTCCCTGATAGGCGCTTTCCCGTCGGCCACGCGCCTCGTCATAGCGGCCGTTCGGCAACAGGTTGTGACGAATGCGGCCATCCGCGGTGATCCACATACCGACATAGGGATGCGCCTGGTCTGGTGGAGTTGTGTTCCGGATCATTGTCATCTGGGAATATCCTTCCTGGGCGGAGGCCATGCAGAACAGCATCGCGGCAAGGTCCGCCGTTGCAAGTTCGGATCGGTTCGGCATCCCGTCCTCCGATCACATGCTTGCAGTGGGTCGGATGACGATTTCGCTGGTATCGACATCCGCGGGTTGGCCGATCACGTGCACGATCGCGTCAGCGATGGCCTCCGGCTTCAGGGCTATCTGGCGATAGACGACCATCGCTTCGGCGGCAGTCGGATCGGTGATGCTATCGGCCAGTTCCGATTCCACGACGCCCGGATACACGCAGGTCACGCGGATCCGGTCGTTCTCCTGCCGCAACCCGTCGGAAATGGCCCGCACGGCATATTTGGTGGCGCAGTAGACGGCGGCCGTCGGCGATACGGAAAGGCCTCCGACGGACGAGACGTTGATCACCTGCCCGGCGCCCTGCCGGTTCATGGCGGGCAGCACGGAGGCGATGCCGTAAAGCACGCCCTTGATGTTGACGTCGACCATCCGGTCCCATTCATCCACTTTCAGCGAAGCCATTGGCGAAAGCGGCATGACGCCGGCATTGTTGACGATCACGTCGATGCGCCCAAAGGTATCGAGCGCGGTATCGGCGAAGGCCTGGACATCCGCGCGGGACGTGACGTCGAGGCTCCGGTGGAGTGCCTTGCCGCCTGTGGCAGTGATCTCGGCGGCCAGGGTTTCGAGGCGGTCGATGCGTCGTGCCCCAAGCACGACCACGGCGCCGGCCTTGGCAAGCGCGCGTGCCGTCGCCTCGCCGATACCGCTGCTGGCGCCGGTGACGAGAACGATCTTGTTTGTGATATTGCTCATAAGAATGTCCTTTCTTGAGGTGTGATGGTCATGTTGCGGCTTCTCATCAACGACCGTCACGCCGGCACGAAGCCGCGCAGGGCGATGATCCGCGAGCCCGCCGCAGACTGTCTTTGTCTTGCGAGAGGCGCATAGGCCGACGAGGCGAAAAGATCGCGGATCGCCTGCATGTCGGGGAATTCGATGATCAGCATGTTGCTCGCCTCCCAGCCTTCGAGCTGGAGCGGGGCATCATCAAGGGCAATGAGCCGGCCGCCGGCCTCGGCGACGAGCGGCAGTGCCTTGGAACGGTAATCGGCAATCGCATCATGATCTTGAATGTCGAGATCGACAACGAGGTAGGCTGACATGGGTGGCTCCTGTTTGCTGCGGTCTCATCCAATCCGGAAGGGTCGACTGAACCTGGGCCCACCACCGGCAGAACTCTCTTGCCGGCTTGCGCGAGCCGTCGGGATCTTGCGCAAGGCGCTTCTCTGGCTATGCCGCAGGCGCCTGTCTGCGATTGGACATGCGCTCCTGCGCGATCAGCAGAGCTTTTTCCTCCAGCGGATAACCGGCATGGGGAATGACGTTGAAAAGCGTTTCGACGATTTCTTTCCGGGAAGCACCAAGGGACGCTTTGCGGCCATCCTGCGGGCATGCGGCAACCTGGCCGGCAAGTGCGCCGACGATTGCCCCGGTGGCAAACATGATCTTCAAAGAGGTCATCGTACTTCCTTTCATCGCGGGTGCCGTTTCGACCCCACTCGCCGCCTGCGCCGTGAGATGAAGGAAGGATAGATGCGGTTGATTGTCGTCGGTATCCCCTTATAACTAATCAGATTGGTTAGTATGGTGCGACAATGAATCTGGATCTGAACCTGCTGCCACTATTCCTCGCGGTGGCCGAGGAGGCGAATTTCGCGGCCGCCGCCGCCCGCCTCGGCGTCACTCGCTCGGCCGTCAGCCAGGGCATCCGGCGGCTGGAAGACGGCTGCGGGATAGCGCTCGTCACCCGCACCACGCGCAGCGTCCGGCTCACCGAAGCGGGTGAGCGCCTGCGCGATACGCTTTCGCGTCCGATGGCCGACGTCCTGTCTGCGCTCGAAGATGTTGGCGGTAACGCCAACCCGCACGGTGTGCTTCGCATCGCGGTGACCTCGATTGCCGAAGATTTTCTCTCCGGGCCTCTTGTCGCCTCCTTTGCCGAGGCCTACCCCAATATCATCGTCGACGTGACGGTGACGGACGATACGTTCGATATCGTCGCCGGCGGCTTCGATGCAGGGGTGCGGCTGGGGGATGTCATCGAGCAGGATATGGTGGCCGTTCCACTGTCGGGCGAACAAAAGGAAGTCGTCGTGGCGACCCCCGCCTATTTCGAAGCCCACGGGTTTCCGACACATCCGAGGGACCTGATCCATCATCGCTGCATCGGATGGCGTCCGTCACCGGACACGGCTCCCTACCGGTGGGAATTCGCCCAGGAAGGCGAAGCCTTCGACGTTTCGGTCGAACCCCAGATCACCACGAATGACCTGCGCCTTATGATACGGGCGGCGCTGGCCGGCGGCGGCATTACATTCGCGCTGGAGGAGACCTTTCGCCCCTATCTCGAACGAGGCGAGTTGGTTTCAATCCTGGAAGACTATCTGCCGCCCTTCCCGGGTTTTTTTCTCTATTTCCCCAGCCGGCACAATATGGCGCCCAAGTTGCGCGCCCTGGTCGACCACGTCCAGCGTTTCAGACGCGAACGCCTTATGACCAAAACAAGTCCTACGCCCTTGGCATGAGCCATCCGGTTTCCAGCAAGATCGGCAATTGCCAGGCGGGCGAAGCGGGTCTACGCCGGCCAACGCGAAGCCTTGCTGAAATCCCTGCGGCCGGAGGAAGCGATAGTCGCCGGATTGGCCGTGCTGTTGCGTTTGCCGAACGCGGTCCCGGATCTTGCGATCGCCGCTCTCGGCATGTCGCTATGGCACCCGGAAGCATCGGACCACTCCACTCGTTCCACACGGCGAGCAGCGGCGCAAATTCCCGCGCATGAGACGGATCTGGGTGACGACCTGAGGCGTACCAGGCGGGAAACTCGCAAATCCGTATTTGCCTCACCTTTCGCAATGCACCATATACTGGGACCGTTTTTAGCGGTTCGATCCAGGAGACCTCATGCCCACCTCGCATAGCGAAGCTTTCGAACCTCAAACGGAGATGCGAAGCTTTCTTGTTCTCCTTATTGGCTGCGTTGGCGTGGTCTATGGCGACATCGGTACGAGCCCGCTCTACGCCTTTCGGGAGGCACTTCGTCCCTTTTTGAATGAAGGCGTGCAAGCAGACAAGGTTATCGGCCTCATTTCACTGATGGTCTGGACGCTGACAATTATCGTCACATTCAAATACGTGCTCTTCCTGCTTCGCGCCGACAACGACGGGGAAGGCGGAACCTTGTCGCTTCTCGCGCTTCTGATGAAGAAGACGGGCAGCTTCATGCCGGTATTGTTCTTCGCCGGCTTGATCGGGGCCGCACTTTTCATCGGCGACGCCATGATTACCCCTGCCCTTTCGGTCATGTCGGCGCTTGAGGGTATGAAGCTCGTCACACCCACCTTTGACGACTACGTACTCCCTCTGGCCGCGGCCGTCATGGTCGCGCTCTTCGCGGTCCAGTCAAAGGGTACTCAAGCGGTCGCAAAGTTCTTCGGGCCGATCACGGTGGTATGGTTCCTCGCGATGGCCTGGGGCGGTCTCATCCATATCGGCGATGACTGGACGATCCTGCAGGCTCTCAACCCGATCAATGCCTTTTGGTTCATCACCCACGCGGGCTGGGCAGGCCTGATCGTACTCGGCGCCGTCTTCCTGACGGTCACGGGAGCAGAAGCCCTATACGCGGATCTCGGTCACTTCGGGCGCAAGCCGATCAGCACCGCATGGTTTGTGCTTGTGTTCCCCGCATTGGCGGTGAACTACCTCGGACAGGGCGCGCTCGTACTCAGTCACCCCGAGGCGGTGCACAATCCTTTTTACCTTCTCTATCCGGACTGGGCTCTGCTGCCGATGGTCATCCTCGCCACCATGGCCACAATCATTGCCAGCCAGGCGGTCATCACGGGGGCGTTCTCGCTCGCACGGCAGGCGGTTCATTTGGGCTTCCTCCCTCGACTTCTGATCAAGTTCACCTCCGAGACCAACACCGGGCAGATTTATGTGCCTGCCGTAAACGTGCTCCTGTTTGTTGGCGTCATCGTGCTCATCTTCTCGTTCGGCGACTCGGAGTCCCTTGCCACCGCCTACGGGATCTCGGTCACCGGCGCGATGGTCGTCACCACGCTGATGGCATTCCAGTTCCTTCGCTCCGTCTGGGGCTACTCCACGGTTGTCGCAGCATTGCTGCTTGCGCCCTTGCTTGTCATCGAGACCGTCTTCCTGCTGGCCAACTTGCTGAAGATCCATGATGGTGGCTGGGTACCGGTGGCGCTGGCATTGTCCATCATGATCGTGATGTGGACCTGGACACGCGGGTCACAAATGCTGCGCGAGAAGACCGCGCGAAACGACGTCCCACTGGAGACATTTATCCGTTCCATCGAGAAATCGACCCATGCGCCCCAGACGGTTCGAGGAACCGCCGTCTTTCTGACAAGCGTGGGCGACAAGACTCCCGCCGTCCTCCTTCACAACATCAAGCACAATCACGTCCTTCACGAGCAAAACGTCATTCTGACCGTCCGGACGTCCGAGCACCCGTATGTCGCGGAGAAAGAGCGCGTTACGTTGACGGAACTTTCGGACCGGTTTGCAAGGCTCGAACTTTGCTTTGGCTTCATGGACGAGCCGAACGTCTCGAAATCGCTCTCGCTCTGCAAGAAGGCAGGGTTCAAGTTCGAGATCATGCAGACGTCGTTCTATCTGGGGCGCAGGACCCTTATCAGTGATCCAAACTCCGGTCTGCCGGGCTGGCAGGACAAGCTCTACATCGCGCTCGCGGGGCTCGGCATTGATCCGTCGTCATACTTCAAGCTGCCCGCCAATCGCGTCGTCGAGATCGGCGAGCAGGTCACGATTTAGTCGTCTCCGCTCAGACGTTGAACGCGTGACCAACGCAATTTCGGAAAGCTCAAATGACAGTCGTCGCCTCCTATCTGTATCGTTTGGGCAAGCGCGCCGAAGAAGTGCCCCTTGCTGCCCAGCCATTCGAGGCGCCAGACGGCGAATTTGCGTGGATTGGGCTGACGGATCCCTCCACAGACGAAATGGCGAGCCTTCAGGCAATGTTCGGCCTTCATCCTTTGGCGGTTGAGGACGCCCTCAATGGCAATCAAGTGCCGAAAGTGGACATCTACGGAGACCAGTTGTTTGTCGTCGCCAAGACGGCGCATCTGGAGGGTGACAAGATTGCCTACGGCGAAACCTGCATCTTTGTCGGGAAGCACCACCTGATTTCGGTTCGCCATGGTTCAGCCCGCTCCCACAAGGAACTGCGCCTGCAACTCGAGCAGTCCCCACGGCTACTTGAACACGGTCCCGACTACGTCCTTCACGGCATCATTGACTTCGTTGTCGACGGCTACTTGCCGGTGGTCGAGACACTCGAGGACAAAGTTTTGGAGCTCGAGAAACACGTGCTCGTGTCGCTGCTGCAGCCCGAGCAAATCCGGCGCATCTTCCGCATGCGTCGCCAAGTGATCCGCTTTCAGCGAGTTCTCGGACCCATGGGGGAAGTGGCGGGAAAGCTCAGCCACCTCGAACTCCCCTGCATCGACGACAATGCGAAACCCTTCTTCAAAGATGTGTATGACCATGTGAGGCGCGTTGAGGGGTCGGTCGGCGGCCTTCGCGAGGTGATGACGTCCGTGTTCGAGGCCTCCAATCTCTTGGAGCAGCAGCGCCAGGGCACCATTACTCGGCAGCTTGCGGCCTGGGCGGCAATCCTCGCCGTGCCGACAGCCATCGCCGGCATCTACGGGATGAACTTCGAAAACATGCCCGAGCTTGCGACGCGCTACGGCTACTTTGCCGTCCTCGGCGTTATCGTCACGCTTTGCGCCATCCTGTACTGGCGTTTCAAAAGGTCTGGCTGGCTTTAGGAAGTCTGTTGGCGATCGAGTACCAACGCCAAGATGCTACTGATCGATCAATGTCTCCGGTATGTCGGGGCGCCGGTCGAGATCGAAGGCGAGCCCAATCACGGCGCGGTGACCGGACGCCGTTGCAACAGGCCAAAAGTCAAAACGCGACTCCGGATAGACCTCGGCAAGTTGAACGGTTCCCGGAGCCGCTGACGACAGCGCCGCGTCGAACTCTGCCTCCTACAGCGAAATGTCCCCAACGCTCTCGAAGAAAGCCGCCTTATCCTCCGCAACGAGAATAACGACCGCATGAACGTCGAAGAGCGCGGCAAGCGCCCGGAGGTTATCGTGACTGAGGCCTTTGTATTTCTCGCCATTACGATTTCGCGGCTATAGTCCTTGCGTGGCCGACGAGGTGTCGAATCCGATATACGACCACAGCGAGCCATTGGAGAAGAAGTAGTCGATCGTCTTTGGCACTCATATGTTCCTGTTTGCGAGGCCTCATCTCGGAGGCCCCTTGTTTCTAGGCCGCTTTCTGGTCGGCGGGCTGCCACCCGAGCTGCGGAGCAATGCGAGCAACAAAGTCATGGACGATCTGGCGGTAGTCCTCGTCCTCGAACTCGTAAGGGAGCTCGAGCCTGAGTTCGCGGACATGCGGCAGGATCGGGTCTGCAAACAACCGTTCAAGGATTTCATCCGAACTACCGACGAGGTCGCGGGCGTAAAGCGTGCGCCGATCGCCCTGCGGCGCCAGCGTTCGCTCGGTGCGTCCGGCCGCGTAGTCGAGATAGCGCTTGCGCGTTCTCGCGTCGGCACCATCCAGCGGAACAATGACCCGGCCAAGCGCGACCCTCCTCTCCGTACCGCCCGCCGCACGATAGGTCTCGAGCTGGCGCTGCTGCGCGAGGAAGAAATCGTCGGTGCCTTCCCCGGTCGTAACATTGCCGATCAGGAGATTGAGATCACTGCGCCCTGCCCATCCGGCAGATTTCAACGAGCCGCCGCCGTACCAGATCCGGTCCGTCACTCCCCTGGCATGGGGCTGGAGCCGGGGGCGCTGCGGGCCAAACGGCGTCTTGATGAAGGTGTTTTCATCGCCGATCGGGCGACTGCGTAGATTTTCGACAAAGCGCAGCACGCGTGCGTGGGTGAAGTCGAAACGTTCCCAGCCATCGTCGAAGACAAGGCGGCCGATAAGATCGGCATGCAGCGGACGTCCGGCGCTGAGGCCGATGTTCAGACGACCGCGTGAGAGCACATCGACGGTCGAGAGATCTTCTGCCAGCCGGTACGGGCTTTCATAGCCAATCGGGATGACGGCAGTGCCAAGCTCGATGCGGCTTGTCCTTTGGGTCGCCGCCGCGAGAAAGGCGGCGGCCGACGATATCCCGGGTTCGAGGTGTCGCTGGCGCACCCAGGCGCTGGCAAAACCGAGCGCCTCGCCATACTGCAGCAACGCCAAGGTCTTCTCCAGCCCATCCAACGGGTCCTCCGCCGGGTAGTTGCCCGGGCTCAGGAAGCCAATATGGCTGATCGATATCTTGTTCCGCGTCACGCCAAGGCTCCTTAGAATTTCGGAAGACCGGGCGGGTTGGTTTCGGACTTCGGCAAAGCCTCCTCCTGGAGGTGCCAGCGTTCCAGAACCTTGCCATAGGTGCCATCCGCAATCAGACCGTTGGTGGCGATCGTCAGAGCGTTGGCGAGCCCACTGCCCTTGCGCGTTGTGATCGCCACGTCCGAACGCTCCGGCCAGCCGGCGCTCAGCGTACCGACACGCTTGATGTTGTTGTCTCGCGCGGCGATGAAGACGAGCTGCGCATGCGGCTGGACGATGACGTCGGCACGCCCGGAAGCGAGCGCCACGAGGCTCGTCGCCTCGTCGTCGTAATATTGCAGTTCCAGCGGCTTCAGCCCCGCTGCGACGTTCTCGTCGCTCCATTTGAGGAGGATACGCTCCTGGTTGGTGCCGGCGCCGACGATGATCCTGAGACCCGCCGCATCCTTCGGTTCCTCGATCGAAGTGATGCCGCTATCGGATTTGACGAAGAAGCCGTGCAGCCCCTGCCGATAGGTCGAGAAGTCGAACTTCTCCTTGCGCTGCTCGGTGACCCCGACATTGGAGATCACGGCATCGTACTTGCCGGACGTCAGTCCCAGCGGCCAGTCGATCCAGGCGGTGGGCACGAGCTCAAGCTCGAGACCCAGGCTGTTGGCGATCGCGCCGGCATATTCCGGATCGGCGCCAATCACCGTGCGGGCGTCGGTAGCGTAGGTGGCCAGCGGTGGTCCCCCCGGACTGACGGCCACCGTGAACTTGCCCGGTGTCACGAACTCGAAATCCGCGGGGATGGCCGCGACTGCAGTTTCGTTGCGAACGGCATGGACGCGGCCGGGCTGTTCGGGGCTGAGATCAAAGCCAGTGTCGGCCTGCGCCGAGCCGAGATGAAGAAGGGCCGCCGCGGCGGCGGCGAGAAGAGTACGATATCGGGTCGTGCCGTTCATGCTGTTAGTCTCCGGGTGAAATGCAGAAGCTGGACCGGCGGCGGCGCCGTCGATCCAGCGAGGCCAGATCAGGAACCGCTCTTCGGCAGGCCAGGCGGGTTGGTCTGGGCCTTGTCGACCGCCTCGGCACCCAGGCTCCAGCGCTTCAGCACCTCGCCATATTTGCCGCTCTTGATTAGATCGTTGAGCGCGACTGTAATCGCGTCGGCCAGGCCGCCGCCCTTGCGGGTTGTCACAGCAATCTCGGCCGTCAGCGGCCAGCCGCCGCTGGCGATGCCGACAACCTTGGTGTCGTCCTTGATCGACGCGGCATAGGCTCTGGTGGCATTCGGGTTGAACTCGACGTCGGCGCGGCCCGACTGCAAGGCGAGGTCGCTGGCGGCGCGATCGTCGTAGTATTGTACCTCGATCGGCTTCAGCCCGGCGGCAACGTTCTGCCGGTCCCATTCCAGAATGATCTTTTCCTGGTTGGTGCCGGCCCCAGTGATCACCTTCAACCCGGCGACGTCCTTCGGTTCCTTGATCTCAGTGATCTTGCTGTCGGACTTGACGAAGAAGCCGAGCACGTCCTTGCGATAGGTGGAGAAATCAAACTTCTCCTTGCGCTCCTCGGTCACCGTGACGTTGCTGATCACCGCGTCGTACTTGCCGGAGCTGACGCCGAGCGGCCAATCCGCCCAGGCGACGGGCACGAGTTCAAGCTCAAGACCGAAGCTGTCGGCGAGCAGCGAAGCGATATCCGGATCGGCGCCGACAACCGTCTTGGAGTCCGATGCGTAAGTGGCAATCGGCGGATCCCAGGGATTGACGGCAACGGTAAATTTGCCGGGGTTGACGAACGTGAAGTTGGGAGCGATCGCCTTGACCGCCGCCTCGTTCTTCTCCGCACGGATGCGGTTGGAGGTGTCGGGGCTGAGGTCGAATTTATCCTGGGCCTGGACGGGGTCCAAGCCGAGGGCAACGGCCGTGACGGCACCGGCTAGAAGCAACTTTGCAGTGTCGAGTATTGTCATGATCCTCTCCATTTCAATCATTGGTTGCCGATGGTGGTGAAGCTTCGCCATGGGGAATGGCGGAGAGCTTTTTTCAGAGAACGCGCGCCAGGAACTCGCGGGTGCGCGGATGTTTGGCGTCGGCAAAGATCTGAGCCGGCGGTCCGGCCTCAAGCACACGCCCCGCCTCCATGAACACGACAGTGTCGGCGACCTCACGGGCAAAACCGGTTTCATGAGTGACGATGACAAGCGTCGTGCCGGTGCGTGCCAGTTCCTTGATGACGTCGAGCACTTCGCCGACGAGTTCCGGATCAAGCGCCGAGGTCGGCTCGTCGAAGAGCAGCACCTTCGGGCGGAGCGCCAGCGCACGGGCAATCGCGACGCGCTGCTGCTGTCCGCCGGAGAGCTGACGCGGATAGGCGTTGATCTTGTCGCTCAAGCCGACGCGTTCCAGCAGATCCCGAGCGAGGCGCACCGCGTCATCCCGGCTTAGACCGCGCACGTGAATGGGCGCCTCGATCAGGTTTTCGAGCACGGTCAGGTGGGGGAAAAGATTGAAGTTCTGGAACACCATGCCGATGTCGGCACGCCGCTTCAGGATCTCCGTTTCCTTCAGTTCGTAGAGCGTGTCGCCCTTCTGGCTGTAGCCGACAAGCTCGTCATCGATCGCGATGAAACCGTCGTCGACGCGCTCGAGATGATTGATGGCGCGCAGTAGCGTGGACTTGCCCGAACCGGACGGCCCGAGGATCGCAGTGACGCTGCCCGCCGGCAGGTTCAGCTCGACCCGGTCTAGCACCTTCAGCGGCCCGAAGCTCTTCGATATGCCGTGCACGTGCACGGTACCGCCCGAGCGGAGAACCTGCGCATCGCGAAAGCCGGTCTTGGCGGCCGCTTCAGCGGGGCGTGCGACCTCCGTCAGTGGTCGGCGAAAGCGCGAAATGAGCGCCTGAAACGGCAGCGGCACAGGATTACGCACCGCACCTCTCGAATAGTATCGCTCGATATAGTGCTGGACGATCGAAAGTCCGGTCATGATCACCAGGTACCAGACGGTCGCGACCATCAGGAGCGGAATGACCTCAAGATTGCGGCGATAGATGACCTGCACCGTGTAGAAGAGTTCGGGAAGCGCCAGCACGTAGACCATCGAGGTGCCCTTGGCGAGGCCGATGATCTCGTTGAAGCCGGTGGGCAGGATCGAGCGCATGGCCTGCGGCAGCACGATGCGGAAGGCCTGGCGGCGGCGCGGCAGGCCCAGCGCCGCGGCCGCCTCGTGTTGTCCCTGATCGACGGCGAGGATGCCGCCGCGCACGATCTCGGCGAAGAAGGCGGACTGATTGAGGGTGAGGCCGAGGAAAGCGGCGGCAAACGGCGTCAGCAGCTGGGTCGTCGGATAGTTCAGCCAGACGGTATCGGTGAAGGGCACGCCGATCGCGATCGTCTCGTAGAGGTAGCCGAGATTGTTGAGCACCAGCAGCAGAACGATCAGCGGGATGGAACGCAGCAGCCAGATATAGCCGAAGGAGAGGCTGGCAAGCAGCGGCGATTTCGACACGCGGGCGAGAGCCAACGCTGTTCCGAGCAACGAGCCCGAGACGGTGGCGAGCGCCGTCAACAGCAAGGTCCGGCCGAGACCTGCGAGTACCGGCTCGGCGAAGAACCATTCGGCAAAAACCGGCCAGCCCCAACGCGGGTTGGTCAGCACCGAATAGAGCACTCCCGCAATGACAAGTGCTGCAAACAGCGTGCCGAGCGCGCGGCCTGGATGGCGTGCCGGCACGATGCGGTAGTGGGCGTAGCCAGGGTTCGGCTCGCTGGTTGATCTGGGTGCGGGAATACCGGCAACGTCGGTCACAACTGCCATGATGGTTCCTCTCCTGGAAATCGGTTGGGTACCGGGCTCGCGCGCGGCGCGGCCGGTCAGCGTCAGGCGTGGCTTGCGGCCTGGGGATGGGAGGGCGGCACTTCGCCGAGAAACGCAAGCGTCGTGACGAGGTGCGTGACGTCCTTCTCGAAAGGCAGCGTCTTGTAGACCTCCGGATCGGCATCGACGTCAAAGAGCGCGGTATAGCCGTTGGCGAGATAGAGGCCGACCGCTTCGGGTTGGCGAAATCCGGTCGTCAGATAGATGCGCGAATAGCCTTGCCGCGCCGCCTGTGCCTCGAGCTCGAAGAGCACCTTGCGCGCCAGGCCTTGGCGCCGCAGATCGGACCGGGTCCAGATGCGCTTGAACTCGGCGGTGTGGTCGTCATAGTGCTTGAAGGCGCCCCCGCCGACGGTTTCGCCGTCGCGGATCAGCAGTACGAAATTGCCGTGCGGCGGGGCGAAGGCCTCCGCCGGATAGCGGTTCATTTCGGCTGCCGCCCCCTCTTCGCTGAAGTAGTTGCCGTAGCGGCTGTCATATTCCACGATCAGTTCGTCGATCAGCGGCTTGGCGCGCGGGTCGAGGGGCGTGGTGTAGAGAAACGTGTCGCTCATGTCTTTGCCATCCCATGGTCGTCATGCGAGGAAGGTTTCCACTAGCCGGACCCAGTAGCGGGCGGCGGGTGCGATGATCGCGTCGTTGAAATCGTATTCGGCGCTGTGAAGAGGCGCGCTGTCGCCGTTGCCGACGAAGGCGTAGTTGCCCGCCTTCTCCTCCAGGAAGAACGCGAAGTCTTCACTGGCGGTGCGCGGCTTGAAGTCGGTTATGACCGCGTCGGGGCCAAGCGCCTTAAGCACCACGTTTCGGGCGAAATCCGTTTCGCGCCGATGGTTTACGAGCGCCGGGAAGCCCAGCCTGTAGTCAACCTCCGCTGTCGCGCCAAAGCTTTCGGCCTGCGCCCACGCCAGCGCCTGAACACGCTCGCCGAGCAAGCGGCGAACCTTGCCATTGAAGGCACGCAAGGTCAGCCTCAAGGAAACGCTCCCGGGAATGACGTTCGACGCCTGGCCACCATGAATGGATCCGACGGTGACGACAGCCATGTCCTGCGGGTCGACATTGCGCGAAACCAGGCTCTGAAGCGCCGTGATCAGCGACGCTGTCGCCAACACCGGATCAACCGTCAGATGTGGCTCGGCACCATGCCCGCCTTTGCCGACGACCGTGATATTCGCCTGATCGACGGAGGCCATGGCAGCGCCGGCAACGAAGCCGAAGCGGCCGGTGGGCACGCCGGGCCAATTGTGCAGGCCGAAGACAGCATCGACAGGAAAACGCTCGAACAGCCCCTCCGACAGCATCTTGCGGGCGCCAGCGCCGATTTCCTCGGCCGGCTGGAAGATCAGCCGCAGCGTGCCGTCGAAACGGCCCTCGGCCGCCAGAAAGCGCGCGGCGGCGAGCAGGATCGCCGTGTGCCCGTCATGACCGCAAGCGTGCATGACGCCCTTGTGGCGGCTGGCATAGGCAAGCCCGGTCGCCTCCTCGATCGGCAGTGCGTCCATATCGGCGCGAAGGCCGATCGCCTTCTCGCCTTGTCCGCGCTGCAGCGTCGCGACGATCCCAGTGCCGGCAATGCCGCGGCTCACCTCATAGCCCCAGGCGGCGAGCAGATCGCCGACAAGGGCGCTGGTGCGTTTCTCCTGAAAGGCAAGCTCCGGATGCTGGTGCAGGTCGCGCCGGATCGCGACGATCTCATCGAGAAAGGCGCCGAGGCCACGCTCGACCGCGGAGGATCGCTGGGTGTCGGTGAGAATGAGGTTCATGAGCGCAGCCCCGCCGAAGCCGTCAGGCTCCGATGGCCCTTCCCCGTTCGGCATCCGGTGTCGGCGCGGCGTAGCGGCTTTCGCGATAGGGGAGCCCCAGATGATCGCGCAGCGTCTCGCCCACGAGCTCGCGCTTGAAGTAGCCGCGGCGCTCGAGCAGCGGCAGCACATGTTCGGCGAAATCGGCGAGGCCTTCGGCGATAACCGGGAAGCCGAGAATGAAGCCGTCGGCCGCATCTTCTTCGATCCAGCGGATGATCTCGTCGGCGATATGCTCAGCCGTGCCTATGAAGGCGGTCCTGGGCGTTGCGACATCGAGTGCGATCTCGCGCAGGGTCGCCCCGGTTTCGCGCGCCGTCTTCTTGATGCGGTCAGTCGTTGCCCGGAAACTGTTCTTGCCGATGTCGCCGATATCCGGGAACGGTGCGTCCAGCGGATAGGCGCTAAAGTCATGATGATCGAAGAAGCGACCGAGATAGAGCAACGCCTCCTCGATCGTCACCAGATCGCGAATGGCACGGTACTTCGCCTCGGCTTCCTCGGCAGTCGCCCCGACGATTGGGCCGATACCCGGGAAGATGCCTATCTCGGAGGTGCTGCGCCCTTGAGCCACCGCACTCTGCTTGACCTGCTTGTAGAAGGCCTTCGCGTCCTCGATCGGGCCGCCGTTGGTGAACACCGCATCGGCGTGCTTGCCGGCAAGCCGAATACCGGAATCGGAGGCTCCCGCCTGGAACACCACTGGCTGTCCCTGTCTGGAGCGTTCGATATTGAGCGGCCCCTCGATCCGGAAGAACCGCCCCTTGTGGTTGAGCCGGCGAAGCTTTGTCTTGTCCACATAGACGCCGGCTGCCCGATCGCGCACGAAGGCGTCGTCGTCCCAACTGTCCCAGAGCCCCTTGATGGCGTCGAGATATTCGTCGGCGATCTCGTAGCGCAGCTCGTGCTCTGGATGTTCGCGCCCGTAGTTTCGGCCGGACCCTTCAAGCGGCGAGGTCACCGCATTCCAGCCGGCGCGGCCGCCACTGATGAGGTCGAGCGATGCGAACTGGCGAGCCACCGTGAACGGGTCGCTGTAGGAGGTAGAGACCGTGCCGACGAGACCGATCTTCGAGGTCGAGGCGGCGAGTGCCGACAGGATCGTCAGCGGCTCAAAACGGTTGAGGAAATGCGGGATCGACTGTTCGTTGATGTAGAGGCCGTCGGCGACGAAGGCGAAGGCAATGCCGGCCGCTTCGGCCTTGCGCGCCGTTTCGACGAAAAAGCCGAAATTGACGCTGGCGTCGGCCGGTCCGCTTGGGTGCTTCCAGGCGTTCATGTGCCCGCCCGGTCCCTGCAGCATGATGCCGAAAGTCACATTCTTCTTGGTCATGACAGATCCTTCCCGGAATGATCAGGCGGCGAGAGACAGTCGTTCTCGTGCAATGAGTTCGATCGAGGCGAAGCGTTCGGAAGCAGCAACCGAAGGCGTATCGATGATGAATTCCTGGACGCCGTAGCGACGATGCAAGTCGTCGAGCTCCCGGCGCACCTTCCGCGGCGTGCCATGGAGAATGCTTGGGGTCTTCTCCTCAACACGGTAGTCGGTGACGCCGGCCTGGCGGGCGTATTCGGCTGCCTGCTCCTTACTGCCGACATTGACGCTCTGGCCATTGCCGAAGAGCACCTTGAAGATCTTCAGGTCAGCGACCCGTTCGCGCGCCCGTTCTTCGCTGTCGGCCGCAAGGGCCGCCAGAGCCAGCAGCGGCAGTTCACCGCCCGTGGCGCGCTCATAGGCATCGAAGGTCTTTTCAAGATTGGCGGGATCGCCGTTGAGATGGCCGGCAAAGACGAGCTTCCAGCCTTTTTCCGCGGCAAGCAGTGCGCTGTCGACGCTTGCCCCCAGCAGGAAACGTTCCGGCGCAGCAGGCGGCAGTGGTGTCGCCAGCAACTCGGCTCCCGGTCCAGCCTGCGAAAGCAGATAGCGATTGAGATCGGCCAGTTGCTCGCCAAAACTTGGCCGCAAAGCCGGGTCGACCCCTACTTGCAGTGCCTTGGTGGAAAATGGAAAACCGCCAGGCGCCTTGCCCACACCGAGATCGACACGCGACGGGGCGAGGCTGGCGAGAAGATTGAAGGTCTCGGCGACCTTATAGGCACTGTAGTGTTGCAGCATAACGCCGCCTGAACCGATGCGGATCTTCGACGTCTTCGCCAGCAGATAAGAGATCAAGGTTTCCGGCGCCGAGCTCGCAAGGCCCGACATGTTATGGTGCTCCGCAACCCAGAAGCGGTGATAACCCCACTCCTCCGCCTTCGCAGCAAGACTGGCCGTTGCGTGAAGGGCTTCCGTCGCCGTCTTTCCCGGATCGACGGGACTCTTGTCGAGAAGGCTCATCAGATAGGACATGGGCTCCGAGTTCCACCACGGTTGATAATGTAACATTATTAAATACATAATTTTTATAGATTATAGGAATGACGTTCTCTTTCGCTGCCCAAAACAAGAATAGTTGCCGCTTTCGCTGACGTCCCGAGAGGTGACTTTCTCCAATCGTGGATCGGGCCTGGATGACTGCCGAAGTTCGGAGCATTCAAGCGTCCGTTGTTCGACTAGGCGACACCTAGTAGATTGGAACGCCACCCTGGAGATTGGAAACATGGCGCTCAAGCGGATGGACAACGTAGGAATCGTCGTCGAAGACATGGCAGCGACGATTGATTTCTTTCGCGAACTCGGCCTCGAGCTCGAAGGCCAGGCAACGATCGAAGGAGAATGGGCCGGACGCGTCACTGGATTGGGTGATCAGCGTGTCGAGATTGCCATGATGCGCACACCGGACGGCCACAGCCGGCTCGAGCTCTCCCGCTTCCTCACGCCACTTGTGGTCGCAGATCACCGGAACGCCCCGGTCAACGCCCTGGGCTACCTCCGCGTCATGTTCGCCGTGGACGACATCGACGAGACGCTTGAAAGGCTATTTAAGCGCGGCGCGCAGCTCGTAGGCGAAGTAGTCCAGTACAAGGATGCGTATCGGCTCTGCTACATCCGTGGACCTGAAGGGCTTCTCATCGGACTCGCCCAAGAACTCAGCTGAGCGCAATACGAAGACAAATGGTAAAAAGTGAGCAATGTCAGCGGGCGCGTCTGGGGCCGACCCGCCAGTTCAAAGAGAGAACAACGGCCATTGCGTACGACCTTCAAATAGCACATGCTACTCTTCTTCAGTAGCCATTTTCAGGGCGCTGCTGCTTCGGGGCGTTAGTGTCCTGGCCCCAACGAAAGGAGGACCGCGTGTCTTCCGAGCTTCACCTTCACAGTACCGCGCGTAATCTCGTCAATGTCAGCGGGTTTGGATACCGCGAGCGCGGTCGCCTTCAGCAAATTTGTAAAGGTGAAACTACGGCCGCATTCCGTATCAAGCGGTTCAGTTCGGCAGCACGAGGCCCCAGGCTTTCCTGCCTCCGTGGCGGAACGTTCCGTCCTTGCTGAGTGGACACAAAGGCACGGTCATGTCGCAGCATTGAAATTCTGCAACCCACAATCAACCGAAAACCCAGGAGGATCAGATGGCCAAAGGCCAGGTAAGAAGCAATCGCGAAGTTCGAAAGCCGAAAAAGGACAAGTCCGTGGCACCGGCCGCCGCCGCCGCGCAGGGCAATCAGGTCAAGTTCGCCACGAGCGCGCCCAGCGTAGGCAAGAAGCAGAAATAGCTCTAGTGGAGCAGAGGCGACTTGCATGCCGCCTCTGCCTCGGCTGACGACGCCGAGGTTTATCAGCTTATTCGGCTACCTGATCGGGCACGACTCGTTCGGGTGTGAGGCGACCCCCATTTGCAAGCTTTTCGAACGCGGCCCTGCAGGAGATAATTGCGGTCAACGCTATTGCATTGCGCGTCCACTTCGTAGGATAGGTTCCCGCACGCAGCGCCCGAAGGTTCAATGCTGCCAAGATATGGCACCCTCCCGCGACATTCACCTTGCCACCAGAAGCGCACCCATGACGACATTTTGACCGACGAGGCCGAGCGCGATCGCCGTTATGCGGCGTGCATGCCTCGTCGGGCCTGACACTCTCCACCATTGCGCTTGAGACTCCGGCGCAAGCCATAGGCCTGGCTGGTTATTTGCGAGGCGAGGAAATACGGACCAGTTTTGATGAACACACATGTCTACTCACCGGCATCACTTGTAGAAAATGATGCCCGAGCGTGGTTGAAGATCCTCGCCAAATACCGTCAGCCCCGAATTGGGCGCAGCGCCTTGGAGCTTCTTGTCACAGTCGTGCCGTTCGCCGGCTTCTGGGCCATCGCCTATTTTTCCCTCGCTTATGGGTTCTGGTACGGACTGATCGCAATCATTCCGGGCGCAGCCTTTCTCCTACGCCTTTTCATGATCCAGCACGATTGCGGCCACGGTTCGTTCTTCGCCCGCCGCGGCCCTGACGATTGGACAGGTCGTGTCATCGGCGTGCTTACGTTGACGCCTTACGATTACTGGCGCCGGGCACACGCCGCTCATCACGCCTCGGCTGGCAATTTGGACGAGCGGGGTACCGGCGACATCACCACGCTCACGATCTCGGAATACCGTGCACTTTCACCCATGAAACGCCTGGGCTATCGCCTGTACCGGCACCCGCTCGTGATGTTCGGCATCGGCCCTGCCTGGCTCTTTCTCCTTAAGCAGCGTGTGCCTTTCGGGATGATGAAGGGAGGTGCGCTGCCCTGGGTCTCCACCATGGCGACGAACGCTGCGATCCTGGTGTGCGCCGCCTTGGTGGCTTGGATGGTTGGGCTCCTGCCTTTCCTCGTGATCCATCTGCCGATCGTGCTCCTGGCCGGCGCCGCCGGCATCTGGCTCTTCTACGTGCAGCACCAGTTTGAGGAGACGCACTGGTCGGCCGGCGAGGATTGGCAGTTTCCCCAGGCAGCCCTCCACGGCGCATCCCACTATGACCTGCCGCTGGTGCTGAGATGGCTGACCGGCAATATCGGCATTCATCACGTGCATCACCTGTCGAGCAGGATCCCTTACTACAGATTGCCGGAAGTTCTGCGCGACCACCCCCAACTCGCGGATATCGGCCGCATCACTCTTTGGGAAAGCTTGCGCTGCGTCAGGCTCGTCTTGTGGGATGACGGACGCCAGAGACTCGTCTCATTCCGCGATGCCGCCAATGAGGCCATTCGCCCTTAACAGGTGGGTTCCGGCTTCGTCGGGGTGTTGGTCATACGCCAAGGACCCCGCGATGATCTTGGCATTCGCCGGAAGCAGCAGCTTGTCCACAGCCGCCGTTTCGTGAGAGAATCGAGAAATCGGAGTACCGAAGCGCTCAACGGGTAAGCTCGGCCAAGTGCAGTCGTGTTTCAGCCTGTTGACTAGTTGGCCGCGGAACATGGACCTTCTCTTCGCTCTTGGCGTGATCGCCATCAAGATCGCGTTGCTGATCGCAATGCTGCTTCTGCTGCCTTTGCCGCTGACCTGGCTGGAACGCAAGATTGCCGGCCATATGCAGCAACGGATGGGTCCCATGCGCGTGGGGTGGCACGGGCTGCTGCAGCCCGTGGCGGACGGTATCAAGCTTCTGACGAAAGAAGACCACATCCCTGCAGAAGCTGACCGCTTCCTGTTTAAGCTGGCGCCGATCCTGGCGCTCGCTCCGCCCTTTGTCGTATTCGTCGCGATCCCCTTCGGGGAGACAGTTTCAGTGCTCAATGCCGAGATAACGCTCTACGTTTCCAACCTGAACGTGGCACTGCTTTTCGTCTTTGCAGTGATTGGCCTGGAGGTCTATGGCGTCATCTTCGGCGGCTGGGCCGCCAACAGCAAATACGCGGTTCTAGGCAGTCTCAGGACCTGCGCGCAGATGATCAGCTACGAAATCCCTATGGGTTTCGCGGTCATCGGCGTCGTCATGCTGGCACAGTCGATGAGCCTCGTGGACATCGTGCGCGCCCAGAGCGATCTCTGGAATATCGTCTATCAGCCGATCGGGTTCTTCGTCTTCTTCGTCGCGGGCTTGGCCGAAGCGCAGCGCATTCCCTTCGACCTGGCCGAAGCGGAAGGGGATCTCGGCGCCGGGTTCCATACCGAGTACAGCGGTATCCGCTTCGCGCTCTTCATGGTCAGCGAATACGTCATCGTGCTCTTGGTATCGGTCCTCTCCGTCATCCTGTTTTTCGGCGGCTGGAACGGTGTTCTGCTTCCGCTGCCACCGCTTCTCTGGTTTGCGCTCAAGGTGGCATTCTTCATTTATGTTTTTATGTGGTTCCGCTTCACTTTGCCTCGCTATCGCTATGACCAACTGATGGCGATCGGATGGAAGGTCTTGCTTCCTTTGTCGATGGCGAACATAATTATCACTGGTATTGCTTTCACTTAGGGGCCATGGCGGCTCCTCCGCGTGCGTTCCTAGATCGGTGGTGATCTGAGGAAGGTACGTGCAGCGATCGAAGGGACTACAGCGGCCCTCCTGCGTCGGAATAGACGCACGCCGCTGTAGAACGGGCGCGAAGATGTCACGCGTAGTCGACAGAGCTGGAACATGGATCGGCTGGGCGCTTTTTGCCGATCTGGCAAGCGCCTTTACGCTGACATTTGGCTATATGTTCTCCAAGCCGGTGACCATGCAGTATCCGGACAAGGAGAAATGGCTCCCCTACTCGCGCTATCGCGGGCATCACTTCCTGAAACGGGACGAAGAGGGCGAAATCAAATGCGTCGCGTGCGAACTCTGCGCTCGCATCTGCCCCTGCGATTGCATCGAAGTCGTTCCTTATGAGGACGAGAAGGGCAACCGCCACCCAGCAAAATTCGAGATCGATACGGCCCGGTGCCTGTTCTGCGGCCTGTGCGAGGACGCCTGCCCTGCGGACGCCATCGCACTTGGCCAGCAGTATGAGTTCTCGAGTTTCTCGTCACGTGACCTGGTGATCGGACGTGACGATCTGCTTGGCAAACCTGGAAAGGCAATGACCGGCGGTGGCGTCGTCGCCGCACGCCTGAACACAGAACAGGACGTGCTGGTCGAGACGAGCGAGCCGCATGGCTATAACTGGTGGCGCAACATCCGGCGAACGTGAGGAGTAACGATGAAACCGGCGCGCGCAGATAGGAGGCTCAGATGCTTGTCGGTGAAATCGTGAAAGACAAGGGCTCCGGAGTGATCGCGGTCGCTCCCGACCAGACGATGGTGGAGATCCTGCGGCTCTTTCGTGACAACAATATCGGCTTCGTGGTCGTCAGCCACGCGCCCGGAAGGTATCTGGGCACGCTGTCGGAACGGGACTGCTGCAACGCACTTGCGGAATACGGGCCAGAGGCGGCGCTGATGCCGGTCGCCGATATTATGAACCGCAATGTGGCGATTTGCTCGGCTGTCGATGGGCTACCCCTGGTGATGTCGATCATGACCCAGAGACGGACACGTCACGTACTGGTCATGGAGGAGGAGGCCATTGTGGGCGTCGTCAGCATCGGCGATGTGGTCAAGCATCGGCTTGACGAAGCGCAGCGCACGGAGCGGCACCTGCACGAATACATTGCAGGGGCCGGTTACCACTGATGAGGTTTCGTGCCGGCCGAATGGCGAGAATGCAGGGTACGGCGCCTCGCACCCAACCTCACGCTCCACGCCAGATCCGGTTCGTGCCCTTGATTTCGTGGGCGGCTTGCACCTTTTGAACCTCGACCGGACACGGGTATTCACCCCTCTTCATCAAGCTGTTGAGGCGAAGAGACCGATAGTTTTCCGGAATAAAGACGAGACCTTTGGGAAACGGTTTCTCGACCTTGAGCTGCGCCGTTAGTTCGCCACGGGTTGAACGAGCGACAACCTGATCACCATCCGCAAGGCCGAGTTGCGCAGCATCCTCAGCGCTCATCGCGACATAGGGGTCGTTGGCGACCGTGTTCAGAATCTCCGAGCGCTCCGAAAGATAGCCATTGTGGAACAAACAGTTGCCAGTGACGAGCATGAGCCCGTCGCTCGCCCGCGAAACAGCCGGCGGTGCGTGAAAAGCGCCCAAGGGGGGCGTCGGGCTCGCCTTGGTGAAGGCACCGTCGGCGCCAAGCCCGGCCCAAGTCAACGCCTGATAGGTCGGAAGCAGCCGGGCGATCTCATCGAAAATCTCGACGTGTGTCGAATGCTGCAATGTTTGGCCGCGCAGTGCTGCGACAAAATCGAAGATAGCGAGATTGCCCCGCGCCTCGAAGACCGGTTCCCGGAACTTGCGGACCTGCTGGATGCGACCTTCGTTGTTGGTAAAGCTGCCGGGCTCTTCACCGTAGCCCGCCGCTGGCAAAACGACCTCGGCCAGTGCGGCCGTCTCCGTAAGGAAACTGTCCTGCACGATCAGCAGATCAGCGGCGCCAAGGGCCCGCGCTACGAACACCCTGTCCGGATAGGCGATCAGCGGGTCGGTTCCGACAAGATAGAGGGCGCCCATCTGCCCAGCGTCGCACAGATCCAGCATCGCGTCGAGATCAGAACCAGGCTCGTGAGGGATTTCGGTGCCCCAGTTCCGGGCAAAAGCGCTGTGCACCGTATCGTTGGCGACCGCCTGCAGGCCCGGGAAGGCGCCCGCCAAAGCCCCCATATCCCACGCGCCCATCTGGTTGGCGCGGTCGAAAAGGATCTGCAATGCTGGGGTCTTGCCGAGGAGGCGGAGCAGTTGCAAGAGGTTGTTGAGCTGGTGCAACACCACCCGCGCTTCGGACGATCTCAGGAGGTCGACACCGACGAGCACGGTGACGGTGCCGTCTTCGTTGAGCGCAGCGGCCAGACGATCCGGTCCGTCGCCGCCATTGGGAGCCGCCTTGCGGCCGATTGTTACTCCGATCTCGGCAAGAACGTCACTCGACAGTTTCTCGCCGGCTGCCACCGCAAGTGCAGCGACAACGGACGCAAGGCTCGTTGCCTCGCCACCGGGCGGTACGCGAACCACAGCCTCCGCATCGGCGTCGAGACGGGAGGGCCGCGTTGTGAGCATGAGCAGTTGGGTGCCGCGCCGCCGGGCGGCATCCCGCAGCAGATATTCCGTAACCGGGTTCTCCTCGGTCACGTTGCCCCCGATGACAAGCACGCGGTCGACGCCGATCACCTCCTGCAGCGGCGCACGCGAGTAGCTCGCCATCAAAGGGGCGAGCGCATCGAAGGGCGTAGACCAGCGCGACGAGCAGTCGATGTTGTTGGTCCGGAAGACCGTACGCATCAGCTTCTGGAACTGATAGAGCACCTCGTTGGGCAGGCGCGGCGAGACAACGCCGCCAGAAGCCTTGCTTTCGACCGCCGCCAGCCGCCGGCGTAGATAGTCTCCCGCTTCGTCCCAGGAAACCGGAACCAGCGCGCCATCGCGCCGGATCATAGGTCGTTTGATCCGGTCGTGTCCTTCGATGAAGTCAAGGCCGAACCGGCCTCGTGCGCATAGCGTTTCGCGGTTGACGCCGTGTTCCTCCTTGGATCGGACCCGCATGAACTCGCCCTTGCGCGCGCCGACCGTCAGCTGACATCCGGTGCCACAATGCGGGCAGATCGTGTCGACCTCGGCGAGGTCCCAGGGCCGCGCCTTGTAGCGATAGGGGAAACTCATCAGCGCGCCGACCGGACAGACTTCGATGCAGTTGCCGCATTGGTCGCAACTGGCGAGACTGCCCTCAAAGCCGGTGACGGCCGTGTCCATGCCCTTCTCGACGGTGCCGAGGGCGACCGCGCCGACGACCTCCTCGCACATCCGCACGCAGCGCTGGCACTGGATACAGCGGTTGACGTTCATGATGACGACGGGACTGAGGCGAATATCGCGAGAATGGAACACGCGCTTGGGATCATGAAAGCGGCTTCTCCCCGGACCATAGGCCATCACCATGTCCTGAAGCTCACATTCGCCACCCTTGTCGCAGATCGGACAGTCGAGCGGGTGGTTAGCGAGCAGCATGTCCAGCATGGAAGAACGCGTTTCATCAATCAGCGGCGTGTCCGTTCGCACGACCATGCCTTCAGTGACGGCTGTGGCGCAGGACGGCTGTAGCCGCCGCAGCCCCTCGATCTCGATGAGACACATGCGGCAGGAGGCAAGCGGCGGCAGCCGCTTCAGGTAGCAGAAGGTCGGAATTTCGATGCCCAATCGCTGGGCGGCCTGCAACACAGTCGAGCCAGCCTCGACTTCCAGTGTTTGCCCATTGATCGTAACGCTAACCATGGCCTACTCGCCCGCGCTAGACCGCTCCTCAGTGGAACGGACACTTCCGCTCCTCGATATGGGCGACGAACTCCTCGCGGAAATGCGCCAGCGAAGCCCGCAATCCCATCGCCGCGCCGTCACCCAAAGCACAAAACGTATTGCCGAAAATGCCTTTGCAGAGCATATCCAACTGCTCCATGTCGCCGGGGGCGCCCTCGCCCGCTTCGATCCGGCGCAGCACTTTCACCACCCAGTTCAACCCCTCGCGGCAGGGTGTGCACTTGCCACAGGACTCGTGGTGAAAGAACTCGATGATGCGGGTGGCGACCTTGACCATGCAGGTCGTGTCGTCGACGACGATCACCCCGGCCGAGCCCAGCATCGTGCCGGCGGCAGCAAGCGAGTCAAAGTCCATTGCGATGTCGAGACCCGGCTCAGGGATCACCGGCGCGGAAACACCACCTGGGATCACCGCCTTGACCTTGCGACCGGCCGGCGGCCCGCCGGCATGGTCCTCGACGAGTTCGCGAAGCGGAATTCCCATCGGCAGTTCGTAAAGCCCGGGTTTTCGCACCTGCCCGCTGAGGCAATAGAGCTTCGGTCCGGGGCTCTTCTCCGGTCCGATGC
Source organism: Ensifer sp. 22521 (assembly GCF_052044795.1). Classification (NCBI taxonomy): domain Bacteria; kingdom Pseudomonadati; phylum Pseudomonadota; class Alphaproteobacteria; order Hyphomicrobiales; family Rhizobiaceae; genus Ensifer; species Ensifer sp. 22521. The sequence goes on from NZ_JBQENM010000022.1 coordinate 57,819, forward strand.
TACGGAACCAATCGGCGCCCCGAGCCACGATATGCGGCACGCAGACCAGCGTCTCGACATTGTTGATGACGGTCGGGCTGGCATAGAGCCCGGCAACCGCCGGGAATGGCGGCTTCAGGCGCGGCTGTGCCCTCTTGCCCTCGAGCGAGTCGAGCATCGCGGTCTCCTCGCCGCAGATATAAGCGCCGGCGCCGCAATGGACATGCACGACGAAATTGAAATCCGAGCCCAGTATCCTCGCTCCCAGATAGCCCTTGGCCTTGGCCTCCGCGATCGCCTGTTCCAGCCGTCGGATCGCCAGCACATACTCTCCGCGAATATAGACATAGGCGACCTCGGCCCCGATCGCGTAGGCGCTGATCGCCATGCCTTCGATCAGTTGGTGCGGGTCCCGCTCCATAACGATACGGTCCTTGAAGGTGCCAGGCTCCCCTTCGTCGGCATTGCAGCAGAGATATTTCGCTTTGTCGGCCCGCTTCGGCACGAAGCTCCACTTCATGCCGGTCGGAAACCCGGCTCCGCCGCGGCCGCGCAGGTTCGATCGCTTGACGAGATCGATGATCTCGTCAGGCGTGTATTCCTTGAGGGCTTTGGCAAGTGCGCGATAACCGCCGCAGGCCTCATAGGTGGAGAGGAGATGTCCATCCGGCACGTGCACGTTCTTCAGAAGAACCGGTTCGAACATGGCGCTAATTCCCCGGTGGTTCGGCGGCAGCAAGATCGGCGCCGGTCGTCTCGGGCACCGTCGCGCGGAGCCGGGCGAGGAGCGCATCGATCCGCTCTATGTCGAGATTGCCGTGATAGTCGTCGCCGACCTGCATCACCGGGGCCATCTCGCAGGCACCGAGGCATTCGACGGTCGAGAGCGTGAACAGCCCGTCCTCGGTCGTGCCGCCTTTCTTGACCCTAAGGACCTTCTCCAGATGCGTCAGCAGCTCCTCGGATCGCCGCAGCATGCAGGAGACGTTGTCGCAAAGCTGTAGATGGAACGTCCCCACCGGCTCGGTATGGAAAAGCGTATAGAAGGTCGCCAGCTCGTAGACCCAGATCCGCTCGACGCCAAGGATTTCGGCGACCTCTTCCAGCACCGGCCCCGGCAGGTGGCCATGTTCCCTTTGCGCGATCAGAAGCGCGGGCATGATCGCCGAGCGCTGGTCGGGGTACCGCGCCGCCGCCTGTTCGATCTTTTCGCGCATCGTCATCACGTTCAAGTCCCTGCTACTTGTCCACCTCCGCCATCACAGGATCGAGGCTGCCAAGCACGGCGATCATGTCCGCCAGATAGCGGGCGTTCGTCACTCCGAAGACCGCCTGGAGGTTGACGAACGAGGGTGCCCTGACCTTCATGCGAAACGGTTTCGGCGACCCGTCGCTGATGATGTAGAAGCCCAACTCACCCTTGGGTGCCTCGATTGCCGAATAGACCTCGCCCTTCGGCACGTTGAAGCCATAGGCCGACAGGTCGAAATGCTGGATCAACGCCTCCATCGAGCAATGCACGCGCTCCTTGTCGACGGGGAAGGCGATCGTCGGCATGTCGACCTGGAACGCTCCCTCGGGCATCTGGTCGATGCATTGTTCGATGATCCGCATGCTTTCGCGCATCTCGTCGACCCGGCACCGCCAACGCGCATAACAATCGCCCTCGGTGCGGGTGATGACATTGAAATCGAGCCGGTCGTAGATCTCGTAAGGCTCGTCACGGCGGATGTCCCAGTCGACGCCGGAAGCCCGCAGGTTCGGACCGCTGAGGCCCAGATCAATGGCGTCCTCTGCAGAGATGACGCCAATGCCCTGGGTGCGTTTCAGGAACACCCGGTTGTCTTCGAGCAAGCGCTCATAGTCGCGGATCCGGTTCGGGAAGATGTCGCAGAACTCCCGGATCTTCGGGAAGAATCCGTCAGGAAGGTCCTCGCGCACGCCACCAACCCGGCAGAAGGAGGTGTGCATGCGCGCACCGGTGATCATTTCCATGAGATCCATAATCATTTCGCGTTCGCGCATGACGTAAAGTAGCGCGGTCATGGCGCCGAGATCCATTGGCAGCGCGCCGGTAATCAGCAGATGACCGGAGATGCGCGCGAGTTCCGCCATCATCACGCGGATATATTGCGCCCGCACCGGGGCCTCGATGCCAAGGAGTTTCTCCACCGCGAGCGCGAAGGCCAGGTTGTTCGAAGGTGGGCAGAGATAGTCGAGCCGGTCGGTCAGCGGGAAGATCTGCGTATAGGTGAAACTTTCCGCCAGTTTTTCGGTGCCGCGATGCAGGTAGCCGATATGTGGGTCCACCCGCTTGACATATTCGCCGTCCAGTTCGAGGACGAGCCGAAGAACCCCATGGGTGCTGGGGTGCTGGGGCCCGAGATTGAGAAGCACTTCCTTGCTGTTGAGCGCTTCACCTTCTGGCCGCGTGAGCTCGGTGACTTCGGTCATCTAAAACTCTCCGGCGTCGATCGGTCTCCATAGTTCATGATGATTTTGGATCGGTCCCAGCGGAAAACCGCCCGCACCAGTCCTTCTCCCTCCCTATGGAATCTCCCGCGTGGCGAGGTCGGGCTGTGTCGGCGGCGGACCTTCGGCACCAAACGGGTTCAGCTTGTCCTTGTAACCCCTGAGCGGGAAATCCTTGCGCTGAGGAAAGCCCTCGAAGCCCTCCCACATGTAGATCCGGCGCAAATCGGGATGCCCCTGGAACCGGATGCCATACATGTCCCAGGCTTCGCGCTCGTGCCAGTTGGCGGTGCGCCAGACCGCGGTGACCGAGGGGACCTCAGGTGGGTCGCCAAGCCGACACTTGATGCGGACCCGCCAGCGGTTGGGCAGCGAATAGAGATGATACACCGCCTCGAAGCGGGGCGTTTCGGGATAGTGGTCGACCCCGCAGATGTCTGACAGGAAATTGAACCTGAGCTCCGGATCGTCTTTCAGGAACCGGCAGAACTCAACGATCTTTTCGGGTGGAACAACAAAGACATCGATGCCATGTGCAGTGCCGAGATCCTCGATCGTTTCCCCGAAGCGCTCCAGGATCGGAGCGCGATTGAGAGACGGCTCGACGCTCATGATGCCGCAGCCCGATCGAGTGGCGTTCCGGCCAGCGCGCGGGACCTCTTGATCTTTTCTTGCAGCAGCAGGAAGCCATGCATCAGCGCCTCGGGGCGCGGTGGGCATCCGGGGACGTGCACGTCAACCGGAACGAAGGTTTCAGACCCCTGCACCACGGCATAGGTGTTGTAGACGCCGCCTGAAATGGCGCACGTGCCCATGGCAATCACCCATCGCGGTTCCGGCATCTGGTCGTAAAGCCGGCGCACGACGGGCGCGAACTTCCGGGTCACCGTGCCGGCGATGATCATCACATCGGACTGCCGCGGCGAAGGGCGGAACACCACACCGAACCGGTCGAGGTCGTAGCGCGCGCAACCCGCCGAGATCATTTCGATGGCACAGCAGGCGATACCGAAGGTCTCGGGCCACAAGGCCGACTTTCGGCTCCAATTGATGACGCTCTCGGCCGTGGTGAACAGCACGCTGTCCTGGATCGTGTTTCCTACTCCTCCCATTCCAGCGCTCCCTTCAGCCAGGCGTAGGCGAAGCCCACGAGAAGCAGGACGATGAAGACGAACATCTCAAGATAGCCGACGATACCGATCTCTTTGAGGACGACCGCCCAGGGAAAGAGGAACATCGCCTCGACATCGAAGACGACCAGGAGGATCGCGAGGATGAAGAACTGCACCCTGAAGCGCCCCCCGGCCGCCTCGCCTGCCGGGTCCATGCCGCATTCATAGGGCATGTTCTTTTCGGGATAGGGATTGGACGGCCGCAAGAGCGAGGAAACAAAAAGCGTCGCCCCCACCACCAGAACAATTCCGGCGATCATGAAAAGAACCGGGAGGAATTCCGCTGCAGACATATTGCGCAGCCCGGTCACCCATCGGGGACGTTGCTCAAGCCGCGATCGGCTCCTTCGGGCCGTTAACGCGGTCGCCCCGGGAAGCGACTAAGGGCATTCCTTTCCTAAACCGGTAGTTTATTCCGTCGCATAGGCCAATGCAAATGCGATCGCTCAGCCGCCGAAAGCCGACTGCTGAGCGAGCTTCAGAAACCACGCTGGAAACAGTCCGATGCCGACCGTGCCCGCGGCGGTGACGGCGAGAGCAGCGCCGACCAGAGGCGTCAGCGCCGGCTCGAACACCCGCTCCGGTTCGCGCATGAACATCACCATGACGATGCGGATGTAGAAATAGGCGGCGACAGCGCTCAGGAGCACTGCGATCACGGCCAGAAGGACAAAACCACGCTCGATGAGCGCGACCAGCACGTAGAACTTAGCGAAGAAGCCTGCCGTCGGCGGAATGCCCGCGAGCGAGAACAGATAGAGCAACATTAGTAGAGCCAGCCCCGGATGCAGCTTGGCGAAACCGGCATAGTCCTCGATAACCTCGCCCGAGAAATTGCCGTTTCGCATCATGATGACCGCGCCGAAGATGCCGAGATTCATGAAGGTGTAGATCAAGAGGTAGAGCATCACGCTGGCGACCCCGTCGGCGCCGCCAGCCACAATGCCGAAAATGGCAAAGCCGGCATGGGCGATGCTGGAATAGGCGAGCAGACGCTTGAAATTATCCTGCACCAGCGCCACGAAACTGCCGAGCGCCATCGTTACCACCGCGATTATAGCCAATATGATCCAGACGTTGGAGCCTGCGACCAATGGATTGAGGAACACCCTGAGGATCACCGCGAAGCCCGCCGCCTTGGGCCCGACGGACATGAAGGCGGTTATCGTGGTCGGTGCACCCTCGTAGACATCCGGCACCCACATGTGGAACGGCACCGCGCCAATCTTGAAGACCAGTCCGGCGACAATGAAGACCACCGCCAAGAGCAAGCCCGGATCGAGCGGATCACCGGTGACGGCCGCCGCCATCCGGTCCAGTTGCGTCGTGCCGGTGAGGCCGTAAACCAGCGAGACGCCATAAAGGAATATCCCGGTCGAGACTGCGCCGAGGATCACATATTTCAGCGCCGCCTCGTTTGACCGTTGCTCACGCCGCAGGAAGCCGGTCAGCACGTAGGTGCAGAGCACCATCAGTTCGAGACCGACATAGATCGACAGGAGATCGGTCGCCGAGGCCATGATCATCATGCCGGAGAGCGCAAGGAGCAGCAGGACGTAGTATTCGCTGCCGCCGATCCCTTCGATGTCGGCATAGTTTCGCGAGAGCAGGAACGTCAGCAGGATCGACAGGTAGAACAGGGACTTGAAGAAGACAGAGAACGGGTCGGCGACGAACATGCCCGCATAGGCCGGCTGCGCTCCACCCGACAGCGTGAATGTTGCCAGCGCGGCAAGCAGCACGATTACGACCGAGGACCAGACAAGGACAGCGTCCCGTTCCTTCGGCACGAACTGTCCCGCGATCAGCAGGATGCAGGCCCCCGTAACCACGATGATTTCGGGCAGGCTTGCAACGATCGACGGAAGGAGCGCTGCGGCGGTCATGGGCCGCTCCCTTTGTCGTAGACCTGCTGCAAGAGATGCGTGACCGAGCTATCGATGATGGCGAGAAAGGGCTTTGGGTAAAGCCCGACCCAAAACACGAAGACGGCAAGCGGCAGGATCGCCGCCATTTCGCGGCCGTTGACATCACGGACCTTGAACCGCGCGCCGACGCTCGCCGGACCAAGCGCAACCTTCCGGTACATGCCGAGCAGATAGGCCGCACCCAGCAATGCGCCCAAAACCGCGACCGCGCCGAGGGCAAGGTTGGCCGCAAACCCGCCCGACAGCACCAGCAACTCGCCCACGAATGCGTTCGTTCCCGGCAGCGCCATCGAGGACAGCACGAACAGCGCCAGAAACCCGGTGTAGACAGGCGCGACCTTCATCAAGCCGCCATAGTCGGCGATGCTGCGGGTGTGGGTGCGCTCGTAGATCAGGCCGACGAACAGAAACAGGGCGCCGGTGGTCACGCCATGATTGAACATCTGCAGGATGCTGCCTTGGAGCCCGAGCGGGTTGAGGGCAAAAATCCCAAGCGTCACGAAACCCATATGGCTGATGCTGGAATAGGCCACCAGCTTCTTCAGGTCGTCCTGCGCCAGCGCCAGCAGGCCGCCATAGACGATCGCAAGTGCTGAAAGCGCCATCATCAGGGTCGAATAATGGACCGAGGCCTCCGGCAGCATCGGCAGCGAGAACCTCAAGAATCCGTAGGCCCCCATCTTCAGGAGCACGCCGGCAAGGATGATGCTGCCCGCCGTTGGAGCCTGCACATGGGCATCCGGCAGCCAGGTATGGAGCGGGACCATCGGTACCTTGACCGCGAATGCCACGAGGAAGGCGAAGAACAGCCAGGACTGAACCTCGAACGGCAGGTCGAGTTCCATCAAAGCAAGGATGTCGAAGGTCCTGCCGCCCTCGAAATAAAGCACGATGATGCCGATCAGGAACAGGAGGCTGCCCGCCAGGGTGTAGAGGAAGAACTTGAACGCCGCATAGACGCGGCCGTCGCCGCCCCAGATACCGATGATCAGATACATCGGGATCAGCATCGCTTCCCAGCAGACGTAGAACAGAAACAGGTCAAGCGCCGAGAACACACCCAACATCAGGGCCTGCATGACGAGCAGGCTGATCATGAACTGCTTCACCTTGCGGTCGATGGCGATCCATGATGCGAGCACCGAGATCCAGCCCAAAAGCGCCGTTAGGAACACGAAGAGCGCGCTGATTCCGTCGACACCGAGCGCAAAGGTAATGCCGAGCGCCGGAACCCACGGGCGCTTTTCGACGAACTGCATCTCGGAGGTCCCGGGATCGAAGCCGGCGAGCATCGCGATGGCGAGCGCCAAGTCGAGCATGGTGAAGCCGAGCGCCACCCACCGCACGAGATCGTCGCTGCGCAGGAACATCATGACCGCTGCCCCGGCGGCAGGTACGAAGACGATGAGGCTGAGCAGCGGGAACGCCATCACCCCTCCTCTACTGCCACACGACGGCAAAAACGGCGATCGCCGCGATCACACCGGCGATCATCGCCAGTGCATAGTGAGTGACGACGCCGGTCTGCAGACGCCGCAGCGTACCGCCGCCAACAAGGATGGCGCGTGCGAAGCCATTCACGGCGGCATCGACGCCGTTGAGATCGACCCGCAGTCCGGCACGCGCCGCACCGTGCAGAAGCGGCAGCGCCACTGTGTCGGACACGTTGCTCACCGCCTTTTCATAGCGCGCCAGCGGCCTCTCTGCGAGCCACAGGAAGGCCCGCGCACCCTTGCGGTAGAACCAGTCCGTGTCGATGCTGATTGTGTTTTCTGGATCGAGCGCTTTCAGGAACAGGACGAAACCCAGCGCGGTAAACATCAGCAAGCCCAGGCTCTCGGTGACATGGACGCCCGTATAGGGCTCAAAGGCGACCGGATAGGGAAGGAGCGCATACAGGGGTTCCGGGAACACGCCGATCACGATGCAAAACACCGCCGCTATCCCCATGGCAACCAGCATGTTGCGGGGCGGCTCCCGCGCCTCCAGCTTTCGGTCGGGTCCGAAAAACATGTAATACGGCAGCTTGAGGCCGGTGTGCAGGAACGTCCCTGATGACGCCATCGTGAGCGCCAGAACCACGAGCGCCCGGTGGTCCTGTCCGGCGGCGGCGATCACCATCGACTTGGTGACGAAGCCTGAGAAGAACGGAAAGGCCGAGATCGCGAAGGCACCGACCATGTAGAGGGCAACCGTCAGCGGCATGGTTTTGTAGAGCCCGCCGAGTTCGGTGAGCTTGCGCCGCCCCGTGACGTGGATCACCGCCCCCGCGCCCATGAAGAGAAGCGCCTTATAGAGGATATGGGCAAACGCGTGGCTGGTGGCTCCGTTCACGGCCATCTCGGTGCCGATGCCGATACCCGCCACCATGTAACCCACCTGGCTGACGATGTGATAGGCAAGCAGCCGCCGACAGTCGTTCTCAAGCACCGCATAGATGACGCCGTAGAGCGCCATCACGGTGCCGAGCCAGACGAGAAGCTCGGTTCCAGGAAATGCGCGCGCCAGCACGTAGACGGCCGTCTTGGTGGTGAAGGCGCTCATGAACACCGCCCCCGTGACAGTCGCCTCGGGATAGGCGTCGGTCAGCCAGGCGTTGAGCGGCGGCACCGCGGCATTGAGCAGGAACCCTGCCAGGATCAGATAGCCGCCGACGTCCATTGTTCCCGCAAGAGCGCCGCCCCCGATCGGGCCGAAGAGCAGCGAGCCAGCCGCGAGCCCGTGGAGCACGATACCGCCGAGCAGAGCGACGCCACCGGTGAGATGCACCATCAGATAGCGAAATGCGGCACGGATTGCCCGTTCGCCTCCTTGCGCGAAGACCAGATAGGCCGACGCAAACGCCATGCCCTCCCAGAAGAGGTAAAGGGTGAGGTAGTCGCCGGCGAAGACCACGCCGAGCGCGCTGCCGACATAGACGAAGGCCGCCACGTGCTGGCCGGCTTGCGACAGATGCAGCGCGTAGACCATGCCGATCAGCGCCATGATGGTGAAGACCGTGGCGAAGACGATGCTGAGCTTGTCGACCTTTGCAAACAGGATTTCCTGCCCGATGAAGCGCCCCGCGCCATAGCTGCCCGGCTCCATCGCGAGGACCGCGGCGATCGCCAGAGCCGGGATTAGCACCAAGTAGGTCTTGCGGATCGATCCCTTCAGGAACGGGATCGGCACGGCACCGAGAATGAACAGAAGGGCGGGATGGACGAACTCAATCATAATAGTCCTCGCGCCGCATGAGCCCGCCCTGATGGCCGAGGAACTTGGAAACGAAGATGAGCAGCAGGCAGGAGCCGAAGCCATAGACGGCAGACCAGCCAGGCAAACGGTCCCAGAGATATTCGGCGTGTTCGCGCGGAACCAGGAAATCGGCGACGACGATGAGAGCGAGCATGATATAGAACAACCGGCGGCGCGACCGCGCATGGCCCTCGTCACCAAAGAAATCGACGACACGCTTGATCATCTGACCACTCCTTCCGCCAAGGTGAGGAAATAACCGGGGAAGATGCCCATCAGCACCGACAAGGCAGCGGTGGCGACCAGCGGGATCGTCACCAGCGGAATCTCACGGACAGGTTCCGCCGCTCCCGGCGCCTCCGCTTTGAAAAAGGCGATATAGCTGACGGGCAGGAAGTAGGCGGCGTTGAGGACCGAGCTCGCCAAGAGGACGGCCAGGAACGCCATCTCGCCTGCTTCGACCGAGCCGAGCGTCAGATACCACTTGCTGATGAAACCGGCGGTTGGCGGCACGCCGATCATGCTGAGTGAAGCGACGAAGAATGCCCCCATCGTCCAGGGCAGCCGGCGGCCGATGCCGGCCATGTCACTGATGTTTCGTTTTCCCGAGGCGCAGTAGATCGACCCGGCGCAGAAGAACAGCGTGATCTTGGAGAAGGCGTGCACCGCGATATGAAGGATGCCGCCAATCATCGCCACGGGAGACAAAAGCACCGCGCCCAGCACCACGTAGGAGAGCTGGCTGACCGTCGAATAGGCGAGCCGCGCCTTCAGGTCGTCCCGGGTAAGGGCATAGATCGACGCCATCAGGATGGTGAAGGAGACGAGGTAGGCCGTCGCAATGCCGAGACCCAGCCTGCTCACCAGATCCACGCCGAAGACATGGAACACCACCCGCAACACGCAGAACACGCCCATCTTGACCACCGCCACGGCATGCAAGAGCGCGCTGACCGGCGTCGGGGCAACCATTGCAGCAGGCAGCCAGGCATGCATCGGCATCACCGCGGCCTTGGCGAAGCCGAAGAGGTAGCAGAAATAGACAACCGTCAGCAGCGGCGCCGAGGCATCGACCCTCGCCAGCAACCCTCCGGGTACAAAGTCGAGGGACCCGGCAATTTGATAGGTCAGCGCCAGCGCGGCGAGAAGCACGCTTTTCGACGCGCCCATCAGGTAGACGAGGTACTTCCGGCTGCCCGCCCAGGCCTCTTCGTCCTCATGGTGGTAGACGAGCGGATAGGTCACGAGGCTCAGCACCTCGTAGAAGATTACCAGCGTGAACAGATTGGCAGCAAACGCACCACCGACGGCGGCGGCGAGACTGGTGGCAAAGCAGGCGAAGAAGCGGGTCTGCGCGTGCTCGTTCAGGTGTCGCATGTAGCCGATGGAATAGACCGCCGCGACGATCCACAGGAGCGAGGAGACGGTGGCAAACACCATGCCGAGTGCGTCGACCCGGAAAGCGAAGTCGATCCCCGGCAGGATCTCGAACAGGCGCAGTTCGACGGTGCCGCCCGCCAGCACGATGGGCGCCATCGAGATGACGATCGCGAACATGGCGACCGCAGCCAGAGGCGAGACGGCATCCCGGATTTTCTCGTGCTTGTTCAGAAGGAGAACTGCAAGTGCCGCCAGCCCGGCGATGGCGACGGCAAGTAGCGGCCGGACTGATAGCACCGGTTCCAAGCCGCTATCCTTTCATCGCCGTGACGTCGTCGATCTTGAGGGTGGATTTGTTCCTCACGAGGGCGACCAGAATGCCGAGGGCGACGGCAACCTCCGCCGCGGTGATGGCAATGACGAAGATCGCGAAGATCTGCCCGCGAAAATCATCGTAGTAACGTCCGAAGGCGATGAAATTGATGTTGACCGAGTTGAGCAGCAGTTCGAGCGACATCAGCACGACCAGGATATTGCGCCTGAGCAGCACACCCGCGGCTCCGATCACGAACAGGACCACTGCGAGTGAAATGTACCACCAGAGCGGAACCATCACCCGAGCTCCTTCCGTGCCAGCACTATGGCGCCGACAAGTGCCGCGAGAAGGATGATCGAAGCGACTTCAAACGGCAGGAGATAGTCGGCGAAAAGTGTCGTGCTGAGCTGCCTGACTTGATCGCCGGCGCGCCGTGCGATCGGCTCAACCGCCGAGAAGCGGCCGCTCCAAAGCACCAGTGCAAGCATTTCGACCCCAAGCAGGACGAGCAGGGTCAATGCAGGCAGATTTCGCCCCGGCAGAAACCGCTGCAGCACCGCCTCGCGCACGTCGATCATCATGATCACGAACAGGAAGAGGACCATGATGGCGCCGACATAGACGAAGATCTGCACGACCGCGAGCAGCGGCGCCTCGAGCAGGACGAAGATTGCCGAGATCTGCAGGAAACATGCCATCAGCGCCAATGCGCTGTGAACAGGGTTGCGCGCCAGGACGACTGTCAGGGCGGTGATCACGGCCCCCGCAGCAAACAGAAGGAAGAACCCCTGGCCCATTGACGCAGCCTCTCCCGCGCGAACCATTCCGCGGCGCGTGACGGCCGGAATTCAGATAGCGCCGCACTTTGGTTGCGTTCATAAATTGTGCCTGAGGGAAGGATTTTTCACAAGAATATTGTCGGCAACATAATCGAATGAGGCCACGCCGAGCCTAAACCGGCTTCGTAGAGGTGACTTGCCAGTACGCGACCCTCAGGGTGACTCCCTTCTTGGCAGTCTGTGCACATTCCGGAACAGATGATTTCATGAGCCCGCAAACAAACTGCGGCCCCCTCGCCGACTTTAAAGCGAGCAATGTCAGTAGATTCATTGAAGAAACTGGGATGCTTAGGCGGGACACCACTCACCGCGTGACGACTGGCTAACGTCGCAATCCCAGTCCTTCTGAACCGCGCAGTGTACCGGAAGGCTGAATGCTACTCACTCTGGCGGAAATTGCGGATACGATCGAAAAGAACCGCGAGGATAGTCGCACTGCCGATGAACGTACCCTGCCAAAAGGCGTTGATGCCGAGAAGCCCGAGGCTATTGCGGATCACCTCGATCAGTGCTGCGCCGACGAGCGCGCCGAAGGCAGTGCCGACGCCGCCGGCGAGATTCGCGCCCCCGATCACGGCTGCGGCGATGACCTGCAGTTCCATGCCGGCGCCGATATTGGTCGTCACCGCACCGAGCCAGCCGGTTTGGATGATGCCGGCGACGCCGGCCGAGAGCGCCGAGATCATGTAGACGCAGACCTTGATCGGTCGCACGGGGAGGCCCGTGGCAGTGGCCGCCTTCTCGTTGCCGCCGATGGCGTAAATGTAGCGGCCAATCCGGGTCCAGCGCAGCACGAAACCGGTGAGCAGTGCCAGCATGATCATGTAGATCACCGGGTTGGCGATACCGAAGACGGATCCGCCGCCGAGCGACAGCAGTTTGTCGTGGTCCGGGCCGAACTCGAAAACCACCGTATTGTTGGACGCGACCATGGCCAGGCTTCGGGCAATCGAGAGCATGCCGAGGGTCACGACAAAGGGCGGAAAGCCGAGATAGGCAATGAGGATGCCATTGAACGCACCGATCACCAACGCAGTCGCGATCGAGACGGCAATGCCTGTCTCGATGCCGTATCCCGCGTGCATCGTGACCGCGAGCACCATGCTGCACAGGCACAGTACCGAGCCCACCGAGAGGTCGATCCCACCGGTGATGATGACGAGCGTCATGCCGAGGGCAATGATCGCGACGAAGGTGACGTTCCGGGTGATGTTGTAAAGATTCTTTGCGGTCGCGAAGCTGTCGGTGGCAAATGACAGAAAGATGCAGGCAAGGATGACAGCGATCAGAACCCAGAAGGTCTGGTTCCCGAGGATCGTTCCTCCGAGCGTGCGCTGCCTGCGCTCGATCGTCTGGTCCAGCGTCGTTGCCATCGTTCCTCCCATTCCTCCGGTGCAGAAGATCGAGCTCGATTGTCCCTCATCCACTCTCGATGGCTCCGGTAATCAGCCCCGTCACCTCCTCCGGCGAAGTTTCTGATATCGGTTTGTCCGCCACCTTGCGGCCCCGGCGCATGACGACGACGCGATCGGCGACATCGAAGACATCGGGCATACGATGGCTGATGAGCACAACCAGGATGCCGCGATCGCGCAACTGCCGGATCAGATGCAGCACTTCGGCCACCTGGCGCACGGAAATTGCCGCCGTCGGCTCGTCCATCAAGACGATCTTCGCCTGCGAGATCATCGTACGCGCAATCGCCACCGCTTGCCGTTGGCCACCCGACATCTGCCGCACGAGGTCGCGTGGCCTGGTCTCCGAGCGGAGTTCTTTGAAGATCTCCCCGGCGCGGCGGTACATTGCCTTGTAGTCTAGCACGCGCAAGGGGCCGATACCGCGCCTCAGTTCGCGTCCGAGGAAGACATTCGCGGCCGCGGAGAGGTTGTCACAAAGGGCCAGATCCTGGTGAACGATCTCGATGCCGAACTGCCTTGCCTCGATGGGGCGATGCAGGACGATATCGCTGCCGTTAAGGCGCATGGTTCCGTGGCTCGGACGGAAATTGCCTGCGATCATTTTGACAAGCGTCGATTTGCCGGCGCCGTTGTCGCCCATCAGGCCGACAACCTGACCGGCCTCTAACGACAGCGAAATGTCATTCACTGCCTGTATGGCCCCGAAATGCTTGGAAATATTGCTGAGCTCTAGCAGCACGACCAGCCTTCCAGACTCGCCAACACGCGCCAATCCGCCAGGACGCCTCGCCGCATGTCCGCCCCCTCGCGAGCCAGCGACTGCTTATTTACGCAAATCGTCATGAACGCGTCAATGATCTCTCACCCGATAAACCTGTTTTGTATGACAAATAGACATTGAGGCGAAGCGATCATATATTAGCTAATTCTTGGGAGATAAGCATGCTTATCCTTGTCACCGGGGCAACTGGCAAGGTCGGGCGGCACCTCATAGCAACGCTGCTTGATCGGCCACGTTTTTCGCAAGCGCGCGTTCGCGCGCTCTGCCATAACCGTGTGCTCGATCCAGCCGAGCGGCTCGATATCATCCGCGGCTCTATCGCCGATCGCGCGGTCGCGGAAGACGCGATTGCCGGTGTCAGCCACGTCGTGCATCTGGCGACTTGCAAGGAAACACCGGCCGACGTCATGGACGTGACCGTCAAGGGCCTCTTCTGGCTGCTCGAAGCGTTCAGAACGAGCCCCACGGCACGGCAGTTCATCCTGATCGGCGGCGACGCCGCGGTCGGGCATTTCTTTTATCCTCATGACGGACCGATAACGGAGGCTACACCGCACCGCGCCTATCCTGGCTGCTACGCGCTCTCGAAGGTGCTCGAGGAAGTGATCGTCGAGCAGTACGCGATCCAATACGGGTTGAACGTCTGTTGCCTCCGGGCGCCGTGGATTATGGAGAAGGACGACTTCAAATATTCGCTTTCCTTCGGCGATGACGTGTTCGGTGGACCCGACTGGAAAACGCTTTTTGCGCCCGACGAAGCCAGGCGCTACGCGGAGGCCGGAACGGTTCCGTTGCTGCGCGATGCCGACGGAAGGCCGCTCAAGCGCAACTTCGTTCACGTCAGCGACCTCGTCTCGGCAATACTCAACACGATCGACAATCCGCGCGCAGAACGCCAGCGCTTCAACGTCGCCATGGATCGCCCGGTCGACTACGGCGAGGTCGCAAGCTACCTCAGGCGCACGCGCGGTCTGCCGTCCGTCGACGTTCCAAGCCACTTCCACTCGAACTGGTTGGACAACAGCAAGGCGAAGTACCTGCTGGGCTGGCAGCCGGAATACGATCTTAAAAAGCTTATCGACCAGGCCTGGCAATACGAGCGTCCGTCAAGCGACCCTCGCATCGTCTGGTATCCGGGTTGATTTGTGCCGCGGACGGACAGCGTCCGCTTGTTCAACGGGAGGATAGAATGAGGAAAGCATTGGTGCTTGCAGTTGCAGCGCTCGCCCTGGCCGCCGGCTCCGCCGGCGCCCAGACGAAGAAGCAACTCGTCATTGTCGTCAAAGGCCTCGACAATCCGTTCTTCGAGGCAATCAACCAAGGGTGCCAGAAGTGGAACAAGGAAAACACAAGCTCGGAATATGAGTGCTTCTATACCGGCCCGGCGTCGACCTCCGACGAAGCCGGCGAGGCGCAGATCGTCCAGGACATGCTCGGCAAGCCCAGCACGGCTGCGATCGCCATTTCGCCATCCAACGCCAAGCTGATTGCCCAGACGCTGAAGACGGCCAACCCGACAATCCCGGTCATGACGCTCGATGCCGACCTCGCCAAGGAGGACGCGGGTCTGCGCAAGACCTATCTCGGCACCGACAACTACACGATGGGCGCGCGGATCGCCGACTACATCAAAAAGGCCAAGCCGAACGGTGGCAAGATCTGCACGATCGAGGGCAACCCTGGTGCCGACAACATCCTGCGGCGTGCCCAGGGCATGCGTGATGTGCTCACGGGAAAAGAGGGGCTGGCCGAACTGAAGGGTGAAGGCGGCTGGACGGAGGTGGCGGGCTGCCCGGTCTTTACCAATGACGACGGCGCCAAGGGCGTGCAGGCGATGACGGATATCCTGGCTGCCAATCCCGACCTCGACGCCTTCGGCATCATGGGCGGTTGGCCGCTTTTCGGGGCGCCGCAACCCTATCGCGACCTGTTCAAGCCGATGGCGGACAAGATCGCGAAAAATGAATTCGTCATCGGCGCGGCGGACACGATCGGCGACGAGGTGGCGATTGCCAAGGAAGGTCTCGTAACCGCGCTCGTCGGCCAGCGCCCGTTCGAAATGGGCTACAAGGCGCCGTCGGTCATGCTGGACCTGATCGCCGGCAAGCCGGTGGAGGATCCGGTATTCACAGGCCTCGACGAATGCACCAAGGACACGGCGGACACCTGCATCCAGAAGTAAAACCGCCGCCGGGGCGCCCTTTACCGAGCGTCCCGGCCTTCGCCCTATCCCCGACAACCGGGGTCAGCACGCACTCTTGCCGGGTGGCCGCGGCAACCTGCCACGACCCCGCTTGGAAGATCTCCCTTACGAACTATCATCGATAGGGATCATCCCCCAATCTTGCAGGACATGGAGAACACAATGACCAAGCGGATCATCTTCACCGGAGGCAGCGGCAAGGCCGGCCGCCATGTCGTGCAATACCTCGTCGAACAGGGCCACCAGGTGCTTAACCTCGACACGAAGCCCCTCGACAACCCGAAAGTGCGCACGCTGATCACCGACATCACGGACAGCGGCCAAGTGTTCAATGCACTGTCAAGCTACACGGGCCTGCACGAATTCGACCCTTCGCTCGCGCCGCAGCCAATCGATGCAGTTGTCCACTTTGCCGCGATCCCGCGCATCCTGATCGCCCCCGACAACGAGCTCTTTCGCGTCAATGCGATGGGCACCTACAATGTCATCGAGGCGGCGGTGAAGCTTGGCATCCGCAAGATCGTCATCGCATCGAGTGAGACGACCTACGGCCTCGTTTTCGCCAACGAGCCGCGAAACCCGCGTTATTTTCCGCTCGACGAGGACTATGACGTCGACCCGATGGATAGCTACGCACTCTCCAAAGTCGTCAATGAAAAGACCGCGCGCGCCTTTGCACTCAGAAGCGGCGCCGACATCTATGCCCTGCGCATTGGCAATGTGATCGAGCCGAACGAATACCATCTCTTCCCCGGCTGGTTTGCCGATCCGGGCTTTCGCAAGCGCATTGCCTGGAGCTATGTCGATGCGCGCGACCTCGGCCAGATCACACTGAGGGCCGTGGAGACGGACGGTCTTGGGTTCCAGGTCTTCAACGCAGCAAGCGACGATACGTCCTCCGACATTCCAACCCGCGAACTGATCGACCGGTTCTACCACGGCGTCCCTGTCAAGGGGCAGATCGGCGAATACGAGACGCTCTTATCAAACCGCAAAGCCCGCTCGATGCTCGGCTTTGAGCCGCAACACAGCTGGCGGAATTATGTTGACGTCGGGTGACGCTCTGCGCGGCTGAGCGTTACAGACGCGAGAAAAGACGAAAATGGCTGAACGACAATCAGGAAAAGTCTCCGCCGGATCGACCACGGCGGAGGCGAAGCGTGCGAGCCGACGCCTCGATGCGCCGCGTATGTCGGGACCCAGCGTCCACATGTCGCTTGCCGATGACATCGGGCTCAGTATCGTGCGTGGCGACTATCCGCCCGGAACGATCCTGCCGAATGAGACGCAATGGACGGAAATCTTCAACGTCAGTCGCACTGCGGTGAGAGAGGCGATCAAGATATTGATGGCCAAGGGCTTGCTCGCCTCGCGCCCGAAAGTCGGCAGCTGGGTAGAGCCGAGAGAGCGTTGGAACCTGCTCGATCGCGACGTTCTGAGCTGGTATGCGGTCTCACCGGACCGTCTCCAGTTCCTCAAGACCGTACAGGAATTTCGCCACATCCTTGAGCCGGAAGCGACGGCGCTCGCCGCCACCCGCCGGAACGAAAAGCAGATGACCGAAATCAGCGCGGCATTGGAAGACATGCAACAGGCGACAACGCTGCAGACCCGCATCCAGGCCGACACACGCTTCCACCTTGCAATCCTGCGCGCGTCGGGAAACGATCTCCTGGTGCCGCTCGTGGCACTCATCGAATCTGCACTCAACCACCTTTTCCTGCTGGTGACCCGGGAGGACAGCAGCTCCGTCCATGCGCTGAAGCTCCACGAGAACATCGAGAAAAGCATTCGCCTCCGACGCCCGAACGCGGCTCGCAATGCCGTACGGCGACTTCTAGCCAATACCGATGAGCTCATAGCGCAATCGGGGCGCAATGCATGATCGTCAGGTCGGATGGCATGAGGCCCCCGAGCGCACCTCCGCTTATGTGAGAGTTCACTGCCGCGCCGCGCGATGTCGTGCGCGAAAGTCGGAGCGTTCGCCTTCAATCATTAGGCACTGTCTACGACGGGCACGGCGGTGGCCGCAGGCGGCCTTCGCTAACAGGACACGAAAGAGCTCGACCGCGCGCCGTCCGAGCCGCGAATCGCGTGAATGCGCGGTTGCGGGAGGGGGCAGCCTTGAATAAGCTGCAGTGGCAATTTGCAGGCCACTCAGCTGACGAGGATAATCATGGCAATCGGTACCGTTAAGTTTTTCAATCAGGACAAGGGCTTTGGCTTCATCACACCGGACAACGGCGGAGCGGACGTCTTTGTCCATGTGTCAGCGGTGGAAGGCGGAAGCCCACTTCGAGAGGGTCAAAAGGTCAGCTACGAACTTGGCCAGGACCGCAAGACCGGAAAATCGAAAGCCGAAAACGTCAGGCCAGCTTGAACGTCTCGACCTCCGGGACTTCCTATGGTCGGGCGATCTCGGCAATGGCAAGCTGAGCCGTCAAAGCGGAAAGCAGATCACCGCTTTAGCTTGGTTTAAAGCCAAGCACGAAATCGACGACCTTCGAGGGGGACATTTCGCAGGGCTTGAGTGTGGTGCTCGCACCAGAAAGCACATAAAAGTTGAAGCTGACGACATCCGCTCCGCCCAGTTCCTCGCCATATAACCAGATCCGCCTGCCATCGGCCGAGCGCTTGACGGTCAGGCCCCATGGGCGACCTGCGAAGCTTCCCAGTCCATAGCCGTCGGGAAGCTGCGCAAGCGTCTTCTCAAACTTGACCAGCACCTCATACGACAGCTCTGGCACGGACGGCGTCATGGCGCGAGGTACTCGTCACAATTGCAGCGACCGTCGGCGTCCATTCGCGAGGCCGACCGCTTCTTTTGACCGCAGAGGCCTATCATCGCGTTTCCGAACTGGCCTCCGTCGCGCTCTGGCGGGATGACTTCGATGTCGATGTCGATGTCGAGGTCGGAAAGGACATTCGTGGCAAACTGATCCATCTCGAGGTTCCATGTCGGGGACGGCAATCTTAGCAGGATCATCATCTGTCCGAGATCGATATGGGCCGGAGATCCGGATCAGCGCTTCACGTCGTTTTCCTGAAAGAGCCGGATCGTCAGGTGCTGAAGCAGAATGATCGTTTTGGCGTCGCGAATCTCACCACGGTCGATCATATGGATCGCGTCGGACAACGAGATTTCCATTACGTCTATGTCTTCTCCCTCGTCAGGAGCACCTCCGCCGGTTCCCACCCTGTGTTTCTCGGTATATTCGCCGTAGAAAAATGCCAGGTATTCCGTGACCGATCCGGGGCTCATGTAGATGTCGAAAAGATGCGTCAGTTCGGAGACATCATACCCAGTTTCTTCGATCAGTTCTGCACGCATCCGCGTTGCCGGCTCGGCACCATCAAGCAGTCCCGCCGGGGTTTCGATTAATGACTCCAGACCGCCATTCAAGAAAACCGGCAAACGAAACTGACGGGTCAGCAGAACACGGCCACTTCGGGGATTGTACAACAGGCATGTCGCCCCGTTACCACGATCGTAAGCCTCTCGGGTCTGCCGCTGCCAACCTCCATCCCTGAGCCGAAGTTCGAATTCGTATTTGGTCAGCCGTCCCCAATCATTCGCCAATACACGCTCCGCGATCGGCCGGAAAACACTCTCGTCCATCAAATCACCACTCTCTTGTTTGCCGCTTCAAAGGCCGTGCGATCGGCCTCGTACAGTCCGCCTAAGGCTACAAAAGCCGCCGCTCGCTGATCTTGAACCAGGCTTTGGCAATCTTGCCGTTTTCAACTTCATAGATACAAACGACATCGACCTCGCCCTTCCCTTCCGGAAAAGTTCGCGCAACCGTGGTCGATGACGACATTGCCGACCACGATAAGTGTCAGCAGAGTTCAATGTAGATCAGGCTCTTTGAACCGTTCGATATGTCGCTCCCGAATTTCGACAGCCCCCTGCCAGAAGCGCGGAGGGAAATGCGTAGTACTGGCAATCATCAGCCTACCAAGGCATGAATGCCTCAATATCTCGGGCGTTATAGGCTTCGAGCTGTCTTTGGACGGGGAGCTCAATTTCTGCCCTATCGATTGTACTCAATGAAACACCTCTTCTTTTTCCTTTTCAAAGGCCGTGTAGCCGGCCTTCGACATGCGTGCGCGTTTCGCCGCCTACCCAAATTCGGCCAACGTCATCGCGGCCCACATGAAGCCGGCCATGGCGCCCAAGACGGGTCCCCTGGGCGGCGACATAATCCCCCTCAACCGCACCTCCAGCGAACAACCACTGTGCGATCGAGGCATTGAGGCTTCCGGTGACGGGGTCTTCGACGATTGCACCCAAATGGTCGCTGAAGAACGCGCGAACCTCGAAGGCTGCATCTCGACCCTTTGCATGCGGACCAACCACACCAACGTCGATCCGACCGGCCCAGTTGCGGAGCGGATTGAGCGAAAGCACTTTCTCCGCCGATGCCAATCTGATCCCCAGCCATCCAGGTCCATTGTCGATCCAGGCGGCATCAAGGATATCGCAAGGTTCAATGCCCAACAGCTGTCGGGCCCCATCCAATTCACCCTGTGTTGGCGCGCCGGAACGGATCAGCGGCGGGGCGGCAAACGAAAGCCGCCCCTGCATACGCCGGATCGTGACCAGACCGGCGTGGCATTCCTGAATGATTTCCGTCGCCTTCTTCGGCACCCGACCCGTCGAGAGCCAGACATGACAGCTTCCAAGCGTCGGGTGCTCGGCAAAAGGCATCTCCCTGTCCAGCGTGAATATCCTGACCCGGTAGTCAGCATCTGGATGCGTGGGCGGCAAGAGGAAGGCGGTCTCCGACAAATTGAACCACCGCGTCAACTGCTGCATTTCATCCGTCGACATGGCATCTGCGCCGATGACGACCGCCAGCGGGTTACCAGAAAACGGCCCGGCGCCAAACACGTCGACCATATGGACGGCAAGGGTCATGACATCGCGCTTTCAATTTGGGTCACTTCATTGGGGCATCGACAGGCCCAAACATCAGCTCTGCGAAGCAAGCAGTTTAAGGCCCGCAACCGCGAATACCGCCGAGAGCACACCTTCAATCCAACGCCGCAATCTGGCGTATAGGGCAATCATGGAGGCCGTCGAAAAGACGATGGCGTAGCCACCGAACACCAGGACGCCGAGGATGGCGCAACCGCCAATGATCACCGGTAGCGTGCCTGCGGGAGCATCCTGACGGAACCCCAACGACATGATCGCTATCCAGGCCAGAATCGCCTTCGGGTTTCCGATATGCATGAGAATGCCCTGCCGATAGAGCGATCGATAACAAGGCGTGGCAGCCCTTGCGTCCTTGTTCGTGATGTCGGAGATCGGCTTCAGAGCCGACTTGCCCGCACGAAAAGCCAGATAGAGCAAATAAACACCGCCAACGATCTTGATGACGAAAAGCGCCTCTGCATAGGCGGCCAACGCGGCGGAAATGCCCGTCGCCGCCAGTACTGCCCAGAAGAGTGAGCCCGTGATGACGCCCGCCGCCAAGACGAGGGCGGGCACGCGGCCGTCGCGCATCGCCGTTCCCATGATCGCCATGTTGCTCGGCCCAGGACTGGCGGTGGCGACGAGATAGGTGCCGTAGACGAGTGCTATCTGACTGCCGATCATTCGAATTTCTCCAGAAACAGAAGGCTTCTCCAGCATCAATGCTGGAGGTCTCCGCGGTGAACGATGTGGACCTTGTTTCCGTCGGGGTCGCGCAGATACGCACCGAAGTAACCATCGCCGTAGTGTGGGCGCGGGCCTGGGGCGCCTTCGTCCGTCCCGCCGTGCGCGAGACCCTCGGTGTAGGCCGTCCTCACAGCCTCCTGCGAGGGGGACAAAAAGGCGGCCAGGCAGCCATTGCCGGCCGTCGCCGGCTCGCCATCGAAGGGGATGTAGACATAGAAGCGCGGCAGTGGCGCTTGAATAGCCACCCAGCAAAGCGCCGGAGGCCCGCCATCGGAGGTAACGACGCGGCGTTTCAGGCCGAGCGGAGCAAGCACAGCGTCATAGAAACGACCCGCCCGCTCAAGATCGCGCGCCCCGACGGTAACATGACTGAACATCTGGCCCTCCATGCGCCCGTCATCGCGGTCAGGCGCCTCCTGCAAGTGTGTATTTCGTTCAGCGTCGTCATAGCGTATGTTACACTTGCTGTTTATATGAATAGTGTCATGTGACACTTTTATCGAGGTGGCGAACATGCTCCTTCAATCGCCATGGGCACCACGTCTCGCCGACATAGAGGCGAATGCCGCCGAGCGGCTGGTGCTCGCTCTCGCCGACGACATCATCGAAGGGCGGCTGACGGGAGGCGACCGCCTGCCGGCGCATCGCGATGTCGCATGGAAACTGGGGATTGGCCTCGGCACGGTGACGAAAGCCTATGCCGCTCTTGAACGGCGAGGTCTGACGCGTAGCGTCAAGGGCCGGGGAACGTTCGTGGCGATCCGCCACGCACACAAGGATCGGCAGATCGATCTCTCATCCAACGCCCCGCCGGCAACGCTCAACGCACGCCTTCTGGCGCGGACATTGACCGGGATCGCGCGCAAGATCGATGCGGATCATCTCAATCTCTACGCCCCACCCGCCGGACATCTGGAGCACCGCCGTGTTCTGGCCCGCTGGCTCGAAACACTGGGTCTCATCGTCGATCCGTCGCATCTGGTGCTGACGAGCGGCGCCCGCCAGGCGCTCTCACTGGCCTTCGACCTCGCCTGCGGTCCGCAGGGACTGCTTCTGACCGAACGGATCACCTATCCCGGCGCGATCGCGCTGGCCCGGCGCAAGGGATATCGGATGCAGGGCGTCAGGATCGACGCAGAAGGGATGGTGCCAGAGGCACTGGCAGAGGCGCTCGACAGCGCCGCATCGGCCGGCAGCAAGGCAGTTTACCTCACTCCGACGCTTCACAATCCGACCACCGCCACGATGGGCGGGGAGCGAAGGCAGGCCATCGCGGAAATTTGCCGTCGGGCGGGCGCGCGGATCATCGAGGACGGCGTCTATGCGCCAGCCGGGCCGGCTTTGCCTCCGCTGACGGCATTGGCGCCCGAGATCGCCTTTCATGTGAACGGGCTGTCCAAGTCGCTTGGCCCCGGATTGCAGATCGGCGTGCTCGCGTTGCCGGCTGGTTTTAACGAAACAGCGGAAGACGCCTTGCAAGACATGCCTCTGACCCCCTCGCCGCTCTCCTGTGCAGTGGTCGAGGAATGGCTGATCACCGGCGTCATCCCTTCGATCCAGCGTGATCTGCGCCATGAGGCGCGGCGTCGATCCAGTCTCGCTGTCTCTCTTCTCGGTACGGCCGAACTTGTCTCTGATCCCGATGCTTATAACGCCTGGCTGCCGATGCCGCGCGACGCTGCCAACCATTTCGTATCCGTCGCTGCGGCGACCGGCATCAAACTGACCCCACCGGATTCCATGATGGTGGATCGAGAGGATCGGGCGAGCGGAATTCGGCTTTGCCTTGGCGGCGCATCGTTCGAAGATCTGACCGAGGCACTGACACGTCTGGCGCAGTGGCTAATCGAGATGCGGAGGCAATCTCCGAAATAAGACAAGCGAACACCCCACCTCACGCAACCGCCTGGGCGCCCGTTATTTCGACAAGCGAGCCACAAATGAACGCGGCTTCCTCCGACACGACGACGTTAGAACACGAAGTCGCCTCTCGCAGATAGCTCCCGATTTGCCGTAGCTGGCTCAAAGCAAACAGATTGCTTTGGGCGGGCCTAAGTTGCGATTACGACTTCAGAGGCGCTTCAACATCCGAATAGGCCTGGACAGCGTCTGGCAGCCTCGCGCCACGGATCTCGATCGCTGATACGGAGGCGTTCAGTTCGGCGATTTCGGCGGGCGAGAGCTTGATTGCCGGCGCACCGATGTTCTCGATCATGTGCGCCATCTGCGTCGTTCCGGGGATCGGCACGATCCATGGCTTTTGAGACAAAAGCCATGCCAGAGCGATTTGCCACAGTCTGGCCTGTTTGCGTTCGGCCCAAACTTTCAGGAGCTCGACGAGTGCCAGGTTGTGGGGCAGGTTTTCAGGGGCAAGGCGGGTCTCGGTGCCGCGGATATCCCCGGGGGCAAACCGCGTCTGCGCGTCGATCGCACCATTGAGGAAACCCACACCAAGAGGGCTCCACGGCACAAACCCGATGCCGAGTTCCTCGCAAACCGGGATCGCACCGGTCTCCGGGCCGCGCCAAAGCATGGAATATTCACTCTGGACAGCGGTCAGGAGCAGCGCCGCATGTGCTCGGCGTAGCGTGTTCATACCCGTTTCCGATAGGCCCCAATGCAGGACCTTGCCTTCGGACATCAGGTCCTTGACGGACCCGGCGACGTCCTCGATTGGCACCTGCGGATCAACCCGGTGCTGGTACAGAAGGTCAATGCGATCGGTACGCAGCCGCTTCAGCATGCCCTCGACGACAAGCTTGATGTTTCCGCCGTCCGATTTCCGACACAGTCGTGCTGGTATGGGGTCTGCTCCGGTGTGGCGGTTTGCGCCTCAGCGACACCGGCGTTCGTCACTGCGGCCCAGGTGCCCGCTGCCAAAAGCAGGTCTCGACGGTTAAGCTCCATGTTCTTCATGGTCTGGACGCCGAAACTCGGCTCTCTCGAAGTTTCGAGCGTCGGGCTCGTCGGACACATTCCCCCGGCAGATATTGCCTTGCGGCAATATCGATTGGCGCGCGCGATCTGCCCCGCGTCAAGGGCTTGCAGCGACTAAGCCTTGATGCGGATGGCTTTCGGGTCATAGGCGGCCGTAACGTGAGCGGTGACAGCGAAACGGACGCCGGCGAGTTCGACTTCAAAGTTGCC
Organism: Ensifer sp. 22521; assembly: GCF_052044795.1. Lineage (NCBI taxonomy): Bacteria > Pseudomonadati > Pseudomonadota > Alphaproteobacteria > Hyphomicrobiales > Rhizobiaceae > Ensifer > Ensifer sp. 22521. The sequence goes on from NZ_JBQENM010000022.1 coordinate 82,359, forward strand.
GGACTTCACGAAGTCGGTATCCACGCCGGTTGCATGTTCGATGAGTGCCAGCGCGACCGAACATCCAAGGGTATGGCCGTAGGCGGCCGAGCGCACCTCGCCAACGGGGTTCCCATCGCGAAGGATCAACTCGCCGCCCCAGAGCATTGGCCAGGGATCGTTCACTGTAAACTGCACAATACGGCGAGAAGGTGTGCCCTTCGCCTTTGCGGCAAGATAGGCCTGCCGGCCGATGAAGCCGCCCGTCTTGTCGGCGGCGACTGGCCGAGTTCGGTCAGGACAATCGCCTCGTTCCCATTCGGATCGAGGCGCCGGAAATGCTGATGGACGAAGCGCTGATCTGCTTGCGCGAACGTAGCAACGGCAAGCTTGTCAGCGCCTTCTTCGACATTGCGCGCAGTCTTGCAAAAGCGGCAGCGTGAGCTGTCGGCTTTCATCCGCCTACCCGCCCGATTTCGCGCCTGAGGCCTGAACGACGGTAACTGCGATCATGTGGAAGACATCGTCGACACTGCAGCCGCGCGAGAGGTCGTTGGCCGGTTTGGCGAGCCCCTGCAGGATTGGGCCGATGGCCGTCGCGCCGCCGATCCGCTGCGCAATCTTGTAGCCGATATTCGCCGCATCAAGGTTCGGGAAGACGAAGACATTGGCCTCGCCGTTGAGCGCCGAGTTGGGGGCCTTGGCGGCACTGACGGCCTCGACGAAGGCGCTGTCGAACTGCAGCTCGCCATCGATCACGAGACCGGGTGCTGCGGCATGGGCGAGCCTGGTCGCCTCCACCACCTTGGAAACGCGCTCATGCGCAGCGCTGCCGGCAGTGGAAAACGAGAGCATCGCCACCTTCGCGGGCTTGCCGGCAAGCGCCTCGAAGGAGCGCGCCGACGTCACCGCGATGTCGGCGAGACCCGCGGCATCGGGGTCCACCACGAGGCCGCAATCGGCAAAGACGAAAGCGCCCTTCTTTGCGTGATGCGGCGCACACAGCATCATCAGGAAGAAGCTCGAGACAAGGCTGACATCCGGCGCACGCCCGATGGTCTGGAGGGCGGTGCGCACCGTATCGGCGGTGGTCGCAACCGCCCCGCCAACCGTGCCGTCGGCGGCATCCTCGCGCACCATCATCGCGGCAAAGACGAGCGGCGATCTAACCGCGTCGGCAGCTGCCGCGGCGTCGACGCCCTTGCTTCGGCGCAGCTCATGGTAGGCTGCAGCAAGGCGCGGGGTGAGCGGCGACAACGCCGGATCCTCGATGCGGATTTCGCCCGGGCGCGCGCCGGCGGCCTCCANGAACGACGTTCCGGCCGCCGACGAGCGTAATTTCGGCAATGCCGGCGCGCACGGCGCGCAAGGCCCCCTCGACGATGCGCGGGTCTTCTCCTTCGGCAAGCACGATATGGCGCGGCGCGGATTTCGCGGCTTCGAGAATGCGGTCGAGCGGTTTCATCAGGCGTGCCCCAGATAGTGAATGCCGACGAGGATGAAGAGGGCAATGAAGACGGTTTCGGCGACGATGAGCGCGACGGCGTCGCCACCGACGTCAAGCACGCGCCTGAGCGAGGTGCGCATGCCGACGGCGACGATGCCGGCAATCAGCGCCCAACGGGACGTTTCCATGCCGGCCTTGGCCACCAGTTCAGGTACGAGGCCGAAGGAGTTGAACGCCGCAAAGATCAGAAAGGCGACGACGAAACCGGGCAACAGCGGCGGGCGCTTGCCGGTCTCGCCTTCGGGCTGCGGGATATGGCGCAGCGACAGCGAGAAGATAAGCACGACCGGCGCCAGCATGGTGACGCGGATCAACTTGACGAGCGTCGCCGTCTCGCCCGCTTCCGGTGAGACCGAGAAGCCGGCACCGACGACCTGGGCCACATCATGGATGGTGCCGCCGAAAAAGATGCCGGTGGCCCGTGCATCAAGCCCCATGGTCTGGGCAATGATCGGATATGCGATCATTGCAAGGGTGGAGAGCACCGTGACTGAGAGCACGGTGAAGATCAGGTTGCGCTCGGAAAACTCGTTTTTCGGAAGCACGGCAGCGATCGCCATCGCCGCCGACGCGCCACAGATGGCGACCGAACCGCTGGTGATGAGCGCGAGCCGCCAGCCGCGGCCGAGCAGTTTTGCGGCGAGCAGGCCAATGCCGATGGTGGCCGCGATCGCCGAGACGAGCAGCAGGATCGTGCCGGCGCCAAGCCCGATCAGGAGGTCGACGCTGATCCGCATGCCGAGCAGCGCCACGCCGATGCGCAGCACCTTCTTGGCGCAGAAATCGATCCCGGCGACGCAGCGCCCTTCCTCCGAAAGAAAGTGGAAGGCAATGCCGAGCAAAAGCGCCATCAGCATGGCCGGCGCGCCGTAGTGATCGGAGAGGAACTGTGCGGCGACGGCGACGGCCGCGGTCACGGCAAAGCCCGGCCAATAGGTCGCAAAGCCGTTGGGCACGCTGCGGAAACGTTGGTGGACAGAGGCGGTAAAGGTCATGGTGTCATTCCGGTCGCTCGCGGGAAGCTCAGCCCGCCCGGTTTTCCGGACGGGCATCGTGCAATCGGGTAGGCTCAGGCCCGCTTCTGTGGGCGCATGTCGGCGCGGTCGATGCCGGCCACCGGCACCGGCTTCTTCATCGCGTCGCGACGGAAAGGCTCGCCGAGTTCCTGGTTGAGGATGACTTCGACAAAGGTCGTGACGCCCCTCTTCTGGTCGGCGATCGCGTTGGAAAGCGCGTCGGTGAGTGCTGCCGTGGTGTTGACGGCCACGCCCTTCAGACCGCAGCCTTCGGCCACCTTGGCGTAAGAGAGGTTGGGGTTGAGCTCGGTGCCGACGAAGTTGTTGGCGTACCAGAGCGTCGTGTTGCGCTTTTCAGCGCCCCACTGATAGTTGCGGAAGATCACCATGGTGATGGCCGGCCAGCCCTCGCGGCCGATCGAGCCCATTTCGTTCATCGAGATGCCGAAGGCGCCGTCACCGGCAAAACCGACCACCGGGACGTCAGGGCAACCGATCTTCGCGCCGACGATCGACGGGAAGCCGTAACCGCAGGGGCCGAACATGCCCGGTGCCAGATATTTCCGGCCGGCTTCGAAGGTCGGATAGGCGTTGCCGATCGCGCAATTGTTGCCAATGTCGGTGGAGATGATCGCCTCCTTCGGCAGGGCCGCCTGGATCGCTCGCCAGGCCTGGCGCGGCGACATGCGGTTCGGCTCGCGCGAACGTGCGCTCTCGTTCCATTCCGTGCCCGGATCGTCATCCTCATGATCCATCGAGGAAAGCTGCTGCTGCCAGGCAGAACGGGTCTGGTGGATTGCCGCCTTGCGCTCTTCGCGCCCTGCATCGCCGGCTGACGGTGAGAGCTGCTCGAGGATCTGGCGGGCGACCTGTTTGGCATCGCCGCAGATGCCGACCGACACCTTCTTGGTCAGCCCGATCCGATCGGCGTTGATATCGACCTGGATGATCGAAGCGTTCCTCGGCCAGTAGTCGATGCCATAACCCGGAAGCGTCGAGAAGGGATTGAGCCGGGTACCGAGCGCCAGCACGACGTCGGCCTTAGAGATCAGTTCCATCGCTGCCTTCGAGCCGTTGTAGCCGAGCGGTCCGACCGAGAGGCGATGGCTGCCGGGGAAGGCATCATTGTGCTGGTAGCCACAGCAGACCGGCGCGTCGAGGCGTTCGGCAAGCTTCATGGAATCCGAAATGGCATTGCCGATGACGACGCCGGCACCATTGAGGATAACAGGGAATTTCGCCTCCGACAGCAGCTTTGCGGCCTCAGAGATCGCCTGCGGTCCGCCGGCGGGACGTTCGAAGCGGACGATCGCCGGCAGGTCGACGTCGATCACCTGGGTCCAGTAGTCGCGCGGGATGTTGATCTGCGCAGGCGCACAGCCACGCCAGGCCTTCTCGATGACGCGGTTGAGCACCTCAGGGATACGCGAGGGGTCCCGCACCTCTTCCTGGTAACAGACCATTTCCTCGAACATCGCCATCTGGTCGACTTCCTGGAAGCCGCCCTGGCCGATCGTCTTGTTGGCCGCCTGGGGCGTCACCATCAGAAGCGGCGTGTGGTTCCAGTAGGCGGTCTTGATCGCGGTGATGAAGCCGGTGACGCCAGGGCCGTTCTGGCCGATCGCGACCGACATGGTGCCGGTCGCGCGGCTGAAACCATCGGCCATCATGCCGGCATTGGTCTCATGGGCGCAGTCCCAGAACTTGATGCCGGCCTTCGGGAAGAGGTCCGACACCGGCATCATGGCCGAGCCGATGATGCCGAAGGCATGTTCGAGGCCATGCATCTGAAGAACTTTGACGAAGGCTTCCTCGGTGGTCATTTTCATGGGGTGGTTCCTTTCCTGGCAGTTATTTCAAAGGGTTATAGGATTTCGTCGCGGAGGTAGTACCAGCGGTACATTCCCCATTGGCCAAGCCGCCGGAACGGCGTCAGCAGCCCGTGGCTCGGCAGGGACGAGGTGAAGATCGGTAGGTCGAGACCGCCACCCTTGCCGGCGACCATCTGGGCCATGCGGCGGCCGGCCTGGGCGGAATACATGACGCCGTTGCCGCCATAGCCCATGGCGTAGAACAGCCTCTGGCCCGGATCCGGCTGGAAGATGCGCGGCATCATGTCGTGGCTGACATCCACCCAGCCCCACCAGGAGTAATCGATGTCGATGCCGCGGAGCGCCGGAAACTTGCGATAGAGGCCGGCGAGAAGCAGTTCGAGATGCTTCGGATTGCCGGCATCGCGCCCGGTGATGGCACTGCGGCTACCGATCTGCACCCGGCCATCCGGCAGCATGCGGTAGTAGTGGCGGAGCGTCCGCGTGTCAGTGAGCGGGATGCGGGCTTTGAAGTTCAACGCCTGCAGTTCGCTCGTTGTCAGTGGCCGGGTGACGATCGAGTTCGACAGGATCGGCATCAGCCGGTGGCGGGTGAGCGCGTTCATGCCGGGCGAGGTGTACCCGGCAGTCGCGATGCAGACGGCGCGCGCCCGAACCGTGCCTCCCGGGGTGGTGAGGTAGTGCACGCCGCCCTTGGCCGTGCAATCGAGCACGGGGCTCGACGTATGCACCTTTGCGCCCAGCTTGCGAGCAAGCCTCAAGTAGCCAAAGGCGAGCTTGGCGGCGTGGATGCCCACGCCATCGGGCTCGTACATCGCCCCGCGCGCCTCCTCGTCGCGGACGAAATCGCGGTGGATCTCGTCGCGCGAGACCATGCGGGCGGGATAGCCGAAGGTGTCGTTGAGGACCCGCACCTCGCTTTCGAGCGCCGGCAACATCTTGTCGCGGTGGGCGATATAGAGGTGGCCGCCGTCCTGCGGGTCGCAGTCGATTTCCGGTTCGCGGATCAGGGCGCGAAAGAGGTCGAAGCCTTCGGAAATCTCGGCGTGCATCTTGCGGGCGACGTCGACGCCCCAGCGGGCAATCCACTGCGAGCGCTTCAGACGGCCAGCCGAAAGCTGCGCCTGCCCGCCATTGCGGGTGCTGCAGCCCCAGGCAACGCTGTTTGCCTCCAGCACCGTCGCCTTGATGCCGTGCTCGCGGGCCAGATGAATGGCGCAGGAGAGACCGGTATAGCCCGAGCCGATGACGGCGACGTCGACGTCGATATCCCGCATGACGGGACCGTCATCCTCCGGTTCCGGCCCGGCGGTGCCGATCCAGTAAGTCGGCGCATAGTCCTTGCCCGTGCCAGGGCTGCGGGCATGGTTGGGGTCATAGGCCGGATCGAACGGCTCTCTCGCGGGCTTCAAGGGGGTGGCGCGCAATTGCATGGCTTTCGCTCCAGCGCTCAGTAGCGGGGTTGCAGGACCGGGCGGTTCTTGCGGAACGCCTGCTTGCGCACGATCTTGCCGTTGCGGAAGGTGAAAAGGTCGCAGCCCTCCGCCTCGATGCGGCTGCCGTCGGCCGCCGTGCCGGAGAAGGTCCATTCGGACACGCCACGGTCGCCTTCGACGAAATGGCTGTGATTGCCCCATTCGGCATCCGGCATCGATGTCCAGACGCCGCTGAAGGCGTCAGCAATCGCCGCTCTACCGGTGAAGCGGGCGCCGTAGACCTCGGGTCCGCCGACCGCGTTAAAAACGCAGTCCTCGGCAAAGAAGCGCATGACCCCATCGATGTCGTGCCGGTTGAAGGCATCGAACAAGGTTTTGAGATCGGTTGCAGTCAGTGTCATCGTCCTGTCCTTTGGCTTAGTCGTCAGGCATGGCTTCGCCGGAGACGGGAGACGCCGTCTTCAAAGGCCGCCAGGCCGGGTACGAATGATTTGTCGAAGCTGTCGCCTAGAGCGCCGTGCGTTCAATTGAACGCGCAAAGGAACGCTCTAGCACTTTGATTCTAGGCCATCTTTCCGTCTCCAGTGATTCCACTTGAGAGCGGGAATCTCTGGTTAAAGGCGGCCCTTCCAGGGGATCAGCACCTTTTCGAGGTAGCGGATCAGAAGATCGAAGGCGAAGGCGAAGATGCCGATGATGAAGATGCCCATGATCACCGTGTCGCTTTCGAGGTTTTCGGCCGCGTTCAGAACCATGAAGCCGAGCCCTCGGTTGGCAGCCACCATTTCCGCCGCCACCAGGGTCGTCCAGCCGACACCGATGCCAATGCGCATGCCGGTGAAGATCTCGGGCAAGGCGGCCTTCATGATCACCTGGCTGATCACCTGCCCACGAGTGGCGCCCATCGCATAGGCCGCGTGGATCTGCTCGGTTGAGACCGAACGTACCCCTGCCCTTGCGGCAATCGCCATCGGCGCGAAGATCGCCAGATAGATGAGGAACACCTTCGGGAACTCGCCGATGCCGAGCCAGATGATGACCAGTGGCAGATAGGCAAGCGGCGGCAGCGGCCGGTAAAATTCGATGATCGGATCGAACAGACCGCGCACGAAGCGGTTGACGCCCATCAGGATGCCGATCGGAACCGCCGTTACCAGCGCCAGCAGGAAGGCACCGAAGACGCGACTGATGCTGGCAAGCGTGTGCTGTATCAGGGTCGAGTTCGAAACACCGTCCGTCAGCGCCAGCATGAACTTGTCCCAGACCGCCAGCGGCGACGGCAGGAAAAGCGGCTTGACCCAACCGGATTCGGTAACGAGGAACCAGAGGGCGACGAGCACGAGTGTCGTTGAAAAGCTGATCAATCCGCTGCTTCCGTCACCCGGAGCGCCGAAGATCTTGCCGGCCTTTACGGGCTTGGCCCGTGTCACTCTGTCAAGCATGGGCCACCTCCGGGTTGCCGGACGCACGTTCGTCGCCATAGATGATGCCGAGCACCTCCTCGCGCATGCGGATGAATTCCGGGCTGGATTTGATCGCACGGGCATTGCCCTCGGCGAGGAAACGCTTGTTGAAGTTGAGCTCGTAAGTGTGGGTGATGCGGCCCGGGCGCGGCGACATGACGATCAGCCGCGAGCCGAGGAACAACGCTTCCTCCACGCTGTGGGTGATGAAGAAGAACATCTTGTTGGTGAGCTGCCAGACCTTGAGCAGCAGTTCCTGGATCGTCTCGCGCGTCAGCGCGTCGAGAGCCGCCATCGGCTCGTCCATCAACAGCATGGCCGGGTCGCAGGTCAGCGCCCGCGCGATGCCGACACGTTGCTGCATGCCGCCCGAGAGGTGATAGATCATGTGGCGGTGGAAGTCCTGCAGGCCGACCAGAGCGAGGTTCTTAGTGGCGAGGTCCCGTCGGGTCGCCTTGTCGACGCCGCGCAGCTTGAGGCCGAATTCGGTGTTCTCTATGACGTTCAGCCACGGCAGAAGCGCGTGCTTCTGGAAGACCACGCCACGCTCGGCACCCGGTCCGTTGACTTGGTGGTTGCCAAGCGTGATGTCGCCCTCCGAGGGGGCCATAAAGCCCGCCATCAGGTTGAGCAGCGTCGTCTTTCCGCAACCCGAGGCGCCGAGTGCGACGACGAAGTCGCCGCTGTTGATGGTAAGGTTGACACCTTTCAAGGCGATGATCGCCTGGTCCGAGTACAGGCCCGGATAGGTCAGACTGATGTTCCTGACGCTCAATGTTTCCATGAGAAATGCCTCCCTGCACCTCGGTCACGGTCTTGATGATGGACGCGCCGGCCGCTCCTCAGGACCGGCGCAATCAGCAGATCAAATTATTGCGCGGCCGCCTTGGCAAAGTCGGCGTTCACATAGGGCGCGTAATCGTCGAGCGAATTGCCGATCTGCTTTTGCTCGACGAGGAACTTGGCGCTTTCGGTGAGCGCGCGCGTGGCGCCACCGCCGAGCCAAACCTCGGAGGCCTGCTCATCCGCATTCGGGAACGAAAGAAGACGTAAGGCTTCGACCGTGCTCGGGCCATCGCCGCCGATCAGCTTGACGATGCCCTGGACTTGCTGAGATTCCTCCGTCCACGCCGCCTTGTCGGCATTGTAGTCGGCATAAGCTTTCGCCAGGACCTTGGTGAAGGCCTCCATGAGCTTCGGATTTTCCGCGGCCCAGGCCTTGTCAACCACTAGCCCGTCGAAGGTCGGCACACTCGCATCACCGATCACCTGGGAATCGGAGATCGTCTTGCCAGTCTTCTGAATTTCAGAAAGCGCCGGCGGCCATACATAGGCGGCATCGATATCGCCGCGCTGCCAGGCGGCGACGATTTGCGGCGGCTTCAGATTGAGAATTTCCACTTCGCGCGGGTCAACGTTCCAGACCTTGTTCATGCCGACCAAAAGATGGAAATGCGAGGTCGAGACGAAGGGCACGGCGACCTTCTTGCCCTTGAGGTCCGAGGGCGTTTCGATGCCCGAACCGTCGCGGGCGACCAACGCCTCCGATTGACCGATATTGTCGAGGATCCAGAAGAGTTGCAGTTCGACACCGCGCGTGGCGGCAGCCGCGGTGCCAGTCGAACCGAGAACGCCGATCGGCACGTCGCCCGAGGCGAGCGCCGTCGTGATGTCGCCGGCCGAGCTGAATTGGCGCCAGTCGATCGAGTAACCGGCCTCTTTGGCGGCGGCGTCGAAGCGCCCGTCGGCGATCGCAGCCACAAACGGGCCGACGATCTGCTGATAGCCGACGACGAGCTTCGTTTCGGCATAAGCCACGCCGGATGCGGCAAGGCTCGCCACAATGCTGGCTGCTGCGGCCAGTCGTCTGAAATGTCCATGTAGCATGCTTCGTCCTCCTCTTTGTTTATTCACTGACCGGTTTTTCCGATCTTGCTCATGACGATAAGACCGAGATCCGGCTTGCGTTATATCCAGTATGGAAGTTGAATAGATCCAGATTAACGTCATTGGGGGCCGGCGTCGTGCGGACGAATGTTTCCGAAACCATCTTCTTCATCGATCGCGACAGCGGGATTGGCCTGCAGGCACAGCTGCGCGAAACGATCGTTTCGGCCGTGCTTGCCGGGCGGGTGCAGCCGCACGCGCACCTGCCTTCCACGCGCAAACTCGCGGACTATCTCCGGATCTCGCGCATCACGGTGACGCTCGCCTATCAGGAACTGATCAGCCAAGGCTATGTCGAAGCCGTCAACCGCAGTTCCTATCGTATCGCCGGCAATCCGCCAGGCATGGATGTGGAAGGGGAACGCCCATCGGGCGGCGCCGATCCGGTCGATTGGAGCCGCAAGATCAAGATGAGCTTCGACGTCGTGCGCCAGGTCCACAAACCGCTGGACTGGCGACGCTACCCTTTCCCCTTCCTCTACGGCCAGATGGACCCCACGCTGTTTGACCTCAACGCCTGGCGTGATTGCGCTCGCCGGGCGCTTGCGCGCGAGGACTTCGTGCTGATGGCGAGCGATTTCGCCGCTGCCGACGACGTGCGGCTCGTCAACTACATCTGCTCGCGCACGCTGCCGCGGCGCGGCATTCACGCCACTCCGGACGAAATCCTCGTTACCGTCGGCGCGCAGAATGCGCTCTGGATCGTCACCCGACTGATCCTGGAAAAGGGCTCAGCCGCCGTCTGCGAAAACCCTTGCCACCCGGATATCAGCGCCTCGCTGCTGCTCAGCGGTGCTGACGTCACGACCGTCGACGTCGATCGCGAGGGCCTGTCGCCGGATGCGCTACCGGAGAAAGTCGACGCCGTCTTCGTGACCCCGAGCCACCATTCGCCGACAGGCGCGACCATGCCGGTCGACCGGCGAACGCAACTGCTTGAAGCAGCGGAGGAGAGAGATTTCGTCATTGTCGAGGACGACTACGAGTTCGAGATCAGCTACCTCGCTCCGCCCTCGCCGGCGCTGAAAGCGCTCGATCCGACGGGCCGGGTGCTCTACATCGGCAGCTTCTCAAAATCCCTGTTTCCCGGGCTTCGGCTCGGCTATCTCGTGGCGCCTGCACCCTTCATTCGCGAGGCGCGCGCGCTTCGCTCGCTGATGCTGCGTCACCCGCCCGGCCACCTGCAGCGCACCGCTGCCTATTTTCTGGCGCTCGGCCATTATGACGCCGTACTGCACCGCATGCGGACCGAGTACCACAAGCGTCATGTGCTGATGGCAGAGTCGCTTCGCCGCGAAAACTTGACGATCGCCGGTTCCTCAACCTTCGGCGGCACGTCCTTCTGGATGGAGGGGCCGGAGGGGCTGGATGCCGACCGTCTGGTGAGCGAACTGCGGCAGGACGGCGTGCTGGTCGAATCCGGCTCGCCCTTCTTCCCGAGAAGCGACCAGCCTTGCCGCTATTTCCGCATGGGCTACTCATCCATTCCAAGCGCGAGTATCGCCGAAGGCGTCGCCCGCGTACGCGCCCGCATCGACGTTCTTACTTGCCGCAACAACTCTGGAAAACTGAACTAGCACCCGGCAGCGCGGGGGACCTAGCCGCCGCGTAGATTGTCGACAATATGGCTGATAGTAGTACTCATAATTGTCGACAAATACGTTGACAAATCCTTTTGGCGTGCGATTGTGCCGATCAGCAGCAACGAGCTAGGGAGGAGCAGGTTGATGCAAGGTCTTTGCAAGACGTCGCGACAGCATATCCGTGCGGCTTTTGGCGACGGTCGCACACGCCAACATGCTCCGCCGGGCCGGCCAGCCTGACATCTCCTCGTTCGATCCCTATTCCCACGTCCTACATCGAACCTTGGGTTTCTCAACCACATCCATGAAAGGGTGCGGGGACAAGCCTGTGATCGAGGTGGCGCGTGCGCTGGCTACAGACTGACAACTGATCGACAACAGACTTGGCGTTTCAAACATCGCCGGGACGCTTCAACTCGACTGCCTCACTGGCCAGGGACGCGAGTTGATCATGATCCCCGCGCACAGGGTGTCTACGGCCCGGGCGGTGACTGACAAGATCGAGCAGGTCCTGCCCGCGCCAACGACAGGCCGCGCCAGTTGCCGACCCGCATCGGGCGACCAGACGTACGGCCTGCGGGCCGTCCTTGCCTCTTTAAAAGAAGATTCCCGTTCAAGGGGACAGGTGACCTCAACCAAGGAGAACAGCAGAATGCTCAAGAAATTAATTCTCGCAGCCGTCATGTCGGCTGCGCTTTCCGCGCCGGGCCATGCGGAAACGCTCAAATGGGGCGCCTCGCGCGACATCTATTCGCTCGACCCCTATTCTTATGGCGACAGCTACACGCTGTCCTTCCTCAACCACGTCTACGAGGGGCTTGTCCGTTTTGACGCCGAACTGAAGATCGAGCCGGCGCTGGCAACGTCCTGGGAGACGGTATCAGACACGATCTGGCGGTTTCATCTGCGCGAGGGCGTCAAGTTCCACGATGGCGCCGATTTCACTGCGGACGACGTGATCGCCTCTCTCACTCGGGTCAGCGATCCGGTGTCTCCACTGCGTGGCAACCTCCCCGCCTACAAGTCGGCAAAGAAGGTGGACGACCACACCATCGATATCGAATTGGTCGGACCCTACCCACTGCTGCTGAACGACCTGACGAACATCCACATTTTCGACGCTACGTGGCTTACCGACAACAACTCGCTGAAGCCGACCGACGTCGGCAAGAAGATCGAAGGCTACGCCACCTACCACACCAACGGCACGGGACCGTTCAAGCTCGAGAGCCGCGCGCCCGACAGCAAGACCGTTTTGATCAAGAACGACAAGTGGTGGGACAAGTCGCAGTCCAACATCGATCGTATCGAGTTTACACCGATCGTCTCGGCCGCGACGCGCGTCGCCGCACTGCTGTCGGGTGAGATCAACTTCACCGAGAATGCGCCTGCGCAGGATCTACCGCGCCTTCTCGCGCAGCCGGATCTGAAGGTCATGGAGCGCACCGACCTGCGCACCATCATGATGGGCTTCAACCGCAAGCCGAAACTGGCCGACGGCATCGACAACAAGTTCAACGACCTGCGTGTTCGCCAGGCCGTCGCTCACGCGCTCGACAAGGAGCTCATCCAGAAACGGGTCATGCGCGGCAAATCGAGGACGGCGGGCGCGATCATTGCGCCGGAGATTCCCGGATATAGCGAAGCACTGGACAAGGTGGTGCCGTTCGATCCCGAACTGTCGAAGAAGCTGCTGGCAGAAGCCGGCGCAACCGACCTCCCATTCACACTCGTCTGCACGAACGAGGCCTATGTCAACGAGGAGGAGCTTTGCCAGAGCATCGTCAACATGCTGAGCCGCGCCGGCTTCAAGCCGCAACTCGACATCGGCCCGACGGCCGCACAGGCGCCCAAGCGTACGGGTGGCCTCTCCGACGTCTACATCATCGGTTGGGCGAACGAGCCGATGCTGGACAGCTACTCGATCCTGCTCCAGATGATCGAGACGAAGAGCGACAAGGCGGGCGTGTTCAACTGGGGTGGCTGGAGCTATCCGGAGATTGACAAGCTCGTCATCCAGGCATCGACCGAAATGGATCGGACGAAACGGCTCGAGCTGCAGACCAAGGCACTCCAGATGGTCAAGGACGAAATGATCATGTTGCCGTTGCACCAGCAGCCCATGGCCTGGGTAATGAGCAACAGGATCGACCGGGTCGCTCAGCTGGCGGACAACAAGCCACGCCACTGGCTGACTCATTTCGCGGAGTAACCCTCGCGCGGAGCTGGAACGGCAAGGCGTTCGGGCTCCCGCTCAACATGCGAGGCGGACCGATAAATCCCCGCCCCTCATCTGCCCGGCCGCGCCAGCGACCGGGCAATGTCGATAATGTCGTCTCTCGCTGCGGTCCGAAGCTTTCGAACAGTTGGAGGCGGGCGTTGTTTTGCCGGCCGGTCTGAACTCGCCGAAGAATGGTAGCGTGGTTCATTGCAAAGTCTGTGCGGTCCGGCGAAAATCGCGCAGTTGCCAACCTGAAAGGTTGGCAACTCACTGGTGCAGGCCGTGAGCTCCCGAGGATAAAAGGGCGCGCCCGTCAGTCGCGTTGCCGCTGTGGGGCCAACGCCATCGTCTGCGCATAGGCGAGCGGCGACCGGTTGCCTGGCAGGTTTTCGTCCAGCACCAACGTCTTGAGGTTGTCGGCGCGGATGTCGAGAGATATGGCCCGCTCGAGTTTGTCGATCGACCAAACGGCGTAGCCGAATTTCGCGTCAAATCCACAATCGCAGCCGCAATCGCCGTCGGCGATTGCCGTCGGCCTTTCCGATAGACACATGATCTGCGGTTTTGGCAGCTTGTAGCAGTGCCCCTCATAGGCATAACCATAAATCACGCCAATGCTCTTTAGATACTCTACTTCACCCCCAAAACTAACGGGAAGGAAGCTATAGTATTTTCCATCAAATAATGCGATCGTTACTCCATCGCCAACGATTCCAGAGCTTTTCTTTATGTAATCCAAAATCTCCTCTATCATCCTGTTTATATCATCAATTATCCCTGTTTCTCCAATAGATCTTAGCTTTTTCTCAATCACATCGAGAGATTCTCTAATATTTTTATCTTTATTCTTTCTTTCATAAAACCTCGTCGGCCGTCCATATAATCTAATATCTCCTGGTCGATACGACTTATATTCAATTACATCTTCTAGATCCTTTTGATCTAGTGGATATCCAACAACAGGATTTGCGCAACAACCACTCATTTTTTCCTCCCTTGACTTACCTTGAAGCGATGATTTCGCGCCAAGCGAAATTCTCTTCGAGCAATTCGGCGGCCGGCCCGTCCGCCGAGGCGACGATGGCCTCTGCCGCCTGCTCAAGGCGCAGTGTGTTCAGATCGAGTGTGCTCAATGACGTCGCGAGTGCCGCACCCACCGCGTCTCGCGCGGCGGTCAATGCCAGCTTGAAATATAATGGCTTGGTGCCGAAGGCCTCCGCCGTCGCATGCCGAAAAGTATCAAATTCGTCCCGCGCCAGTTCCCGGATATCGACATCCAGAAGCCGCCTGTCGGCGCAACCGTTCGCGACCAGATCGCGATGATAAAGTGCAACGATGCTGTCAAAGATGGCGCCAACGAACGGCAGCGCGCGGTCGTGCGCCTCGCGGGTAGTTGCGGACATTCGCCGGAAATTGGTGGCCAAGCGAATCTGCGTTTCGGGGCTCGTCTCCGCAAAGCGGTTCAGTTCGTTGTAGAGCAGCAGATTGCCTCTCGTTCGCCGCAAAAGCCGGTCAATCGCGGAATCAAAGTGCAAGAACGAGATCAGTGAAACACAGTCCGAAAAGGCTTCGGAGAACGAAAAGAAGTCGCCATCAGGCGATGTCACAGTCGGTACACCCGTCTCCGAGAGCATGATCAGATGCCCGACCTCGTGCGCGATCGTGTCGAAATTCAACGCGTATGGTCTCATGATGCCGTCGACGTCGGACCAACCCAGTTCCAGAAAACCGTAGCCCGCTTGAGCATTGTCCCAATCGACAAATGGAACGATTTCTAGCCTTGGAAAGGTCTGATCGAAGAACCAGTGGACCCGCCGCCCCAAATAGCTCTGCCAAATGTCGAGAACGAAACGCACGCAGGCGTAGGCGTGAACAGCAAGAAATGGCCGGGAGGTTGGATCGATGTTGTCGAAGTGGCGATCCGGACCCGGCCTCACCGGCGCGCGCTTCGCCCCGCCGAATGGCGGCAAGCTCGCGAGGCCATAGGGCTGCTTGTCATAGAGCGGATCCGCGACATACATGGAGAGGTCACTGGGGCCCTCGCCTAATTCGTCGCGTGGTATCGATAGCCACACACGATCGGGCTGTTCGTATCCGGGAATGAAGGGGGGCTGCGGATAAATCCAAAACCGCGTGCCGACACGCGCATTTCCAGAGTCGAGGGCATCGTCCCGAAGCAGACGCATCGCACAATTGCCCCCCTCGATTGAAAAATCTGGGATTAAGGATTCAATTTATAAGTGTTTGCTAATGTTGAGTCAATGCCGCCCGCCTCAAGATCCCGGACAAAGGTGTTCGTTGCAACCCACGCACAGCTCACAGGCCCCGTATTTTCCTGCATCACGAGGGACCGCGCGTTTCGCAGCGCAAGCAGAGCGTCCCGTCTTTTTTGCCCCACCATCTCCTTCTGCAATTGCTTGAGCCCCTCCTCCTGCCATCCTGCATCCCGTAAAATCGCTTCGAACCGGCGCTCTCGAAAGTTCATGTTTCGCGCAGTTGTTGTGAGCAAGTCGCGATCGGCTGCCGTTATGAAATCCCGGCGTGTCAGGCTGGCGAACGTCCGCTGGAGATCGACCAAGGCGTCTGTCAAAGGAAGAAAGCCAAGCTCCGGCGGCCCCGAAAGAACGGCGACCGCATCATCGGGAGCAAGCCGCCAGCGCCGATACCACCTGTAGATCAGGCCGACACCGATCATGCCGAATTCACTGAGTTCCGCCGCCCTGAGCGCGCCCATGCTTGCCGCGCCGATCACGACGATCCCCTGTGCCATTGCCCAGAGGATTTCCTTGTGTCGGACAGCCGGCCTGTCCTCGAATTGCCCGTCGATCAGGACCATCGCCCGCGGGCGGAATGCGTGGGCGGCGAGCAGAATATCGCCTTGCGCGGCGGGCTGCAGGTAGATGGCGTCGAGAACCGGCTCCGCCTCGGCCAGCCGAAGCGTCGGACCAAGAAACACCAGGATCGGACCTTTCTCGCTCGCATCGACCATGTGAACACTCACCGCACGATCAAAAAGGGACTGGCTCCGGGAAGGATGATTCTCACGCACTGAACGCCTGTTTCGACGTCCGTTCCCACCGGCACGGCCAATATGGGCCCCATGCCGGCGGATAGGACCCTGTTGATGAGCGCGCCGAGATCCGAAACGGCGGGTGCTTCGATTGCCTGACGCGGCAACCCGGACGTGTCCATAAGAATAAGCTGGCGGGCCTTGGCGACGACCGAGTCGGTGCTACGTCTGTAATGCTCCCGGGTTTGATCGTCGCGCGCGCCTGATATCGCCCCGGCCCGCGCTGACAGCGCTTCGAGCATCGCGCTCTTCGCTGCCGCGGCGATGCTCGGTCCTGCCGCGTAGCCCTCGGTCGGAAGAGCAAGGATCGGTTCGCCCGGACCTGTCTCGATCGTCTGGCACCAGATCACTGGGACATCTGCCGGCGAAGGGGCTAGCCAAAGGCCGAAGGAAACATGGTGCTCGCCCGCAACGGACAGTATGTGATCAACTCCGTCACCCAGCCCAAACGGGGAAATGCGCATTCGATCGAAGAAGCCGTGGGTGGCGAAGGCGCGCGCGATGGCGTCGCGCTCAATACATTCGAACAATCCATGCGCAAATGCACCGAAGACGGTCATATGACAGGCGAGACCCGTGGTCGTGCGCATGAACAGGCCATCATGAGCGGGCGGCGGGTCCGTGTAGCAGGTGTGAACAAGTTCCAGGGGGACCGATTGTGGGAAACCAGCCGTGATGTCGACGCCGGTGATCCAGGGTATCGTCCGTGCCCGCCAGTTCCCCTGGCGATCAGGTGCCAGAAGGTTTTCAAACAGGCCGTCGGCGATGTTGAGTTCATCCGCCGTGGTGGAAAATACCCGCTCCGAGGGAATGGCTTCGGCGTAGAACCGCTCAAGCGATTCCATGATCGCCCCCACCGCCGCTCCCGCCATGGAAAGGCCTCGCCCGAGCGACGTGACTTCAGAGAGAGCGGCGGGTCGAACGGCTTGAGCTACAGGCAGGCCGATCCGGTCAAGTCCGGTCAGATCACCGAGCCGGGTTATGCCCGTACGGCGGCAGAGCGGTAAAATCGCGCGCAAGCATTGCTCGGCCTCTTCGAGGTCCGCGGGGGGAGAAAGCGGCTTGCTAAGGCCGGCAAGTATGGCGTCGCGAAAACGTGCAAGCATCCCCTCAAGGTTTGACGGATCGTCGGTTTTCTGCCTCGCAGGTTCAATGTTAAACGGCAACGCCAAGCTCCTGGATTGAATGTCTCGCCCGTCGCAGAAGTGCCTTTGCTCCTTGACTCTCGGCGATATCTACGGCTGAGCGCAGGTCGAGGATGATGGGATCCTTGGTGGTGCTGCCCCGCGCCTGAAGAACGGCGCGGCGACGGTAGAGCTCCGCGAGCCAATAGGCATGACCGGTTTCCTTCGCCTTTTCGATCGCATCATTCGCGACCTCGAGCGCTGACTCATAGTTGCCAGCTTGCCCGAGCAGCGTGGCGTGCATGTAGAGATAAAGCGGGAGATCTGCGACGACACCAAGGCTTCTCAAGAGCGACAGCCCTTCGCGAAACATCGCATGTCCGCTCGTGAGGCTTTCCCCATGCGCTAGAGCCCATCCAGCAAACAGCAGCGACAGGCCCGACAGCGACTGCATTTCATGCGATCTCGCGAAGTCTGCCATTCTCTTGGAAATTTCGGTGAGACGCCCATAGTCGTCCCGATAGAACGCAGACACCGCTTCCGTATCAAGTGAATGCGCCTTGCTGGGCGCGTGTGATATCCGGTCGACGAACGCGACCATCTTCGAAAGAGCCGAATCCGATGCTTTCGATTGTCCTGTCAGCCACAGCGAAAGGGCCAGTTGCCCTAGACCGCACACCTTGGCGTCATGGCCGCCAAATAACGTTCGGTTGGTTTTCGCCGATTGCTCATCATAAAGCGCCAGTCCGGCCTTAATCGCATCCTGGGCCTCTCGATGGTTTCCAAGGTTAAAATCAATGGCCCAGATGCAATGGTTGACCTGGAGCTTGATCTCCGGATCTTCCGTCCCAGCCTGCATGGCCCGCACTTGCAGAGCGCGTTCGCGCATAACGCGAAAGTCTGTTCCCGTGAGCCACCACCCCCAATAGATCGGAAACCATCTGGATTGCTCTTCCATCGGTTGCCGACGGGCGATGGCTACGCCATCTTCATATAACTTGCGAGCTGGAGGTGAGTTCAGTCCGACAAGACCGGTCAAAACTGGGCCGAGCGAAGTCAGCGCGGACAGCTGCAGTGTTTCGATCGCATGTCCCTCGCCGAACCGGTCGCAAATCTCCACGGCGTGCTCCAGGTAGTTGCGCGCCTCTACCATCGCCGATCGGCTCGAACTTTCCTTGCCCGCCGCAGTGTACAATTCGATTGCGTTTTCGATGAAGCCCGCTCGTTCCGCATGTTCGGCGAGCGTTCCGGTGTCCATCCAAGCGGCCATTTGGCGGTTTTGACTGACAGCAATGAACAGCCGCCGATGCAATGCCTGCCGCTGCCTGCGCAAGAGCCCGTTGTAGATCGTTTCCTGAATCAAAACGTGCCGGAAACCGTAGGCGATATGCCCTCGCGTCCTGATCCGCATCAGGAACCCTGAATCACTCAGGGTATCGGCGGCCTTAACCAAAGACTTTTTGCCCAGCCCTGGCAGCAGCTCGCGAAGCAACGACAGCGTGAACCGGCTGCCCGCAACTGCTCCCGCTCGCGCCACGTCTCTGGCCGTGCCCAGGTGGTTGAGGCGTGCATCCAGTATTTCCTCGAACGCCGACACATGGCTGGGTTTAACGTTTTCCGACAGGCTCATAGTGTCTGCGGCAACGTTCTCCGAGACCCATTGGCAGATTTGCTCGATAAAGAGCGGAACGCCGCCGGATATCCTCTCGATAACGTCATAGAGTTCAGGAAGCATGCCCTGCCTCTGCTCCGGCCATCTTGCCTCTATCGCCTGTCGTGTTTCGTCACGATCAAGCGGGAGCAGCGTCAGCCGCGTGGGGTTGGCCGCGTCCAGCCAGTCCGATGCAAACCCGAGACGTGAGGTCGCGATAAGGAGAATCGGAAGTTGGCGTGCAACCCGAGCGGCCTCCGCCAGCAGATCCCGGGAGGTGGGATCGATCCAGTGGATGTCTTCGACAGCCAGGACGATCGGCCCGTTCACGCACAACGCCGCGAGTGCGCGAAACACGGCGCGATGAGCCTTTTCCCGGATGGCTTTGGGGTCGTTGTCGGCGAGCCGTTGATTTCGTCCCAGCGCACCCAGCAAATACGCGAATGTCTCAATCGTTTCTGCGTCGCGAATGCCGTTTCGTTCAAAGGGGGCTGCTACAGCGGAGGCCGACAGGCCCAGTTGATCGTCTTGTCCAGACGTTGCGCCCATAAGACTGTTCAACAGGGGATGCAGCGTCGAGCGATGCCCGCCTGGCAGGCACTGAAAGAAGTACAGCCCTGATCGCCGGTCGCGCGTCATCTTGCGGACTTCCCGCAGAAGCCGCGATTTTCCGATGCCTGCATCTCCTTCGAGCAGGAGGATTTCGCCACCTTGCGCGGAGACCTTTTCCCAACAGGCGGCGATCGTGTTCAACTCGCTTTCGCGGCCAATGAAGGGGCCGCCAAGGCTCCCGAAAGCGTAGAACCTGTCGACATCAATCTTGTGCCCGAGTGCGCGCCATACCTTCTCGGGCACAGTGAAGCCCTTGAGCGTCCTGGCGCCTTCGAACACGAAAGCATGCGACCTACCAGCCAGGTCGCGCGTGTCTCCCGAAACAAAAACGGTGTCTGGCGCGGCGATCTCTTCCAGACGGGTGGCTATGGCCAGTGCAGCACCCGTAACCGGTTCCCCCTTCTCCTCCTGCGTCTCCGGAATGAGCGCGACAGATGTCGCGATCCCGACGCGAACGTGCAAGTCGCCGCGCCCGGCTTCTCGGGCAACGCCCGCGCAGCCCTCGACGATCGCGAGACCCGCCCGAATGGCGAGCGATGCCGCATCCTTCGCACCCAACTCGATCGGAAAGAGCGCCACGCCACCATCTCCAGCCTCAAGCTGCATGACGCCGGAATGAGAGATTATCGCGTGTTTCGCTGCATTCTGAAACGCAACGATCAGTTCCTGATAGTCTTCTATGTCGAGCAGGTGGAGAAGTCTCGTCGACCCGACGAGATCATAACAGAGAGCGGTGACGATCCGCCGCTCGCCCCCATATTCGGACAGGCGTCCCTTGCGACCCGAAGGTTTTGTCGGGTGTCGTGGTTTGTTGACCCGACTTTCGAGCATCCGCCACCCCCACCGCTCGCGTGTATGATGGATTAGGAATATATAGCATAAGCGAGCGGCGTTCGCGTAGGAGCAGCAATTCTATCGGGCGGCCGCGTGCCCCCAAAGCTGTCGTGATCAAAGAAGATCAAACGCTCAAGATCGCACAAAAAATCTCGAAGAGCGCTCGGTGCGCCTGCAATTCGTCGAGCGCCTTGCCTGGCTTAACGCTTGAGGCTCCAGCCATCGCCCGTTTCAATCCAGCATTGAGGACAGCTACATAGGACGAGCAGTCGCTCAAAGACGACACCGGCGGCACTCTCAGAAGCCAGCTTCTTTTTGATGGCGCACGGCGAGGATTGTCAAAATGTCCCCATCAATACGGTAGCGCGTGATGTATCCGCTATCTCCAAAATCAATGAGCCACTCTCGATATTGATCAGGCAAATCATCAATGAAGCGCCCCATTTTAGGATGTGCGCCAAGGGCTTGCACACCCCTCAGAATGGCTTCACCCACTCGCTTGGCTGCCAATGGGCTTTTGGCCTGCAAGAATTTGCGAAGGCGTTCAAGATCACGAACAGCTGCTGGCGAAAAGACTATTTGTGGCATTCAGGTGCGGCGCTCTCGTCGTCCGTTCCCCACGTGGATAGCCATTTTTCGACCTCGTGCTCAGTGGCATGTAGGCCGGTCGCTTGATACTCCTCCCACGCGTCGAGCGTGGCGTGTCGCAATGTCTCTCGCTTCTCTTCTCGCTCCACGTATTGTGCAATCGCTTCACGCATGATCCAGTGAGAAGACCGGCGGCGGATTTCGGCCAAGTGTTGAACGCGGCCTTTGAGCTCATCATCGAGCTTGAGCGAGGTCGGGGATGCCATGGCAACCCTCCTTAGTTAAAGGTAATACCGGGCGCTAAATATAAGCGCTGTCGTTTCACTTGTCTATGATCCAGCAGGTTTGAACCCGCGTACTTATGCGATCGTTGAAGCACCCTTCCTGTACAGCGAGGATAGCGCGCACAGGGCATCGTAGAAGTGCCTAAGCCGCAATCGGCGTTTCATGCAGATGCCGCCACCGGAGCGAGCCATCCGCTGAAGCTTCCAAAACGACGGTCGAGCGCCTTGCTGTTTCAACCCCGCCCGCATCCGCGTGCGTCTCGCGATAAGTGACGCAGGCTCCGCCCGACCATTCCTGACTGATCTGCATCTCGTCGACCGTGATCCGCAGCCCCGGGCGTTTCCCGTGCAGACGTGCGAACAATTCACCCACGCCCTCTTTTCCGAGAGCCGTCCCTTGCATGGAGATCATGCGAAACCCAGGCGAGAAGCGTTCGAGCAGTTGCACCAGATCGTTGGCGTGGGCCACCCCGGTGAACCAGCGTTCGATCTCAATGTGGAGATCGACAACCTCAGCGAAGAGTTTTTCAGTATCGGCCATGTTCGGCTCCTTGTCGGACGGTTTGAAAGAATGGGTTAGGCGCGCTGACCGGCTCGCGGCAGCCGCAGAACGAAGGGCAGCGGCAACACGATCAGAATGGCAGCGATCACAAAGCAGTAGCGGTAGGGCAGGACGTCGGCCGCGCTGCAACTGGTCGCCAGGAAAAGCCCCAGCAGGCCTCCCAGCGCACTCGCACCGAGCGAGAAACTGAGCTGACGGTTGATGTTCCACAGCGCACTTGCCTCTGCCATCCGTTCCGTCCGAACCGACGAAAAGGCTGCCGTCTGGGCAGTGGACGTGCAAAGGCTTACGCCGAAGCCCATTGCAGCAAAGGACGCGTTCTGGATACCGAACATCCCGGCGAATGGCGTGGCCAGCAGCAGCACGCCGGCGCAGGTGACGATCATGCCGACGAGAAAGAGCGGGCGCGGGCCTTGGGACGCGAGCAGCCGCCGCGTCGACATGATGGCGACGAAGGATGCTGCTGCCCATGGAAGCATGAGCATGCCCGTCTGTGTGGCCGTCAGACCAAGGCGGTCCTGCAAGTACAGGGAAGCGACCAGGTTTACGCCCGTGAAAACGCCCGGCACACACAGGTAGATGATGCTGCCAACTCTGAGCATCGGATCGGAAAGCAGACGTAGATCAAGCAGCGGATTGCGCGAGCGCAACGCATGGCGGACATAGGCAGCGCCCGCGACGATCGCCAACACAAGGACAATTGCGGCACGAACGCCGCTTCCCGTCTGACTAATGAGCGTCAGGCCAAGGGGGAGGCAAAACAGGGTGATGGCGCTCAGCAGGAAGCCGGGAATGTCGAGCGCCGGCTTCGCTTCCGCCAACCGATCGACGGGAGCCCAGGCAAGGGCCAACGCAGCTATCGCCGCTGCCAGTGGCGCAATGCCGACAAATACCCAGCGCCAGGACACATGATCGGCCGCGAGCCCGCCGATGGCTGGTGAAAGTGCCGGCATCAACAGCGCAACCGTCATGACCACGGCCGTCAGATGAGCGCGGTCTTCCGGCGGATAGGCGCGATAGGCCATGCTCTGGCCGACGGGAACGAGCAGTCCTCCGCCGAGACCCTGAACGAGTCGCCAGGCAAGAAGCGTCTTAATCCCGGTGGCTCCGCCTCCGCCGATACCGCCCACCGCCACAATGAGCAGGGAGGCAATGAACACGCGGCGTTCGCCGATCCGGCGCGCAAGCCAGCTCCCCAGCGGAATGGCGACAGTCAGGCCAAGCATGTAGATGGTGCCGACCCAGGCGAGCTGCACGACCGATGCGCTCAACTCGCGTTGCAACGCCGGCAGGGCGGCGTTGAAGATGAACATATTCGCGAGATCGACGGCGAAACCGAGTAGGTAGAGGGTGGCAATTCGGGAGCGGGCGGACAACGGGAAAACCTTCGATGGAAATGACGTCCGCAGGGATATTCCCTTTCATGCCGTCGAATAAGGCGATACAATTAGACATCACCTGTCGTATTTTTTGACCAATTGGAGCGCGTGCCATGGCGGTGAGTCTGGATCGCCTGACTGTTTTCCGAGCGGTCGTGGAAACGGGATCGTTCACAGCGGCTGCCAAGCAACTCAATCAGGCCAGAGCCGCCATCAGTTTCAACCTTAAGCAGCTCGAAAACGAATTGGGCGTCACACTCCTTCATCGCACCACGCGCAGCCTTGCTCTGACCGATGCCGGCGAACGGTTTTATGCGCGCTGCCTGCGCATTCTCACGGAAGCCGATGAGGCGATTGCCGAAGCGCGCATGGAGCAAACGGTGCTGAGCGGCAGCTTGCGGCTGACATCGACTGTTGAATATGGCGTCGCGGTGATCGCTCCGGCCCTTCAGAAATTCACCGCGCTGCATCCAGACCTCGACATCCAATTCGAGGCCTATCCGACGAATGTCGACCTCCTGCGCGATCGCTTCGACGTCGCTATCCGGCTGGGGCGCAACGAGCAATTCCAGACCTCGCCATATGCCGGTGTGCATCTGGGGACGTATCAGATCAGGCTGGTCGCGTCGCCGGACATCATCGCCCGCGTCGAGGAAACTGCTATTGGTACGCCGGAGATGCTGAGCGCGTTGCCGTACATCAGCAATGCCACCGTCGACCGTGTAAAAAGCTGGAAAATGTTCGACGAAGACGGCCGCGAATGCACATTCGAGGTGCCTCGTCAGTCCCGGCTGCTTGTCAACAACGCATCGGTCGTCAAGGCGCTGGCGGTTGCCGGCGCAGGCGTAGCACTTTTGCCTGACTGGTTCGTGGCGCCAGAACTCGCCGAGGGCAAGTTGGCCGACGCCCTGCCGTCCTATCGCTTCCCCGATCACCAGATTTACGCGATGCACCTGCCCATGCAGATGGTCCCGCAGAAAATCCACGCCTGGCTGCGTTTCCTCAGGGATTATGTCCGTCGTTGAACTTCCTGGCACGGCACGGCGGACTTCTGCTCGGGAGGTGTCAGCGCGCCTGATTTCCAACCTCCCCATCACCGTCGCCCTTCTTGAGAGCATGTCGGCGCACCCCATGAAATCGACGACTTTCGGTTCGCCTCAACCGCCGGAGTCGTGTTCAGCGTTGACGCTTGCCGTCAACGCAGCCGAGATAGAGCGCTTAGGTTGCAGCCACGCCTCTGCGCCGGCTGCGCAGTGGCGGCGAGTTGCAATGGCGTTCCTCTCTTGTCACCTCGGCTGGATGCGCCGCAATGACGCTCGAAATCACTAATGTCTTGCGTGATGAATTGCCGCTAAAGTATTGGTTTACAGCAGTCTTTTGATTTCTTTACTTGATCCAGGCCACGTAATCCATGACGATGTGCACGAATGGTTCGCAGCGATTGGCCAGCTCGCCTAGGCGACCTGGCCAATGACCGAAAATGGCGTCATCCGGATTGTGGGCAACCCCAAACATCCCGATGCTCCCGGTTCTCCGTACCTCGTAATGGAGATGATGGGAAAACTGCGGTCGCTCCCCGGCCACAATTTTTGGCCAGAACTCTGCGCCGAGGCAACAACAAACAACGTTGCCAGGCCAAGCACAGCTCCACCGGCCAGTCTGATGAAGTTACGTGCCACAGACATAACGAACCCTCCAGAGGTCAGGTGTTCAGATTCCCATATCGTCGCTTGAGACGTGCGGAGGACTGTGCCTTGGAAACAGACAGGCGGCCCGGCAGAGCCGCCCGTCGTGTTGAGCCTGCCTTCTAGTTACCTGGCTTATTCTTAATTGCGGCGTCGATCTGCTTCTTGACTGCATCAAGATTAAATGAAGCCGGGTCTTGCATAGGCGGATAGTCAATCGCTGTGAGTGCCAGTTTCGCGACCTCCTGCTGGACGCTGACGAACCGCCAGAACTCGCGAGCGAAGAAGTCGTTCATATAGCCCCCGCCGAGGTCATTGAGGCTTTGCTGGCCAATCGATGGTGTCCGCTCGAATGGGTCCTGGCGGATATTCACCATAGTGGGCATGTCTGTTGTGACCTTCCCACCGGGCCAGCCCTGCGGCTGTTGGAAGAACTGGAACTTGAAGTTGTCGATGCGAACCGCCCCCAGAGAAGGGCCGCCGAAGTAGAAAAATTCATGCCGTGCGGATGGGGATTTGCCCATCAGAAGGTCCAACTGATTGTATCCATCAAGGTGATTCTTGTAGGTCCTGTCGCCCAGCTTCACACCCTTGAGCAACTGCTCAGTGATCTCCGTGTTGCCGGCTGCTGCCGCCAGCGTGGGGAACCAATCCAGGGCCGAAAATATGCCGTTCTCGACCGTACCTTGCTTGACCTTGCCGGGCCAGCGGATGATGGCCGGTGCGCGGAAGCCGCCTTCCATTACGGTACCCTTGGTGCCCTTGAACGGGGTCATGCCACCGTCGGGCCAGGTAAACACCTCCGCCCCATTGTCGGTCGTGAAAATGACAATGGTGTTGTCGGTCTCACCCGCATCTTCCACGCATTTCATGAGAGCGCCAACGCTGTCATCAAGCTGTGCCACTCCAGCTTCTTCAAGGCCATAGTTGGTGTCGCTGTTCATGAGGGCTTGGTATTTGGGCGACAGAAAAGTCCAGACGTGCATGCGCGTCGTGTTGTGCCAGACGAAAAACGGCTTGCCGTCGGTCTTGGCTTTGTCCATGAAGTCGCACGAAGTCTTGACCAGCACTTCGTCGAACGTGCCCATGTCGTACTTGGCCTTGGGCATGATGTCATGCATGTTCGGGACGTTGGTCATGTCGGGATACGGCGCCAGGGGCCCCTCGTCGACGATCCGCTGCTTGCCGATCTTGCCCCAACGCGGCTGCTCGGTCGTGTCGTCCGTGTCCGTTGCAAAGCTGTGCACCAAATTGCGCGGCCCCACTTTGTCCCGGTACGATTGGTCATTCGGGAACGAATACCAATAGGGGTCTGACATCGCATCGAGGTGATACAGGTACCCAAAGAACTCATCGAAGCCATGCAGCGTTGGCAGGAACTTGTTCAAATCGCCAAGATGGTTCTTGCCGAACTGGCCGGTGGCGTATCCCTGGGCCTTGAGGACGGCGGCAATCGTTGCGGCCTTGTCCGGCATACCGACGTCTGCGCCCGCTTGTCCGACCGTCGTCAAGCCAGTGCGCAACGGGATTTCACCTGTGATGAAGCTTGCTCGCCCCGCGGTGCAGCTTGCTTCCGCGTAGTAGTCGGTAAATAGCATGCCCTCGGAGGCAAGCTTGTCGAGGTTTGGCGTCTTCCCGGACATGATGCCCCGGTGATAGGCGCCAATGTTGAACCAGCCAACATCATCGCCCATGATGACGACAATGTTGGGTTTTTGCTGATCTTGCGCGGCTGCCGGCATGATTGTTGCTGTCGCAACAAAAGTGGAAGCCAGCAGACCAAACCAGACGTTTTTCATCTTGCTCATGGTCTGGATTCCTCCCTGGCTGCCCGAAAAGGGGCCGGCAGCCTGCGCCCATTTGGAAACGCATCTTGTCGCATATTCGAGTTGTCGCAGGCGGGTCCATTGCTGGTTATCGTCGACACGACGGAGCAGTTTGATGATGCATTCTCCCAGCCGGAAGATGGCTGACGGTGGCCTGACCACGTGCCGATCTTGCACTGATGGATGCGCCGAAGCACGCCGCGAGTCTGCTGTCGTCGAAACTGGAACTACGCCGAGTTCACGCAATTGCTACTTATGCGAAAGCCACTCATCGCATCCCAGCCTAGTCAGGAACGCGCCTTGGCGATATTGTCCTTTGGGGCAGCGCGCACGAGTTGGGCGCGGTATGGATCGATCAGCAATCGCATTGGGCGTGGAAGCCGTACGCAGGGCAGCAAGGTTTTGGCGCGGGGGCCGGATTAAATTTTGAAATAGTTGAACGCCGACGGGCAACCGCCCCGGCCGCATCGTCACCTCCGAAGACATCGATTGAGAATGGCCAAAGGACGTTCAATATGGTTCGTGCATCAACGAAACCATCGAACCCGTTCACCCGGATCGCATCCGCATTTCCTTGCCTTCTGCTTCTCTTGATCGTTGTGATGGCCGAGCCCTTGTCGGCGGAGATCGTGGACCAGGTGCCACGCATCCTCATCCTCTATCCCTATGACGAGAGGATTCTGGCAACGACCATTGCTGGCGAGACCCTGAGACATCGGCTGCTGCAGGCGACGACGGGGAAGGTCGATCTGTTCTCGGAATTTCTCGATCTTTCCAGATTCCCCGAGAAGGTTCACATCGACCGGCTGGCGCGATATCTCAGTGAGAAATACGCCGACCGACGTCCGGAGGTAGTGACTGCGCTTGGTGAGGAGGCAACGGGCTTCATCGTCAAGTACCGGCATGCGGTCGCCCCGGATGCGAAGATCGTGTTCTGCGGCTTCAGCGGCGCGGATGCCGCGAAGTTGAGCCTGCCGAGCGACGTCGTCGGGGCCTTCAACGAGTATGACATCGCAAAAACCCTTCTCATGGCGCGCGGTCTCCAGCCGGATGCCCGCGATCTCGTCATCATCGACGGGTCCTCGGATTTCGACCGCTCCTGGCTTGCGACGGCGCGCGCGGATCTCGCCGGCCCCGCAAGCGGTCTTAAAACGACCTACGTCGAGGATTTGACCATCGATGAATTCGCGGACCGCGCCCCGGAAGGGAGCATTATTCTGGTCCTCACCGTCTTTACCGATCGCAGCGGCCGGAACTTCATTCCGCGTAACGCGCTCGAACGGATGGCCGCCAAGGCGAGCGCTCCGGTCTACGGTCCTTACTCCACGTATATCGGCCATGGTGCCGTCGGCGGTAATACCGTCACCTTCGTGTCGGTCGGAACGGCGGTCGCCGAACTCGCCCTCGACGCAATCGCGGGAAAACCGATCGCCAACGTCAACGTGCCGAAAACCTTTGTCGCCGATGCGAGAGAGTTGACGCGCTGGGGCTTGCCGGAGAGCGGGCTTCCTGCCGGAACCGTCCTGAGCTTCAAGGAGAAGAGCCTCTGGGAGGAATACTGGGCGGCGATCATCGGCATCGTTGCGGCGCTTGCGCTTCAGGGGGTGATCATCACGGTGCTTCTGGTCGAGCGGCGCCGTCGGCTGGCCGCGGAGCAGGAAGCGCGGCTTCGTCTGCTCGAACTCGTGCATCTCAACCAGTCGGCAACGGCGGGAGCCCTCTCGGCATCGATTGCCCATGAACTGAACCAGCCGCTCGGAGCGATCCGCAGCAATGTCGATGCCCTCGAAATCCTGCTTCGGAAAGAGCAGCCGGATCTCGACCTCATCCGGCAGATTCTCGTCGACATCCACGAGGACGACCAGCGCGCCAGCGATATCATCGTTCGACTGCGGGGACTGCTGAAGAAGCGAAGCGAGATCGACTGGCAGGAATTCGACCTGAATGAGGTGGTCAACAGCGCGATCCATATCCTCCACGCCGAGGCGGGACAAAAAAGCATCGTCGTCAGCTCCAGCGACCCGACCCGGGCGCTGCCGGTGCGGGCCGATAAGGTACATCTCCAGCAAGTCATTCTCAACCTCGCCACCAATGCGATGGACGCCATGGTCGATGCGGCGGCGACCGAGCGGAAGCTGGTCTTTCAGACGGCGCTGATCGAGAATTCCGAGGTCGAGCTGTCAATCTCCGATACCGGCCGCGGCATCCCGAGCGACCAGCTCGACCATGTTTTCCATGCGTTCTACACGACCAAGCCGACAGGCACCGGGCTGGGTCTCTCGATCGCCCGCGCGATCATCGAAACCTATGGCGGCAAGATATGGGCGGACAATCGCGCCGACGGCGGCGCCGTGTTTCGTTTCGTCCTGCCGCTTGCTCAGCACGGATGACCCAGTTGGAACCCGTCATTCATATCGTCGACGACGACAAGTCCTATCGCACCGCGCTGGCACGGTTGATGGAGGCATCCGGCTATCGCGTTGTCACCTACGGCTCGGGCGAAGAGCTTTTGGCCCACCTGACGGGCTCCGACCCCGGATGCGTCCTCCTCGACCTGCAGATGCCCGGTCTGAGCGGGCTCGAGTTGCAGCACCGGCTCACCGAGAAAGCGCCGCTGCTGCCGATCGTGTTTCTGTCGGGGCGTGGCGACATCAAGGCGAGCGTCCGGGCGATGAAGGCCGGCGCCGAAGATTTCCTAGAGAAGCCGGCCTCGAGGGAGGCGTTGCTGGAAGCCGTCGAGCGGGCGCTGCTTCGCTCAGTGATACGGCGCGCCGAACACGATCGCGTCCAGGCGCTTCAGGCGCGTCTGCAGGCCCTGACGCCACGCGAGTTCGACGTTTTCGGCCTGATCGTCCGCGGCAAGCTCAATAAGCAGATCGCTTACGATCTCGGTACCTCCGAACGAACCGTCAAGGCGCACCGGCACAACGTCATGGAAAAGCTTGGCGTGCATTCGCTGGCCGAGGCCGTGTCGATCGCGGAGAGACTGGGACTTCTCGACCCGACGGCAAAACCACCTGAAAATGCGCACGGTGCTGTCAGCGGCGCTTCCCCATAGGACAATATCCAGCCTTCGACGTTGGTCATACGATCGTCATCATCGGGGCTGGACATGCCTTTCCGCATGGGCCTCAGAAAGGCATCCGTTGGAAAGCCAACCACGGAAAGTGGCCGTCGTGGACGACGATCCGAGCATGCGCAAGAGCGTCGCGCGGCTGTTGAACGCGCATGGTTTCGCGACGGAAGGATATGCCTCGGCCGAGGCCTTTCTGAACCGCGCCACGTCGAGCGAGATCGGCTGCATCGTGCTCGATGTCCATCTCGGCGGCATATCCGGCGTCGAACTCTGTCACCGGCTGAAGGACGGCGGCTTGATGATAAAGGTCATCTTCATCACCGCCGTCGACGATCAGGCGCTCGAACAGGAGGCGGTCAACGCGGGCTGCGTCGCCTATCTGCACAAGCCGTTCCCGGCCGAATCCCTGATCGACGCCATCAACAGGGCAATGACGATTTCGCCCGACGATTGAATGACGGACCAGCGGAAGCCGCTCCGGAGGAACACTCGCGGACGGCGGTTTCGAAAGGGGAGACGAAACATGAAGTGGCTGGGACCGTGGCGGGCTATGTGCTTTGTATTGGCGATCGGCTTCTGTCTTCGCCGACAACATCGGCCACGGCGACATCGGCGTCTACGGCGGCGGGGAGCTGCGCGGGTCGCCGACGCCGCGCATCGACCAGCTCGCCGCAGAGGCCTGCGGCTGACGCAGTTCCTGGGTCGAGCCATCTGCCCTGGATGATCCTAAGACGCACCGACCTTAGCCGGTCAGTGAAACTTGCAGAGTATCGTGGCCGTCGATCCTACCAGCGGCCGGCAAGTTCAGACGACTTCCCCTAAGGACAATATCGCTCGGTGGAGTTTCGCGTAATCTCAGCTGCGACGAGTTGCTTGAGCAGCCGCGCTTGGTTGCCGCTCCGGTCACCAGCGCAAAACCTAGGAAGGAGCATGACAATGAACCGTATTGCGACTTTTTCTATGATTGCCAGCCTCTCCGCCCTGAGCTTCGTTGGAATCGTGCACGGTCAAGGTGCCGCAATGGACTGGCCCAAAGAGATTGAGCAAACTGTGCGCAGCTACAGCGGCGACAAGATCAATGTCGTCGATGTAAGCACACTTGCGGAGCAGAACCAAACGCGCATGTGGGTCGAGCATGCCACGCCGGAACAACGTGCGGCGCTGCTCGAGGCGGTCAAAGCGAACAAGTCCTTGGCTGAAAAGCTGAAGGCGCAGAACGTCGAGATGGACAACATTGGCGGCGCTGAACAGGCGAC